>JBAZEK010000002.1:0-305440 GCA_041653995.1 Dehalococcoidia bacterium
CCGGCTGTCCCCGCTCTCCAGCGTGATGCCCCGGCTGGAATCTTCCTCGCCGTTGACGTACAGCCTGATCGTGGTTGAGCCCTTACCCGTGCCCCTGTTGGCCACGCCGACGTTTACCGTCAGTACGTCCCCCGGCGCCACCCTGTCGGCAGACAGCGAGGCGCTCTGCACGTAAATATTGGGCAGGCCTATGGGCGCCTGGGAAGATGGAGCGGGAATGGACGGCGAGGAAGATTGCGGCCCTGCGTTCACTAAAGTCTGGTTAGACGGCGGCGGGGTAACAACTAAAGCCGGCCCTCCCGGATCGGTGATGACGCCATTAGCCACCCCATCGGCGTCACCCAGGCCGCCGTCTCTGATGGTGATAGTCAGGACGCTGTCGCTGTTGTTGCTGCCCAGCATCGAGGTACAGTCAACCCATTGCCCGTTAATGCACTTCCAGTATTCCGTGTCCGCCGGCATATCCGCAGGCAGAATGATGACAATGGTTGCGGACGACCCCGGTGTGATTCCCGTGACGGTGAAGGAGAAGAGGCCGTGCGGGAAGCTGAGATCCTCCCTGGGCGTGCAGGCAAGCGCCGATTCATCCTTCGCGGTCAGGTTTGTAAAATAGCCGTTAAGCGTTGAAAAATAGGCTGTCCCGCTGCCAGTGGACGTGGCGACGGAGGCCTGGGTCAGCTCGTAGGCGCCCGTATCGCAGGTGCTTCCCTGCCAACGTGGTACGCCACGCTGGTCCACCGCTGGGAAGCCTTCTCCGATACCATGGTCTATGGCCAGGCTGCCGTGCAGCAGAGCATGGGTGAAGGTTGGACCGCCGTTGTCCTGCAACGGGCCCAGCAACGGGTCGGTGTTTATCAGGTCGGTACCCACGTTGAAGCCGCAGCTATTCTCACTGTCCAGGTTGTATCCATTAGAGTCGGTAACACCACCCGGTTCAGTGTAGCCATTGTTATGGGCTGCATCGCCCGCTGTGTTGTTGCCCACTATGGTGCTCTCAAATGTAGCAGTACCTTCATTGTAGAACCCACCGCCTTTGGCTGAAGCGTCTGTTGCCCGGTTATTGGCGATGGTTGAATACTCCGAAGTCATTTCGTCGCCCTGCCCATTGTAAATGCCACCGCCGCCTTCGGACCCGGAGGCAGAGTTGCCGCTTATAGTACAATTGCACATATATAGAGTGCCCCGGTTTTCTATTCCTCCACCATGCGCCCCGTAATTACCGCTGACTGTGCACCTGTTAATATAAAGCGTGCCCCAGTTTAATATGCCGCCGGTGCCTAAGCCTACATTGTTCCTGACGGTGCAGTCATAGAGATTCAGCGTATTCAAAGCTCTTATAAAGATACCGGCAACACCATCCTGATAGCCGTTCTGGATGGTGAAGCCTGAAATGGTTACATCTGCATCAGCCGCCGTGCTTTCAACAACAGTTTCGTAAGGAATGAATCCGCCACCGTCTATGAAGGTGTCGGGTGCGCCAGCACCCTCCAAAGTCAGGGCTTTGGAAATTATGATTTGTCCCACGTAGGTTCCCGCGGCAACGTGAACAGTCCCGCCCGCGTCAACAGTATCTATGCCCTTCTGGATGGTGGCAAATGGCTCAGCCTCGGTGCCGTGATTGCCGTCGCTGCCAGTGGTAGCTACCCAGACCTCAGGCATACCGCCGTTGGCGCTGACTCCATGTTCCGGCTGCAGCGGCAGCGCCGCCAGCGACAGCAATAAGATTAAAACCAGCGAAACTATCTTCCCTGCCATAGAAGTATCTCTCCCGTTTGATTTGCCCCCTGACATCGGCATTGTCTTCATTGTTTTAGCACGTGTATCTCTGCCGTCTTGATATGTATATAAATCCTAATACCAGGGAGACGAAAATCAGGGCGCAGCTGACGAACAGGATGAGGTTGGCATCAACGATCTCCTCAACTATGAAATTGCCTGCTTGCGCACCATCCACCCGGACGCTGTAGGCGCCGGGCCGGCTGCGGCTCAGCGTGAAAATAACCTGCCGGCTGTCCCCGCTCTCCAGCGTGATGCCCCGGCTGGAATCTTCCTCGCCGTTGACGTACAGCCTGATCGTGGTTGAGCCCTTACCCGTGCCCCTGTTGGCCACGCCGACGTTTACCGTCAGTACGCCCCCCGGCGCCACCCTGTCGACAGACAGCGAGGCGCTCTGCACGTAAATATTGGGCAGGCTGACGGGAGCCTGAGAAGCGGGAGAGTGGAGGGACGGCGAGGACGACTGCGGCCCTGTGCTCGCGCCGGATTGGACACCCGGCGTTACGGCTATGGCAGGACCACCCGGATCTATAATGGTGCCATTCGCTGCACCGTCGGCATCCGCCGGACCACCGTCTGTCAGGGTTAGTGTCAGTAAATTATCACCATCGTTATCGCCGATCAGCGAGGTGACATTCACCCATTGTCCATTGATGCATTTCCAGTACTGTGAATCCGCAGGGATAGCAGAGGGAAGCGTGATGGTTACAGTCACGGTTGAGCCCGGGGTAAGATTGGTGATATTAAATGAGAAAAAGCCATGTGGGAAACTGTATCCTTCCAGATCGCCACATGCCGTCGCGGCCGATGCGGTCAGATTATTGATAGAGCCACCATTGGTGGTGAAGGTGGCGGCGCCGCTTCCCGTGGCTGTTTGCACATTCTGGGTTTGCTGCCCCGCCCGGGTAACGGTAAATCCGTCATTCAGGCTGCCGGTGCCGGCAGGAGTGGTAACCGAGACATTCCTGACGCCGGGTGAAGCAAAGGACATTATGGTGATACTGGCGGTTATCCGCGTATCGCTATCTACCGTGAAGCCATTCACCGAGACATAGCTGCCCAGTGCGCCGAACCTGACCGAGGTTGCTCCCGTGAAGTTAGTGCCCGTTATGGTGACATCCAGCGTCTGCCCCTGGGTACCCGAATTGGGATTGACCGATGTAATTGAAGGGGGGACCAGGCGCTGGAGCTCGTAGGCGCCGATGTCGAAGCCGTCGAGCATTGGCCTGGTAAAGCCGCGCTGGTCGTGATCCGGGCCGTCGGCGGCTCCATTGAACGCCGGACTTATCTGAGAAATAGCGTGCGTGAAGGTGGGCCCGCCATTGTCCTGCAGCGGGCCAAGCAATGGGTCGGTGCCTATCAGGTCGGATGGATGGTTGAAGTTACACGAGTTCTCGCTATCGATATTGCAGCCCTGAGATATGATCCCGTCAGGAGGTTCGGAATAACCGTTGTTGTTAATGCCGTCACCTGACGTATTGTTGGCCACAATGCAGTTTTTGAAGTAGGCAGTTCTATCTGAGGAGTTAGCGAATCCGCCGCCCAGGGCACCAGTGAAGTTGCTCGTGGAGTTACTGACGATAGTGCAATTATGCAGCGTCACAGTGCCGTTATTCCAGACTCCGCCGCCGCTGTTAAATTCAGCTCTGGTCAGGTGGTTATCGCTTATGGTGCAGTTGGTCAGCCACATCTCACCACTTTCTCCTATAACACCCGGTGTATTTTGAATGCCGCCGCCATGATAAACAGCAGAATTGCCACTTACGGTGCATCTGTACATGTTGAGCTGGCCTGTGTTGTAAATGCCGCCGCCGTATTCGGCTGCGTTGTCTTTGACAACGCAGTCGTTGAGGGTGACTATATGTGTCTCGCCAATGTATATGCCCCCGCCGTGGGGACTGTCGGAAACACCGTTGCGAATTGTAAAACCGGATATAACGTTTTGTGTATCCGGATTACTGGAAATGTAGATTACCCTGCCCGAGCCGCCACCGTCTATAATCGTATCAGGAGCGCCGGCGCCTGCTAGGTCCACTGCCTTGGATATGTCCAGGTTCTCATAATAAGTCCCGGCAGCCACATGCACCGTACCTCCATCGCCTATCTCAACAGTGTCTATACCCTTCTGGATGGTGGCGAAGGGCTGTGCTTCGGTGCCGGGATTGCCGTCGCTGCCCGTGGTCGCTACCCAGACCTCGGTTACGCCCCCGTCGGCGCTGACTCCATGTTCCGACTGCAGCGGCAGCACCGCCAGTGCCAGTGCCAGGATCAGAAGCAGAGCGGCTATTTTACCTGTCATATGCCAATCCCCCTACACTGATAAAAAACCATGTTACAGTACCGTAACATGGTTTCACTCCCTGATAAACAATACGAATATCCGTATTTTAAACGCAAAACGCACCCAGTCTCGCCCAGACATTCTCGCGCTGAACTCAGATTATATTAATCCTGTCGAATAATAATGTCAACGCAATGCACCACCGGCGGCGATTTGCCGCACTTCCGCACCATCCGTAGCTAAAATTTGATTATACAAACTCGCATTGTTTATACTGGTAAATTGAGGTTTTTTAAATATGGCTCCCGCTAAAGACTATTACTCGATACTGGGCGTGCCGCGCGGCGCCTCGGATGAGCAGCTCAAAAAGGCCTACCGCAGGATGGCCATGGAGTATCATCCCGACCGCAACGGCAACCCCGGCGCCGACGAGCGCTTCAAGGAGATAAACGAGGCCTACGAGGTGCTCTCGGACACCGATAAACGCGCTTTCTACGACCGCACCGGCCGCTCGCCCGGCAACGGCGGCGACAGCATGGGCTTCGATTCATTCGAGTTCGGCGGCCTGGGGGACATCTTCGAGGCCTTCTTCGGCGGCGCCGCCTCCACCAACCAGAGGCGCTCACCGCACAAGGGCCAGGACATCGGATTCAGGGTATCGCTGTCCTTCGAGGAGGCCTACACCGGCGCCGCCAGGGAGATCGAGATCAGCCGCGTCGAGCTGTGCTCCGCCTGCAAGGGCATCGGCTGCAAACCCGGCACCAATCCCGAGAAATGTCCCGACTGCAACGGGGCGGGACAGGTGCGGCGCACGGCGCAGAGCATCTTCGGGCGCTTCGTGCAGACCTCCACCTGCCCCAACTGCAGCGGACAGGGCACCGTGATCAAGTCGCCCTGCGCTCAGTGCCGCGGACAGGGTCGAGAGAGGATCAAACGCAAGCTGCACGTCAGCATACCTGCCGGGGTGGACGAGGAGAGCCAGATGAGGATGCAGCACGAGGGCGAGGCCGGCTACTACGGCGGCCAGCCCGGCGACCTCTACCTGCGCTTCGACATCAAACCGCACAAGTTCTTCGTGCGCCGACAGTCAGATATAGTGATAGCCCTGCCGCTCAACTTCGCGCAGGCCGCGCTGGGATGCACGGTCAACGTGCCCACCATGGAGGGGGTCTTCAGCCTCAAGGTGCCGCCCGGCACACACCACGGCAAGGTCTTTCGCATCAGGGAACGCGGATTCCCGCGGCTCAACTCGCGGGGACGCGGCGACCAGCTGGTGATAACCAGACTGATCACGCCCGAAAAGCTGGACCACCGCCAGAAGCAGCTGCTGGAGGAGCTGGCGGCCAGCCTGCCCAAAACCGAGGAATTCGCCCGTCCGGGCGAAGAGCTGCTGCAGAGCCTGGACTGAACCGGACTATTTTTTTGTCTTATGCGGCCCGGCGCCCAGCTTGTTCTCGGTGCCCTCCTGCAGGCGCGTGATATTGGTACGGTGCTGCCAGATGATGAGGACCGCCGCCACCAGGCCGTAGAGCGCGTACAGCGGGGCCACCAGGGCCAGCAGCGCCAGCACCAGCATGGCGAAGAATACGCAGAGGGAGGCCAGCATGGAGCCCAGCGAGACATAGCGTGTGGTTAATGCCACGGCTATGCCCGCCGCCAGGCCCACCAGGGCCACCATCCAGTTGATCACGAGCAGTCCGCCGATGAAGCAGGCCACCCCCTTGCCTCCCTTGAAACCGATATAGGCCGACCAGTTGTGCCCCACCATGACCATGATGGCGGCCAGGCACTGCGCGGCCTGTATATGTATATCGTGTCCGGCAACGATGAAAGTGTCGCTGCCGATGATCAGCATGCCCAGCAAGACCGCCAGGGCGGCCTTGCCCAGGTCGAGCAGGGCGGTGAGTATGCCCGGCCTGGTCCCCAGCGTGCGGAACACGTTGGTGGCGCCGATGTTTCCACTGCCGTGCTGCCGGATGTCGACGTGCGCCATGCTGCGGCTGATGATAAGGCCGAAGGGGATGGCGCCCAGAAGGTAGGCCAGGACGGCTATGGCGAGGAATTTCAAGGGTAATATCACGAGATCTTTCCTCCGGTTTTACTTGACTTCTTCGATGCCTTTTTGAACAGGAGCTTGAGCGAGGTTCCGTAGAAACCGAACGTCTGACGCAGCCTGTTCTCCAGGTAGCGCTCGTATGAGAAATGCACCAGCAGCGGGTCGTTCACCAGGAAGGTGAAGCAGGGGGGATTGACTCCGCCCTGGTATGCCCGGTAAACCACCAGCCTCTTCGTCCCGCGGGGCGGCGGGGCATGCGAGGCCACCGCCTCTTTGACCAGCCCGTCGATCACGTCGTCCGGCAATTGCTTCTGCCTCTCATCCCAGGCTTCAAGGGCAATCGGTATGATGTTTTTAACGCCCAGCCCGGTGAGGGCCGATGTGAATAATATCGGGGCATGCGCGATGAACTTCATGCGCTTGTCAACGGCGGCCACGTAATCGTCCCGGGTATCCGGGTCCGCCAGGTCCCATTTATTGACCACCAGCACGATGCCCTTGCAGGCCTCCTTGATATAGCCCGCCACGTGCGTATCCTGCGCCGTGATGAACTCGGTGGCGTCCATGATCAGCAGGGCCACGTCGCAGCGGTTGATGGCGCGCAGCGTGCGCACCAGCCCGTAATACTCCAGCCCCACGCCCGCCTTGCCGCGCTTGCGTATGCCGGCCGTATCGATCAGCACGACCTCCCTGCCGCCGTGTTTGACCACGGTGTCCGTGGCGTCCCTGGTCGTGCCCGCCGTGGGGTCGACGATTGTGCGCTCGGACCCCGCCACGGCGTTGACCAGCAGGGACTTGCCCACGTTGGGCCGTCCCACGATGGCCAGCCTGGGCCTGCCATCCTCCTCCGCCGTCTCGGACGGGGGAGGCAGCTTGGCCACGACGGCCTCCAGCAGCTCATGTATGCCGCGGCCGTGGTGGGCGCTGATGGGCAGGGGCTCGCCCAATCCGAGCTGATAGAACTCGGCAGAGGAGCTCCTCTGTTTTTCGGTTTCGGCCTTATTGGCGGCCAGCACCACCTGTTTGCCAAGGCTGCGCAGCCTGTCGGCTATCTCGGAATCGGCGGCGATCAGGCCGTCCCTGGCATCGACAACGAAGATGACCAGGTCGGACTCGGCGATGGCCGCCTCCACCTGCTTCTTGACCTTGCGCCCCATCTCGGAGCCCGGCACGGGCTCCAGCCCGCCGGTATCGATCAGCGTGACCTCGTGGTCGAGCGCCCTGACATCGGCGAAGATGCGGTCGCGCGTGGTGCCCGGCAGGTCCTCCACGATGGCTATGGGGGCGCCGGCGATGCGGTTGAAGAGCGTGGACTTGCCCACGTTGGGCCGTCCCACGATGCTTATTATTGGATTCATCTGCGTGCAACCATTCTAATTCATGCGGCGATGCAACTTAATACGTAATACTACGGAGATGGGCGCCCGTAAAGGCCTATTTATATAGCTCGGCCAGCAGCGTGCGCTGAAAGTGCAGGCGATTTTCCGCCTGGTCGAAGATGATTGAGCGGTATTTATCGATGATGCCAACCTCCACCTCGTCGCCGTGGTGGGCGGGCAGGGGATGCATGACGATGGCGTCTTTTTTTGCGTACGACAGCAGCTTTTCGTTGATCTGGTAATCGTGGAAGGCGATGCAGCGCTGCTCGTACTCCTCCTCCTGCCCCATGCTGGTCCAGACGTCGGTGTAAACGATGTCGGCGTCTTTAGCCGCCATGGCGGGCTCCTCCAGCAGCATGATATGGCTGTCGCTCTTCTCGGCGTACTTGTTGGCGACCATCAGTATCTTATCCTTGAGGCTGTACTCCTGCGGCGAGGCGATCAGGAAATTGATACCCACCATGGAGCAGGCCAGCAGCAGCGAATTTGCCACGTTGTTGCCATCCCCGATGAAGGCCAGGTTAAGCCCCTTGAACTTGCCTTTGCGCTCGTAGATGGTGGTCAGGTCGGCCAGCGCCTGGCAGGGATGCTCGTAGTCGGAGAGGGCGTTGATCACCGGTATGGAGGCGAACTCGGCCAGTTTCTCAAGCGTATGGTGCATAAAAGTGCGGGACACGATTCCCTGCACGTAGCGGCTGAGCACGTGGGCCACATCGGGCACCGACTCGCGCTTGCCCAGCCCGACCTCTTCGGGGGACATATAGATAGCGTAGCCGCCCAGCTGGTGGACGGCCAGCTCGAAGCTCATCCTGGTGCGCAGCGAGGGCTTCTCGAAGAGCAGGGCGATGTTCTTGCCCTCCAGGACCTGAGTCCAGGGCCCTTTCTTGGACTTCGCCGCCTTCTCTACGAGCTGCTGCACCTCGTCCGGCGTGAGGTCTGATACAGACAGTATGTCCCGTTTAGCCAATCTACGATCACTCCTTAATTAAAGTATCAGTATACCATAACAGGAAGCTCGGGTCAGCGCAGGCGCTCAGATACCGTCGCGCAAGCGGGCGTAGATCAGCCCGTCGATGTTCTCGCCGTCCTTGTAAATGCCTTTGACCAGGCGCCCCTCCAGCTTGAAGCCGCACTTCTCCAGCACATGCGCGGAGGCGGTGTTGCGGGCGAAGACCAGCGCCTGCAGGCGCACCATATCCAGCTTGCCGAAGGCGAAGTCGACTATCACGGGCACAGCGGCCGTGGCGATGCCTTTTCCCCAGTAGGGCTCGGCCAGCCAGTAGCCCAGCTCGGCCGACCGGCGGAAGACGCCGCCAAGCAATTTCAGGCCGATGCCGCCGATGGCCTCCCTGTCCGTGGCGATGGCAAAGTTGGTTACAGGTTCCCTGGTCGAGAGGCCGATCCATTCGCGGGCATCCGCCGCCGTATAGGGATGCGGGAAGCGGTCATCCAGGTTGAGCCAGATCTTGCGGTTGTCGGCGTATTTAACCAGGGCCGCCTCGTCCGAGGGCGCCCAGTCCCTGATGGTATATTCGCCGATTTTGATATTCATCCTTTCTCCGGCTATATTCTAACCCAATTTAACTCCGTGCCATAGCGCGGTTTAATGCTATAATGTGCCGTAAGATTGCGGTAATGCAGGCGGGTACGGGTGATGTCTAAAGAAAAGCCCCTCTTAATTCTCTTCGATGGAAATGCGCTGGTGCACCGCGCATTCCACGCGCTGCCGCCCCTCTCCATCACCAGGACCGGGGAGATGGTCAACGCCGTGCAGGGCTTCGCCAGCACGCTGCTAAAGCTGCTGCGGGAGAACAAGCCCGACTACTGGGCCATCGCCTTCGACCGCGCCGCCCCCACCTTCCGGCACGAGATGTTCGAGGACTACAAGGCGCAGCGACCTAAAACGCCCCCCGAACTGGTCACGCAGATCGAGCGCGTCCACCAGCTGGCCGGGGCCTTTAACCTGCCCGTGTTCGAGATGGACGGCTTCGAGGCCGACGACCTGATCGGCACCATCAGCACGCGGGCCAACGCGGAAGGTGTGGACACGTTGATCATAACCGGCGACAACGACATGCTGCAGATGGTGCAGCCGGGCATCCGCGTGATGTCCCCGCGGCGCGGCTTCGCCGACACGGTGGTCTACGACGCCCCCGCCGTGAAGGAGAAATACGGCCTAGACCCGGAGCAGCTCATCAGCTACAAGGCGCTGGTGGGCGACCCCTCGGACAACATACCCGGCGTCAAGGGCATCGGCGATAAAACGGCCGTCAAGCTGCTGCAGCAGTTCCACGACATAGCCAACCTGTACGATCACGTGGACGAGGTCCAGCCGGAGCGCATACGAAACCTGCTGCGCGATAGCCGCGAGACCGCCATGCAGAACAGGAAGCTCGCCGCCATAGTCACCGACGTGCCTGTTGCCTTCGACATAAACGCCTGCAAGGTCAGCTCGTACGACCGCAACAGCGTGGTGGAGCTGTTCCGCGAGCTCGGCTTCTCATCCCTGTTGTCGCGTCTGCCCGAGGAGATCGGCGGGGCGCCGTCATCCGCGCCGTCATCCACCCCATCGTCCACCCCTGCAGCCGCCCCCGCAACACAAGCGGCCGGGAGCAGCTATATCATCGTGAGCTCCGCACAGAAGCTGGACGAGCTGGCTCTGCGACTGTCATACGCAGGAACTTTCGCGGTCTCGGTAACGCCGTCCGGCGACAATGCCATGCAGGCCGGGCTGGTGGGCATCGCCATCTCGCCGGCGCGTGGCGAATCATATTACATTCCCATCGGACACATGACTCTCGATCGCACGGGGCAGCTTCCGCTTAAAACAATCATCAAGGCACTGGGCGCCTGCATAACGCAGGAGCGCTACGCCAAAATAGTCTACGACGGCAAATTCGACATCATATTAATGTCCCAGAACGGGCTGAAGATGGGCGGCGTCAACTTCGACGTGCTGATAGCCGCCTACCTGCTGGGCGAGAAGTCGCTCAATCTCAAGTCGCTGGCCTTCAACAGGCTGGGCATCGAGGCGCGCGAGCTGGCCGACCTGACGGGCAGCGGCGCCAAACAGGTATCGCCGGCGCGCCTTTCCATCGAGCAGGTGGGCGAGCTGGGCTGCAGCGACTCCGACATAACGCTCAGGCTCAAGGAATCGCTGGAGCAGGAGCTGCGCAGCGAGGAGCTGTGGAGCCTGTTCAACGACGTGGAAATGCCCCTGGTGCCGCTGCTGGCCGAGATGGAGATGAACGGCGTGCTGCTGGACCGTGCGCTGCTGATGGAGATGTCGGCCGCGCTGGGCGCGGACATGCAGCGGCTTGAGAAGTCCATCTATGAGGCGGTCGGCCACCAGTTCAACATCAACTCGCCCCAGCAGATTTCGGGCGTGCTTTTCAATGAGCTCAAGCTGCAGCCGCTGCAGTCCAAACGCAAGACGCAGAGCGGCTTCTCCACCGATGCGGCCGTGCTCGAGGAGCTGAAGGACGCGCACCCCGTGATCAAATTCATACTGGAATACCGCCAGCTTTCCAAGCTGAAATCCACCTACACCGACGCCCTGCCGCAGCTGATCAATCCCAAAACGGGCCGGGTGCACACCAGCTTCAACCAGACGGGCACGACGACGGGACGGCTGTCGTCCAGCGAGCCAAACCTGCAGAACCTGCCGGTGAGGGGCGAGATCGGGGCCAGGATCCGGCAGTCTATTATTGCGCAGCCCGGATGGATGCTGCTGTCGGCCGACTACTCGCAGATCGACCTGCGCGCGCTGGCGCACCTCTCGAAGGACCAGGAGCTGATCGACACCTTCCTGCGCGACGAAGATATCCACACGCATACGGCTTCGGAGGTGTTCGGGGTGCCGGACAGCGAGGTCACGCCGCGCATGCGCCGCGCCGCCAAGACGGTCAACTTCGGTGTCATCTACGGCATGAGCGGATACGGCCTCCAGCAGGCCACCGACCTGAGCAGGGAGGAGGCCGAGCTATTTATCAGCACCTATTTCAAGCGCTACCCGGGCGTCAAGAACTACCTGGAGGCCACCAAGCGGCAGGCGGCGGCCCTCGGCTACGTGCAGACGGTGCTGGGCCGAAGGCGCTTTATACCGGAGATAAACTCGACCAACCGGCTGGCCAGGGAGTCCGCCGAGCGCATGGCCATCAATATGCCCGTGCAGGGCACGTCGGCGGATATCATCAAGATCGCCATGGTCAACCTTCACCGCGAGATGAAAAAGCGCGGCATGAAGACCATGATGATACTGCAGGTGCATGACGAGCTGGTGTTCGAGGCGCCGCCGGAGGAGATGGATGCTATTAAACAGATGGTGCTGGAGATCATGCCCGCAGCCATAAAGCTGGTGGTGCCGCTCAAAATCGACATCAAGGTGGGACAGAACTGGGGTGAGATGGCCTGATGCCCGAGCTGCCGGAAGTCGAGACCATCGTCAACAACCTGAGGCCCCGCGTGGTGGGAAAAACTATTATCGGCATCGTGGTCAGGGACACCAGGCCGCTACAGCAGACCGGGGTGGAGGAGTTCTGCCGGCGCCTGATAGGGCGCAGCATCAAGGGACTGTCGCGGCGCGGCAAATATATCATTTTCAGCCTCTCGCATGGCAATAATCTGGTCGTCCATCTGCGCATGACCGGCGCCCTGCTGTGGAACCCCGCCGGGCCGGAGCCTTTCTCAAGGCTGGAGCTCATACTGGACGACCGCTCAAAGCTGGTCTACACCGATGTGAGAAGGTTCGGCACGTTCAATCTGGTCCGTGACGCGGGGAAAGTGGTGGGCAAGCTCGGCATAGAGCCGCTGAGTGACGAATTCACGCGTGCGGCGCTGGCCGCATATCTGGCGACCCGCTCGACGCCCGTCAAGACGGCGCTGCTCAACCAGGAGCGCATCGCGGGCATCGGCAACATGTATGCCGACGAGGCGCTCTTCGCCGCCGGCATACATCCCTTGAGACCGTCCAACTCGCTCAAGCCGAAAGAGATCGCGGCCCTGCACAGGTCCATCAGGGCGGTGCTGAAGAAAGCAGTGAAAAACCAGGGCGCGAGCATACGCAACTACCGCCGCCCGGACGGAGAGGCGGGACGGGCGCACGAGGAATTCGCCGTGGCGCACCGCGGCGGCTGTTCCTGTCCCCGATGCTCCACACCCATCAGCCGCATTGTGGTGGGGCAGAGGGGCACCTATTTCTGCCCGCGCTGCCAGCCGGCACCGGGCAAACCAAGTAAAACTTCAGGAGGACGACATGGGCAAGGATAAATCCGCCAAACCGGCGGATCCTACCGCAACCAACGATGTCAATACACTTTGTAGTCTGCTGGGCGGCAAGGACGGCGTCACCAGGAGCAAGGCCAGGGCGGCCCTGGTCGACATCGGCAGGCCGGCGGTAACCGCGCTGGTGGGCGCGTTGAAAGACCGCAATCAGACCGTGAGGTGGGAGTCGGCCAAAGCGCTGGGACAGATCATGGACCCCAAATCCATCGACGCGCTGGTGACGGCGCTGCAGGACAGGCTATTCGACGTGCGCTGGCTGGCGGCGGAGGCACTGATAGGCATTGGGGATAAATCGGTCAAGCCGATCCTGCAGGCTATTGTAGATAACCCGGAATCGGAGGAGGTGAGGGAGGGGGCGCATCATGTCCTGCACGACCTTCGGGCCAGCCGCTACCGGGAAATTCTCAAGCCGGTCATCGCTTCCATGGAGGATGTGACCTTCACGCTGGACATACCGCTCGAGGCCAAAAAAGCGCTTAAATCCATACGTTGAGCGGCAGTGCAACCGAACCGGGCGAACGGCCTATTGCATTGTCATATGATTTATGGTAAAACAGGCCAGACTTTGAAAAGGAGGTGGCCATTATGCCAGCCTGGGTTACAACTATCGATCAGCTCGGACCCGAGAAAGTCCTGCACGTTTACGACCCTTCAACCGAACTGAGGGGTGTCGTGGTCGTCGATACCGTATCCATAGGGGGCGCGGCGGGAGGCACGCGCATGCTGCCCGATATAACCACCGAGGAGATATTCCTGCTTGCACGAGCCATGACCCACAAGTTCGCCATCCTCGACTTCCCCATCGGCGGCGCCAAGGCGGGCATCTGGGCCGAGCCCGGCATCCGCGGTCCGCAGCGCAGGGAGCTGATGCTGTCCTTCGGCAGGGCCGTCAAGACGCTGCTGGGCGCAGGCGTTACGCTGGCCGCCGACATGGGCACTGACAACGACGATGTCGCTACCTTCTTCGAAGGGGCCGGTGTGCCCAAGAAATTCACCGGCCTTTCGTCCCAGATGATCGACGGCGAGCCGCTGGAGGACCACGCCACGGGTTACGGTGTGGCGGTAGCCGCCCTTTCGGCCTGCCAGTTCGCCGGGGTCAACGTCAAGAACGCAAAGGTGGCCATCGAAGGCTTCGGCAAGGTGGGCGGCGGTGTGGCCCGCTACATCAGCGAGTCCGGCGCCAGCGTGGTGGCGATCTCGACCATCGACGGCGGCATCTACAATAAGGACGGCCTGGATGTGAAAGCCCTGCTGGAGGCGCGCAAGACGGCGGGCGACAAGGCTGTCACGGAATATAAAAAGGCCAAACGCATCAGGAGCCAGGAGATCTACAGCCTGCCGGTGGATATACTCATACCCGGCGCGCGGCCGTACGTGATAACCAAAAAGAACGCGGGCAGCATCAAAGCCAGGATTATCTCCAGCATCGCCAACATACCGATGACGGACGAGGCCGAGGCCATCCTCTTCAAGAAGGGCATTCTGGCGGTGCCTGATTTCATATCCAACGCAGGAGGGGTGATACTGGGAGTGGTGGACGTCCTGGGCGGCAGCTCGGACGACCTGTTCAGGGTGCTGCGTGACCTGATCGGACCGCTCTCCTCCAGCATACTCAGCGAGGCCAAACAGCAGGGCATCAATCCCAGGGCGCTGGCAGTGCAGAAGACCACGGCCAAGGTAATGGCAGCCAGGAGCGAGCCGCCTGCAGCTGTGGACCTTGAGAAGCTGATCGTCGATATGAGGAAGCGCCTGGGATTCACAGCTTAGCACCCGGGACGACGCATATCGGTCAAGCCGCTCAAAGGGAAAAAACGCTGCACGGCGCCTATTGCGGGGCATTAGTCGTAAGTGTATAATATTCGGACACAAGCATGATCGGATATGGCAGATGAAGCCGTTGGCGCCGATACCTGTAGCCGGTCATAGCTCGATATCATCGGAGGAGGTGCTTTATGGCGCTCACGCAGGTGTGGTTGTTCTCAACGATAGCCGGTGTGATTATCGTCCTTATCCTGTGGTGGAGGACCAAAAACAAGAGAGATTTTTACAGTGCGGCCCTGTCTGCATTTATCTGGTCCTGGCCGACCTTCCTGATTGAATGGTACGGGGTATGTGTCATCCAAATCTGGTATGACCCAACCGCAACGGCTGTGCCCCCCGTTCCCTGGATTTTCCTGGCATGGTCGTTTGTCCTGGGTATCATACTGCTTTTTCTTTATCGAACTGTATACGATAAAAAAATTGTGCTGTTGTGCTTCATCATAACAACAGCCGGCACCGAGGCGTTTTTCATCGCCACATCCCTCCTTTCGGGCAAATGGGCCCACGGGGGCGGCTGGAATCCTTACTGGGGTTTCGTGCATGTCTTTGTTTTAAAGTGCCTGCTGGTCGCCATCGATATGCTGCTGAAAAAGTATGTATTCAACCGGATCGGGCTGGGTGAACCCGGGAAATAACGGGCGCCATGTTATTGAAATCAGTAATCGAATAAAAATATAAAGGAGGAGGAATATTATGGCAGAATCGGCGCAACAAGCACTGGCATTACTGCGCGACGGCAGCCACTTCCAATGGTATGTCATCCCCCTGCTGCTGCTCGTCATGTACGTCTACGCCAACGAGGTCGAAAAGAAGAACTGGAGCCTGGTGCTGGCGGGCCTGGCCTTCTGGCTGATGGACTGGTTCAATGAGATCTGGAACGGCCTGGTCTTCCATTTCACCAACTTCGCCCCGGTCTGGGGCACACCGGACCACGGCAGCGCGCTGGTGCTGCTGATCGGCCTCAACATCGAGATCACCTTCATGTTCTCCATCATGGGCATCGTCATGTGCAAGATGCTCCCCTCGGACAAGAGCCTGAAAATACTGGGCATAAACAACCGCCTGGTCTTCGCCGTTGTCGGCGCAATCCTGGCGGTGTGCATAGAGTGCCTGCTCAACTGGGTGGGCGCGCTGACCTGGGAATACAGCTGGTGGAGCCTGGGCGCTCCCTGGCTGATCTGGCTGATCGGCTACCTGCCCTTCTTCCTGGTCAGCTACTGGGTGCTGGACATGAAGACCATGAAGAGCAAACTGATAACCGTGGGGGTGATCGCCGCGGTGGACATCATCTCGCTCCTCATCTTCATTCCCCTTAAGTGGATCTGACCCGGATCACAAATCCGCCTCACAGAGGCCGCCGTTTAAACGGCGGCCTCTCTTTTTGCCTTCCCGATACGCCGGGCAGTCGTCCGAAAGTATGATCCCCTCATGGTACGTAAGGACGATGCGCGAAATTATTACATCCGCTCAAAACCGTCCCAACCTCCGATGGCATCCATCTCCTCGGCAGGTATACTTCACTCATAGAGAGGAGATTATCACGTGATACACTTACAGACAGCTATAAGCGAACTGCAAAAACACACCGTGTCGGAGCAGCCCGTAACTTTCGGCAGCAATGGAATAGAACTTAATGGAACGCTCTTCATACCGTCCGGCGCAGGCAAAGGACGCCGCTTGCCCGGCGCGGTCATGTGCCACGGGTACGGCGGCGACCAGGTAGCCTTCGAGAACAGCGCCAGGACCCTGGCATCCGAGGGTATAGTCACCCTGACCTTCGATTTCCGCGGCCATGGCTCCAGCGAGGGTACTCTCGACGGCAGCATCGTGAACGACGTTATCGACGCCTGGGATTTCCTGCACAACCGGCCGGAGGTCGACCATAAGAAAATGGGCCTCATAGGGCACAGCATGGGCGCCTTCTCGGCTATTTTAGCAGCAGGCAAACTCAGAAAGGCCAGGGTGCTGGTAGCGCTGGCCTGCCCGGGTGAGTTTAAAAACAAAGTGGTCAGGAACCCCGACCATTTCGTCCATCCGCTACTGCGCCTGATAGCCAGGTCCATATTTCAGTATTTCAACCTGGTTAATAAGATCAAGATGCGCGTGGACTGGAGGAGATTTCTGGAATTCTGGATCAGGACCAAACCCTCGGAGGCACTGTCCGGCCTGGAAGACTGCGCAAAGCTCTTCGTCTTCTGCCTGGGCGACCAGACTTCCCCATACAACAGGTTCCTTTACTCATACGCCATGGCCAGCGAGCCGAAGCAGGTCATGATCTCATGCGGGAACCATACCTCCATGATAGAGCCGGGCGAGCTGCGCACACAGTGGCAGAAATGGACCATAGGCGCCCTGCACGGCAGACACCCGCATCCTTAATACGATTGATTCTCACAATCCAAACCTCCTTAAACAGGACAGGGGGCCGTGAGGCCCCCTGTTTCATTTATGTCACCGCCGCTGTATAATCGCCTGAAAATGGGTATATTTGAACGAATTGCAGACGCAATCTTCCACATGGCCGCCTCAGGAGAAAGCAAGAAACGGTGGCTTTACACCGCGCTGGTGGCATTTCTCTTCGGCTGCTTTATAGCGCTGTTCTTCGTCGGCGCATACTTCACCGACAGGTGGCTCAACCTGACCCCGGTCGTATATCAACCCTGGAACATCATACTGGGGCTGATACTGCTCGTGCCGGGCGCAGCCATGATGAGCTGGACCTATATACAGTTTTTCAGGGCCAGGGGCACGCCCGTGCCCATCAATCCCCCTCAGAAGCTCATCTCCACGGGACTCTACGCATACAGCCGCAATCCGATGCTGATGGGCATATTCCTGGTGTTCTTCGGCGTGGGTGTCCTGACAGGATCTATATCACTGACATTTATCTTCTCGCCGCTGCTGGTGCTCTTCTTCTACTTCCAGATCACCAAAGTCGAGGAGAAGGAGATGGAGCTCAAGTTCGGGCAGGACTACCTGGAATACAAACAGCGTGTGCCCAGGTTCTTCCCAACATTAAGATGCCACAGGTAGTGTGAAGCTGAAGGTGCTGCCTTTGCCCGGCTCGCTCTCCGCCCGGATCTTTCCGCCGTGCAGTTCTACGTACTTCCGCACCAGCGCCAGCCCTATGCCCGCCCCGCCGTAGCTGCGCTGCCGCGCTTTATCGGCCTTATAGAAATGGTCGAAAACATGCGGCAGGTCAGCGGGGTCGATACCGCTGCCTGTGTCGGATACTGAAATCACCACGCCGTTGTTCTTCTCTTTGAGGGCACTGACCCTGATGCTGCCGCCCGGTGTGCTGAAACGCAGCGCGTTCTCCAGCAGGTTGTGCAGCACCTGCCTGATGCGTCCGCTGTCGATATCGATGCGCGGCAGTCCCTCCGCCAGCTCGGCGGACAGCGAGATTTCCTTCTCCTGGCAGCGCGCCTGGAAAACGGCTACCTCGGCATTTATAAGCCCTGCCATGTCCGTCTCCTCGATTTCGAGTTTCAGCTGACCTGCCTCAGCCAGCGATAGCTCGCGCAGGTCGGTGATCAGGCGGTTGAGCAGCACTGTTTCGTCGTATACCGGGGCGATCTGCTCCGGCGTGGGCGAAATGACGCCGTCCAGCCAGGCTTCGAGATTGCCCTGGACTATGCTCAGCGGATTGCGCAGCTCATGAGCCACGTCAGCCAGCAGCTGCTTGCGGCTCTTTTCCTTCATCTCGAGCTGCTCGGCCATGGTATTGAAGGCGGCGGATACCTCTCCCACTTCGTCGTCGCTCCTGTGTTTCACGCGCTGGGCCAGGTCGCCGGAGGCCACCTTACTGGCGGAAGCCGCCAGCTCCCGCATGGGCCTGGTCACCAGTATACTCACAATCACTCCCAGCGCAACGGCTACCGCCATGGCAACAACCGCCGCTATTCCCAGCGAGCGCTGCGAGTCCTGCAGAAAGTCCTGCTCGGCCTGACCCAGTCCCACCATGCCCGTTTCGGGATGGACGCACAGGCAGGTGGTGCTGTGCTGCTCGCAATAGCTGGCAAAATTGGCATTCACCGTCTGGTTAACCCAGACGGCCAGGGCGCCGATGCTCAACAGAGCAAGGCCGGCGAAGAGCAGGCTGAGCTTAATGGACAGGCTGTTCATGAGACTCCTCCAGCTTATAGCCGACACCCCGCACCGTAACCACAAGATTATCAGCATCGCCGACTATCTTAGCCAGCTTCTGCCGAATGTTCTTGATATGCGCATCGATGGTCCGGTCGTAACCCTCGTAGGTCTCGCCGAAGGCCGAGTCCATAAGCTGCAGCCGTGTGAAGACGCGGCCGGGACTGCGGGCCATTACGGCAAGAAGCTTGAACTCGGCGGCGGTAAGGCCGACCGCCTCGTTTCTATATTTGACCTCGTGCCGTTCGAAATCCACCAGTAAATCTCCGCTGACCAGCCTGCCGGCGGGCCTGGTCCCATCGGTATACCTGCGCAGCACCGCCGCCACCCTGGCGGACAGCTCACGCGGGCTGAAGGGCTTGGTGACGTAATCGTCGGCGCCGATCTGCAATCCAACGATCTTATCCACCTCGTCGTCCCTTGCTGTAAGCATGATAACGGGTATGTTCGAGAACGCCCTGACCGTGCGGAAGACCTCGATGCCGTCCATGCCCGGCAGGTTGAGGTCGAGCACGATCAGATCGGGCTTGATCATGCGGGCTTTCTCCACTGCGTCTTTGCCGTTGCCCGACAGCATGACGTCGAAGCCGTCCTTCTCAAGATACGCCTTGACCAGATCGCATACCTTGGGTTCGTCATCCACAACCAGTATCTTTCTGCGCGCCATTCTCGGATAATCCCCCAAACTGATTTTAACACACTTAAAATAAAGGGACGAAGAGGTCGATTCTTCGTCCCTTTGCAGGAGGATAGTTATGCGTCAGAGGATATCATCATATTTTTTACCGGAAGCAGCATCCGCCCCTGTAGGTGGTCGCGCCGCCGCCGGGGCTGCCCTGTCCGTATCCCGGGTAGTTGGGACACGTTGCCCCACCCGGTATATAAACGTCATCCGGGTCGGCAGTTCCTGTTCCCTGGCCGTAACCGGGGCAACCGGAACACCACGGCCCGCGGGCAAACTGCGTGTCTGAAACCTGTCCCTGCCAGTATGAATCAGACACCGCCCGGGCAACATTGCCGCCGGTTGCGGCCAGCGTAATGGCCACCGAAGCCACCACCAGCAACACTGCGATAATTACGGGGATGCCGACTTTAATCCAGCTATTCATAGACTGCGCCTCCTTTGCGCTTTAATTTATAAGGACATTCTATAGCCGGATTGTGAATTTATAATGAATGGCCGGGGAGATTTAGATGAAGGTTGGCGGGTCTTACTAAGCGGAGCCGCGCCTGCCGGCCCTGCGCCGGTAATATCCATTAGCGCGCACAAGGGCGGTGGACGCCCGGGCGACGCTGGGGAACGCGGCGAAACCCGCATCGAGCAACCTCTGAAATGATTTCTCGGGAAGGCCGTCATCGCCGGGCACGGTATTGACCATCATGGCCATCACAACAGGCTTGACCGCGACCTCACCCCAGCCCAAGAGGGCATCCGTATGCAGCTTGAACTGAAATTCGCGCGGCACAAAGGGGTCCTGCTCGGGCGTGGAATGCAGCAGAATCAGGTCCACCCCATCCCAGCCACCCACAGCAGCCAGGGCCTCCCTGGCCTTATCGACGCCCCAGTAAGGATTTATGTCAAGCGGATTCTTAAAAATGTTGCCTGCATCGAACTTGTATATATCCCAAAGGGCCTGACGGTATTCCGGCGGCAGCAAGGGCATGGTGAGGCCGGCCCTGCAACAGTCATCGGAGGCCTGCACGCACGAGCCGCCCCCGTGTCCGACGACCAGCGTCCTCAAACCGGTGATCTCAGGGCAGCGCTGAAGCACCGTGACCACGTCGAACATCTCCTGGACGTTGTAGACCCTGATGGCGCCGGTCTGTCGCAGCAGCGCATCCCAGGTCAGGCTGGACCCGGCTATGGCGCTGGTGTGGGACACTGCCGCCTGCGAGCCGCCTCCCGTGTCCGCGCATTTAAATACGATGACCGGTTTGCTGTCGGCCGCCCTACGCAAAGCCTTGAGCAGACGTGGACCATGGTTGGTGCCCTCGATGTAAGCGGTGATTATATGCGTACCGGGGTCATCCGTTAAGTACTCCAGCAGGTCGCACTCGTTGATATCACAGGCATTGCCGTAGCTGACCACCTTGCTGAAATCGATGTTGCGGCGGTTGGCTTCCCTGACACCGATGATGCACTGCCCTCCGCTCTGCGCCAGGTATCCCACACTGCCGGGCTTCTTCGAGAAATTCATGCCGAAGGCCAGGCCGGACTCCGGGCAGTAGATGCCCATGCAGTTCGGACCGATAATACGAATCCCGTACCGCCGGGCGATGCCCACCATATGTTCCTGCAGCTCCATGCCTGACTTATCCTCGATCTCGCTGAAACCGGAGGTGAAGAAGTGCATCACCCTGACGCCTTTTCTGCCGCACTCCTCCACGAGATCAAGGACATACTTGCTCTGGACGGCGGTGATCACATAGTCGACGGGACCGGGTATCTCGCTGATGCTTTGATATATCTTGATACCGCAAACATCCCCCTCGCCCTCTCCGACCGGGTACAGCGGATCCCTGTACCCGTACTCAAGCAGCATCCTGATGAACTGGTTGCCCAGCTTGAACTTGTTGAGCGAATCAGGCAGGGTGCCCACCACCGCTGTGGACCGCGGATGAAAGATATAATCCAGTTCAGGGCGTTTTATACTCTGTGGCAACTTGTTTGTCCTTTTTAAAACGCTATATTCTAATCTATGGGAACGTCAAAAATCCAGCTTCACACGCATTGATTCAGGCCGTATCCGGTGTAAATAATAAAAAGCGGGCGGCCTGACGGCCGCCCGCTCGTTTAAGCGTTGAAACAGGTCGTTACAGCCCAAGCTGCACGGCCACGTTCTCCCGGTGGTAGTCCGCATCGCCGTAGACTATTTCGCCGGCCTTGGCCCTGCGGAAGTAAAGGTGCATATCGTGATCCATGGTAAAGCCGATGGCGCCGAATATCTGGTGGGCCAGCACGGCCACCCGCTTGAAGGCATCGCTGGTCCATGCCTTGGCCATGGAGACCTCCATATCGGCGGGCAGGCCCTCGCTCTCGGTCCAGGCCGCCTTGTACGTTATGAAACGCGAACCGTCCACGTCGGTGACCATATTCGCGCAGTAATGCTGAATGGCCTGGAAGGCGCCGATGGGACGGTTGAACTGGACCCTTTCCTTGGCATAGGTGACCGCCATATCCAGCGAGGCCTGGGCGCCGCCCACCATCTCGGCGCACTTGCACACGGTGGCCTTTCTTAATATGGACTTGATGACCGGCCAGCCACCGTTCAGTTTTCCCACAAGGTTATCGGCGGGCACTTTAACATCCTTAATAGTCACCTCGCACAGCTTGTCGCGTCCCAGCGTCTTAAGCAGTGTGACCTTCAGGCCGGCGCTCCTGGCGTCCATCAGGAAAATACTCACGCCGTCCTCCGGATCGGAGCTCTTTTTGGTGCGCGCCACCACCAGCATGTAATCGGCCGTGTTGGCATCCGGCACAAACATCTTGGTCCCGTTCAATATATAATCCTTACCCGATGCTTTAGCCTCCGTGTCGAGTGAGGCCGGGGAATATGTCCCCTCCACCCCGGTCAGCGCCAGCGTCATGATCATATCGCCGGAACATATCTTGCTCAGATACGTTTCCTTCTGTTTTTCATTTCCCGCCGCGAGCAGCGTGAAGCCCGACAGCACGACGGTGGAGAAGAAGGGCCCGGGCACTATGTTGTAGCCCATCTCGTCCAGCAGGACGGTGAGGTCGAGCAGGCTGCCGCCGTTTCCGCCGTATTTCTCGGGGAAGGGCAAACCCATCCAGCCCAGCTCGGCCATCTTTTTCCAGAGGTCCTGCGAGAGTCCGCTTTCGCTTTCATCCAGCTCCCGCACGAGCTTCTTGGGACATTCCTTGCTCAGGAATTCGCGCGCCGATTTCTTTAACATCTCCTGTTCTTCGTTCAATCCCAGATCCATGTTTGTCCCTCCCGGTTTTAATTAATAATCCGCTTTCTATTTACGCTTGAGACCGAGCCCGCGCTGGGCCAGTATATTCCTCTGTATCTCGGAGGTGCCCGCGCCGATCACGGCCGATAAGGAATCCAGGTATCCCAGCGAGAACCTGCCTTTGAGCGGCGCGTGACGGGAGCCGGGCCAGAGCTGCCCGTAGGGCCCCATTATCTCCAGGCCGACATCGGCCAGCTTCCTGCTGAGGATGGTAGTCACCAGCTTGATCTCGGAGGCCTCGATATTGGGGAAGAGGTTGTTGTCCATCATCCAGGCGGTGCGGTAGTACAGCACATAGGCTATTTCGATCTCGATGGCGAGCTCCGCCAGCTTCGCCCTGATCCTCGCATCCCGGCTCAGCAATACGCCGTTGCGCCTGGTTTCCCCGGCATATTTGAGGAGGTCTTCGAAACGCCTGCGGAAACCTCCCATGGATATGACCAGCCTCTCGAAGTCCAGCGCCACCATGAGGTAGTAGAAGCCCATGTTCATCTCGCCCACCACGTTTTTTTTGGGCACGCGGACGTTATCGAAGAACACCTCGTTGAACGAGTGGAATCCGTCGATATTGATGATGGGCCTGATGGTGATGCCCGGCGTCTTGTTGTCCACAATAAACAGCGTGGTCCCTTTATAGGGCTGGGCATCCATATCCGTTCGTGCCACCATCCAGCCGCAGTCCGATACGTGCGCCCCGCTACCCCAGATCTTCTGACCGTTGACCACCAGGTAATCCCCGTCTTCGACCGCCCTGGTCTGTATGGCGGCGAGGTCTGAGCCCGCGTTGGGCTCGCTGTAGGCCAGCCAGAATTTGAGGTCGCCTTTGACTATTTTAGGAATCCACTCCTGCTTCAACTGCTCGCTGCCGAAGCGCAGGATGGTGGGACCTGATATGAGCGTGGAGATGTCCATACCGGGAGCGCCATAGTAGCTGACGATATCAAAAAATATGGCCTGTTCCACAAATGAACGGCCTTCTCCCCCGTATTCCTTCGGCCAGGCCATGGTGAGCCACCCGCGCTCACCCATTTTGCGCCTGAATACCTCCACTTCCGGATCTCTGATCTCAAATTCACCGATGGCGCCATAACCACCCGGCCAATACAAATCCCTCTCTGCATAGCCCTGCGGCATTTCGGCGAGAATGAACTTCTCGACTTCCTGCCTGAATTTGTTTTCAGCTTCGCTTAAGCGAAAATCCATAGGCCTGAGCACACCTCATTTCATTCCGGAACAGCTATTTACGCGGAAGGCCGAGCCCGCGCATGGCAATGATGTTGCGCTGGATCTCGTTGGTGCCTCCTCCCACGCCGATGGACAGCGATGCCAGGTAAGCCCTGTACATCTCCGCTGTCCCGATCGCCCTGGATGAGCCGAAGGCAAGCTGCCCGTACTGGCCCATCACCCTCATGCCGGCGTCCGATATCCTGCGCAGCAGCTCGCTGCCGAATACCATAGCCTGAGACGACTCGTAGTTGGAGTGTCCGCCCTTGCTATATATCCATGCTATGCGGTAGCAGAGCATGCGCGCCACCTCGATCTCGATGGCCATCTCCGCCATCAGGCTGCGCATGATGGGATCTTCCGATATCAGCCTTCCGTTTCTCTTATTGGTCCTGGCATATTTGACCATTTGGTCGAGTATCAGCTTATTGGTTGCAGCGGTCCCCACGCCAGAACGCTCGAAGTCCAGCGCCATGGCAAGCTGGAACCATCCGTTGTTCTTCTGGCCCACCAGACCGTTTTTAGGGACGCGCACATCATCGAAAAAAACCTCGTTGAAGGAATGGCAGCCGATAACATTGATCAGCGGGCGAATGGTGATGCCCGGGCTCTTCATATCGATCACGAACATGCTCATGTTGCGGTGCTTGGGCGCCTCGGGATCGGTGACGGCCCCCAGCCAGCAGTAGTCGGCGTAGTGGGCATAGCTGCACCATATCTTCTGGCCGTTGATCATATAGTTATCGCCCTGCTCGGTAGCGCGGGTCTGCAACGACGCCAGGTCGGAGCCCGCGTTGGGCTCGCTGTATCCCAGGCAGAATATTATGTCGCCTTTTGCTATACGCGGTATATAGTCCTTTTGCTGTTCCTCGCTGCCGAAATGCTGCAGGGCCATACCCACCCAGTTAACCGTGATCTCGGCCTCGATGCTGATGGGGGCGTCATGGTAAACGAGCTCCTCGGCCAGTATAAGGCGCTTGATGTGCCCCAGTCCCGCGCCGCCCAGCTCGACGGGGTAAGCCGGCGCCAGCCATCCTTTGGATCCGAGCTTCTTCTGAAACTGCCGCGATATCTTCCACGACTCCTCCGTCTCCTGCCAGAGACCAGTGGGCAGCTCCCGCCAGCGCTGCGGTATTTCGGTTTTCAACCAGCCCTTTACTTCATCGCGAAACGCTTCCTCTTCAGCACTGAACTTGAAGTCCATGGCTTTATCCTCCTGATCTTCACATATCCGGCTTTCCATGCCCACTCATCGGCCGGGACATCAACTTGCCGGGCTGCCCGACATTTTATCAAAAGGTATACCCTTAATCAATATTAACTAATCGGTTAATCAATAAATTTTATCAAACGCAATTTACGTTCAAAATTTTTTATGGAATTGCGAGTGATATCTTGTTTACATGGTTTCATAATTGTTATAAAATAGGCGGAAATCTCCAGGGGGTAGGAGCATCATGAAATATTTCGAGGATTTCAAGCTCGGAGAGAAAGAGGTAACCAGGGGACGCACCATTACGGAGGCTGATGTGACCATGTTCGCCGCCCTGAGCGGCGATTGGTATCCCCTCCATATCGACGAGGAGGTTGCCAAAAAGACCATTTTCGGCGGGCGCATCGCGCACGGATTCCTGGTGCTGTCTGTAGCGTCCGGCTTTGTTACTCCCTACGAGACCGCCCTCATCGCTTTCTACGGCATGGACAAGGTGCGGTTTACGGGTCCCACCAGGCTGGGCGATACGATTCACCTGGAAACAGAGGTCGCCGAACTCAAGGATAAGGGAGATTTCGGCGTAGTATCCAGCCAGTGGCACGTCAAGAACCAGCGCAACGAGGATGTGGCTATATGTCTGATCAAGGTGGCCGTGTCCAAAAAGCCAAAAAAGTAGTCTATTAACAATTAATACTTGATAAGCAGGAAGAGGATTAGTGATGCAGAGGCCAGTTCCAACCTCCACGGACGGTGAAGACGGGTTACATTCGCATGGTAACCCCGAATACGATAACTGACTGAAAACAACCGCTCTGAATTCTACGGAATCTAAATATTAAAGGAGGCATACAACAATGGCTGGCAGAGTTGGAATAGTGGCGGCCTCCTCGACAAAGTTCGAAGCCGCCAAACCCTACGATCACCTGATGGACCTCGTAGTGGAGGTCACGGACAAGGTCGTCGAGGCCGCGGGTATCAACCTCAAAAACGACGTCGAAGCCGTCGTAAGCTGTTCCCAGGACTTCTGGGACGGGAGGACGATCTCATCCATGCCCATACCCGACGCCGTATGCTCGCACCTGAAGGACGAATCCAAGGTGGCCGGCGACGGCGCCTATGCGGTGCTTTACGGCGCCATGCACATACTTTCGGGCGACAACAACCTGATACTGGTGGTGAGCCACTGCGAGGAATCGATCACCGACGGCACCATGATAGAAAACTGGTCGATCGACCACATCTACCACCGCTGGCTGGGCCTCGATTACACCATGGGCGCGGCCATGCAGGCCAGGCGCTACATGGACAAATACAAGGTCACGCCCGAGCAGTTCGCCAAGGTCGTGGTGAAAAACAAGGGCAACGCGCTGAAGAATAAACTGGCGCAGGATGCCAGGACACTGACGGTCGACCAGGTGCTCAAGTCTAAGATGCTGGCCGAACCTATCACCGAGCTGCAGAAGAAACCCGTCTCCGACGGCGCCTGTGCCATGATCATGGCCAGCGAGGAAGTCGCAAAAAAACTAACACCCAATCCCGTGTGGATAACGGGCGTCGGCAATTTTTACGAGCATCACAACCTGGGCGACCGGGACCTGGCGGAATGCGATGCCCTGATCAAGGCTACTAAGAGAGCCTACAAAATGGCGGGCATCGGCAATCCCGTCAAGGATCTGGACCTGGTCGAGCTCTCCGAGTTCTACGCGCCCCAGGAACTGCTGTGGATGGAGGGGTTGGGACTGTGCGGACGCGGAGAGGGCGGCAAGCTGATCGACAGCGGCAAGACGCAGATGAAGGGTGAGATACCGGTCAACCCCTCGGGCGGCCTGCTTTCAGGCGCGCCGGTGACGGTGGCAGGCATGGCCAGGGTGGCTGAAGCCGTCTGGCAGCTGCAGGGAAAGGCTGGAGAGCACCAGGTGCAGGGCGCGAGGCGCGCCGTCGCCCACGGATGCGACGGCCTGGCAGGCCAGATGCACTGTGTACTCGTTCTCGAAAAGGGAGGTAAATAGAATGGCAAACAGGGTTGCTATTGTTGGAATCGGCCAGACCACGCACAGCGGCCGCAGACCCTACGTCAATGACGGCGAGCTGATTTACGACGCCGTTACCAAGGCACTGGAGGATGCCGGCCTGACCATTAACGATATGGAAGCCGTAATGGCGGGCAACATGGACTTCTTCGAGGGACATCACCTGAACGATGCCATGCTGAACCTCTACAGCGGAGCGGCCGGCAGACCGGGCTTCAAAATGAACACCGGCGGCACGGTCGGGACCATGACGGCCATACAGGGTTGGTATCATATCGCATCAGGTTTATACGATATCTGCCTGGTAATAGGCTGGGAGAAGCACGATGAGGGTCTGGTGACACCGGCCATCTCGACCATCACCGACCCCGCCGTGGACCGGCATTTCCTGGTGGGCGCCATCGGAGGCCTGGCAACGGTCTCGGTGGCCTACATGCAGAGGAGCGGATGCAAGCTGGAGCATGCCGCCATGGTACGCGCCAATTCATCCCAGGCCGCACACAGGAACCCGAACGCCCATATGAGAGAGATATACTCCGTGGAAGATGTTATGAGCGCAAGGATGGTGATGTACCCGCTGAACCTGCTGATGTGCTGTCCCACCAGCCTGGGCGCCACCGCGATGGTGCTTGCCAGCGAGAGCAAGGCCAAGAAGATATGCAAGAAGCCGGTCTGGATGAAGGACCACGTGACGGTCCATGTGGAATACGGCGGCGCTCAATTCGGTATCGGCGAGAAGCGCTGGACTTCCCACATGGAAGCCGGCGCCAAACTGTTTAAGCGCAACCATATCACCAAGCCGATGGTTGAGACACAGGTCTTCGAGATGTACGACCCCTTCGCCTTCGCCATACCCATGTGGCTGGAGGACTTCCTGGTCTGCGAGCCCAATGAAGGATGGAAGCTGGTTGAAAAAGGCGCTCTCAAGCTGGAGGGAGAATACCCGGTCAGCCCGTCCGGCGGCGTGCTCTGCACCAACTCCATCGGCGACTCCGCCATACTGAGGATAGCCGAGGCTGCCCTGCAGGTCAGGGGAGATGGAGGCGAGCACCAGGTGACCAGGGAGGTCAAGCAGGCGCTGGCCAGCGGTTTCGGCGGCTCATACTGGTCCGACCTGCTGCTGCTCAGCAAGACCATGGATTAACTGGAGGGAATGATTGAAATGAAGCAAAGAGCACAGGAAGAGTTAATATACATCAATAAGACTGCGAAGATCCCCTACAAATGGAGGACCGGCGAGGTATGGGGTGAGTTCTTCAGGGAATTGAAGGAAAACGGCATTATCTATGCCAACGAGTGCCCCACCTGCGGCCGCCAGTTCTGCCTGCCCAAGGCAGTCTGCACCAGGGACCACACCGTGTGTACCGACAGATCAAAATGGATTCCGGTCGGGCCCAAGGGAACGGTCGTGTCCTATTTCATGGCAGAGCAGTCGTTCCTATTGCCGACAACAGGGGAGATGCTCAAGATCCCCTTCGCGGTCGGTATCATTCTGCTGGACGGCGCAACCGTCATCATGCAGCACCAGCTCGAGGAGACGGATGAGAGTAAGATTAAAATTTTCATGCGGGTCGAGGCGGTAATCAGGCCCAAGGCGGAGCGCAAGGGCAATATCTTCGACATAGTCCACTTCAAGACGATTACCGAGTGATTAAAGAAGAGATAGGAAGGAAATAACTATGGAAGCAGTAAAAAAAGAACCCGTCATTTTTGAAGGCTTCATTATCATGCCCTACAAGTACTCCGTAGGCTCCATGGCCAGCAAGTTTTTCATCAAGATCAGAGACAGCAAAGTGATCAGTGGCGCCAAATGCCCGAAGTGCGGATTCGTCAATGTCCCGCCCAGGTCCGTCTGCCCCAAATGCTTCAGCAAGGTGGAAGAGTTGATTGATCTGAGCGGCAAAGGCACGCTGGAAACATTCACTATCGTGAACTACGAATCGTCGGTGCAGGCGATCAAGCCGCCCTATGCCATAGGCGTGATCAAGCTGGACGGCGCCGATACGGGTATGACGCATTTCATCGGGGACGTCGACGCAAAATCCATTAAATCAGGGATGAAGCTGGAACCGGTATTCAAGGACAAGCGTGAAGCCACCATCTTCGATATCGAGTATTTCCGGCCGGTCAAATAGTCGCATATTAAAACGATGAATTCATAATAGAGGAGGCACGTATGGAAGACAAAGTAATCATCACAGCAGCTCTGGCAGGGTCGGCCACGTTCAAGAACAACAACCCTGCGACACCTTATACACCCAAGGAATACGCAGAAGAAGCCGAGAAAGCCTTCAAGGCCGGCGCCAGCATGGTGCATATCCATGGCCGCGATGAAAAAATGGGCGGATACCATACATCTGATGTGGAAATGGTAAAGGCCACTTACGACGCGATAAGGCAGCGCTGCCCCGACCTGATCATCCAGGTCACTTCATCAGTGGGCTTCCCCTGTCAGGTCGGCCCCTTCCCCGAGTCGGATTGCGTAAACCTGATAAACAATTTGATCAAACTCAACATGGAGTCAAGGATACGGTCGATCAAGGCCATCAAGCCGGAGAGCGCCTCCCTAAATACCAATACCATGAATTTCAGCGTGCTTGACCGCAAGACCGGCCAGATTCTGATCGATAACGTGTTCGTTAACTCCTTCGGTATGCTGCAGGATTTCGGCAAGCTTATGGAAGAGATCGGATGCCGGCCCGAGGCCGAGCTATACGATGTCGGCGGCCTGGACAACTGGATTATCATAGCCAAACAGGGTATCTTCCGCAAGCCCTATAACTTCAACTTCGTGTGGGGCGTTAACGGCGGCCAGAAATTCAGGCCAGAGGTATTTGTAGCGTTTGTTAACGCGCTTCCGCCCGACTCCAACTTCACCACCTGTGCCGTAGGCACGGAGCAGGTCCCCGCCATCATGCAGTCATGCATGATGGGAGGGCATATGAGGGTTGGCCTGGAGGACAACACCAGGATGCCTGACGGCGAGCTTGCCAAGGGCAGCTATGAACAGGTAGAATTGGCCGTCAAAATAGCCGCCATGCTGGGAAGGGAGCCGGCTACTCCGGCCGAGGCGCGCAAGATCCTCGGTATCACAAAAAATTAGAAACCGCGTTTCCCGTATAATTTAATAGTTAACTTTAACTTGCCGGTAAGCTGTGAGCAGTGCAGCTTCCCGGCAAGTTGACTGATATCTTAAATCGACTGAAGGAGCAGCAAATGGAAGTTATACAAGAAGGTAAAGGACAACTGGTCGGATGGCACGATCCGGACGAAAACCGGGAGTACGTCCTGCACAACAAATCCCGCGCTCTCAAGGACAAGACCATGACCGCACGCGATGCGGTGAGCAAATTCGTCAAGGACGGCGACTTCATCGCCAGCGGCGGGTTCGGACACATCCGTGTCTCCATGAATATAATCTACGAGATTATTCGCCAACGCAGGCGCAACCTGATCATGGCCGGCAAGACGGCCGTGCATGACCTGGACCTTCTGGTGGGCAACGGCTGTGTCGACAGGGTCGAGGTGGCTTATAGCTTCGGCCACGAGGTCAGGGGCCTGTCACCGGCCAGCAGGCGCATGGTGGAATCCGGCAGGTGCAAGGTCATCGCTGAGATCAGCAACTCCGGCTATCAGTGGAGGTTCCTGGCGGGAATGATGGGCCTGCCGTTCATACCCAGCCGCAACCTGCTCGGCACGGATACAGGCGCATACAGCTCCTGCAAGGTGGTGAAAGATCCCTTCAGCGGCAAGCCCATCAACCTGATACCGGCAGCCTATCCGGATGTGGCTTTCATCCACGTGCACCGCTGCGACATCTACGGCAACTGCCAGATCGACGGCATCATGGTGGAGGACTTCGAGCTGGCGCGCTGCGCGCGCAAGCTGATCATAACCACCGAGAAGATTGTGGACAACGAGATAATGCGCAGGGAGCCCTGGCGTAACGTTATACCTTTCTATGTTGTGGACGCCGTGGTTGAGCAGCCCTATGGATCGCATCCCTGCGAGATGCACGGCGAGTACTTTTTCGACGAGGAGCACATAGCTGAATGGCTGGCTCTTTCCAAGACCGATGAGGGAGTCAAGCAGTACTCGGACAAATACATTTTCGGCGTAAATGATTTCGATGAATACCTGGAGACCTGCGGGGGACTTAAAAAAATCGAGTTCCTTAAGAAGCGTGAAGACATGAGGGTGCCACTGGTAACACCCTGGCGAAAATAAAAGCTGCTCTTGACGGACCAGATTATAAGGGAGAATGAATGACAGATGGCCAATAATCAAAACGGCAGATATAACATGCGAGAATTCCTGGCGTTCACAGGCTCAAACCTGCTGGAGGACGGCAAGTCAGTCTTTGTCGGCACAGGCCTTCCCATGATAGCCGGCATGCTGGCTCAAAAGACGCACGCCCCCAATCTGCTGATCATATTTGAAGCCGGGGGCGTCGGGCCCATACTGCCCGAGCTGCCCATATCGGTAGGGCAGGCTTTAACCTGCTACAGGGGGATTGCCGCCACCAGTATGCATGATGTAATGTCATCCTGCCAGGCGGGATTCATCGATTACGGCTTCCTGGGCGGCGCCCAGGTCGATATGTATGGAAATATCAACACTACGTGCATAGGCGACCATGACCACCCTAAGGCCAGGCTGCCGGGAAGCGGCGGCGCCAACGATATCGCTTCCTTCGCCCACAAGACCATACTCATCGTAGGTGGACAATCGAAGCGCACATTCGTCAACAAGGTCGATTTTCTCACAACACCCGGCTTCCTGAGCGGGCCCGGAGCAAGGGAAAAGGCAGGATTACCCAGCAATACCGGCCCCTTCAGAATGATTACACAGCTGGCGGTCTACGGATTCGATGATAAGACCAAGCGTATGAAGCTGCTGTCTCTCCATCCCGGCGTCACCATCGAAGAGGTCCGCGACAATTCAAGCTTCGATATCATTATCCCCGATAAATACGCGGTAAGCCCCGAACCGACGGACCGCGATCTCGAAATACTGCGCAAGGATATCGATCCCACAGGTATGTTAATCGGCAAATAATCTGCAGGAGACTGAGTAATTATGGACTTCGAGCTTACTGAGAGCCAGCGAATGATCACCAACGCTGCCAGGGAGATCGCGACTGAGTTCGGCCCCGAATACTGGCGCAAAAAGGAAGAGAAGCACGAATTCGGCAGCGAATTCTGGAAAGCCATATGTGATGCCGGTTTTCTCGGCATAGTCATACCGGAGGAATACGGGGGCTCGGGCAACGGCGCGACCGACCTTTTCATCGCTATGGAGAATCTATGCGGGTACGGTTGCGGCATGGCGGGCGCCTGGTATCTGATTCTATCAGAGGTCTTCGGCGGCCTGAGCATTTTGAAACACGGCACGGCAGAGCAGAAAAAGAAATACCTGCCGGCGCTGGCCAAGGGCGATATCGAATTCTGCATGGCACTTACAGAGCCGAACGCGGGCACCAATACCCTCAATATCAGCACCACCGCCAGGAAAGATGGGAAAAACTGGATCATCAACGGCAATAAGACGTTCATCAGCGGCGCCGACCGCGCCCAGGGTATGCTGATCATAGCCCGCACCTCCCCCTGTGGAAGCAAAGGCAGCAAGACCTCGGGACTGAGCCTGTTTTTAGCCGACCTGCCCAACAAGGCCGTAGAGATAGAACCCATCGCAAAACACGCCGTCAACTACTCTCATTCCTGCACCGTTACATTCAACGACCTCAAGCTCCCGGAGAGCGCGCTGATGCCGCCGCTGGACGGCGGATGGCACAATGTCCTGGATACGCTGAATCCCGAGCGCATGAGCTTCTCCGCGCTCGGCGTGGGCATAGCCAACCTGGCCATTCGCAAAGCCGTGGAATACGCGCGCGAACGCAAGGTTTTCAATAACGTGCCCATTGGCAGCTATCAGGCGCTGCAGTTCCCACTGGCCGAGTCATATTCCTGCCTTGAGGCGGCACGACTGCTCAATTTGCGGGCATCAGTCGCCTATGATACCGGCAAGCCTTCCGCAGAGGTGGGCGCGGCAGCCAATATGGCCAAGGCTATTGTGGTTGAGCATGGCATCAAGGCGGTTTACTGGGCCATGCAGGTCTTCGGCGGCTACGGCTATGCCATTGAATACGATGTCGAGAGATGGTGGCGCGAGATCAACCTGATAAGGCTGGCGCCCGTCACCCAGCAGATGACACTGGCTTATATCGGTGAAAGGGTGCTGGGGATGCCCAAAAGCTACCAGACCTAGAGGCTGCCCGGCCGGACGCGGTAATTATCTTGAGGCTATATCTTATGTAGCGCTGCCTTGAGGCGCGCCATGCTACGGTCCCTGCCCAGCACTTCCATCGTCTCAAAGAGGGGGGGTGAAGCAGTACGGCCGGTGACGGCCACGCGCAGGACACCGAAAAAGGGGCCGGCCTTGAGTCCGAGCTCTTCCGCCAGAGGCCTTATCGCAGCTTCCATGTCACAGGCACGCCATTCGCGGATGTTTTCCAGAGCGCGAATCGTCCTGTTGAGCACTTCGACGGCCTGGGCTCTATCCAGTTTTCCGCACAGCAGGGCGCTGTCATATTCCAGCTTATCGCTGAAGAAGAAATCCACCAGGGCGGGCACTTCGGACAGTACCCTGGCCCTTTCCTGCACGAGCGTGGATATCCGCTGCAAATAACCCGCATCGATGACCGTATCAGTGATGGCCTGTTTCACGAAAGGCATACTTCTATCGCTGAACTCCTGCGGGCTGAGGTTGCGTATATAGACACCGTTCATCCATTCCAGCTTGGCCGGGTTAAAGACCGCGGCGGTTTTGCTGACCCGCTCGATGGTGAAGTTCTTAACGATCTCCTGGCAGGTCATTATCTCCGTTTTATCGTCCAGCGACCATCCGAGCAGCGAGAGGAAGTTTATCATGGCCTCCGGAAGATATCCTTTGTCCCTGTATTCATCGATGGACGTGGCGCCGTGGCGTTTGCTCAGCTTGGACTTGTCCGGACCGAGTATCATGGGAAGGTGCGCAAAGAGGGGAGGCTGCCAACCGAACGCGGCATAGAGGAGCACGTGCCTGGGAGTGCTGGACAGCCACTCCTCGGCCCGCATGACATGCGAGATCTGCATCTGGTGATCGTCCACTATATTGGCCAGGTGATATGTGGGATAACCGTCGGACTTGAGCAGCACAAAGTCATCCAGGGTGCTGTTTTCAAATATCACTTCACCCCTGATCAGGTCGGTTATCACCGTCCTTCCCTCCAGGGGTGACTTGAAGCGTATCACCGGCGCAACAGCGGAGTCACCCGCCGCCGTTTTCCCGTGGCCGAGGTCGCGGCAATGTCTGTCGTAGCCGGGCGGCTGCTTGAGCTTGATCTGCTCCTGCCGCATGGCATCGAGCCTCTCTGAAGAGCAGTAACAATAGTATGCCTTGCCCTCGCTCACCAGCTTATCCCCGTACTCCCGATACATATCCAGGCGCTGGGACTGATAAAACGGGCCTTCGTCCCAGTCCATCCCCATCCACTGCAGGCTGTTAAGAATGACCTCAACGGCACCCTCCACTTTTCGCGCCTGGTCCGTATCCTCAATGCGAAGGATGAAGGTCCCGCCGGTGTGACGGGCGAAGAGCCAGTTGAAAAGCGCCGTCCTGATATTGCCCAGATGCGGATATCCGGTGGGACTGGGTGCAAAACGCACCCTTACCGGTGCTTCCATGTTACCTGATACCTCCGCGCGCCAGCGACTGGTTATAAACAACCTGTTTGACCGGCAGCTTTACCACATAGGTGTCGGCCATTTTATCGTGCATGCCCTGTTTATGGCTGTCGAAAGCGATAACGATGAAGCCTATGCCCAATGTTGCCACGCAGAGCATGCCGCCGAGAAAGCGGATGAACGAATAGCGCAGGTCCAGCGGAGAGCTGTCCGTGCGGATGATTTTAATGCCCAGGCTGAGCTTGCCCACCGTCTGGCCCGAGGCTGCAGCGCAGGCCACGAAATAGACAGTGTTGGCCACCAGCAGAGCCAGCAGCAGGGTGGCGAAAAGCCATATGGCGCCCGCCGACAGCGGCGCGCCCGCAGCGATGTTTCCGAAAGTGGCGATAACGCCCGGCACGTTGGGAAATATCCAGAAAAAGGATTGGGATACTACGCAGTACAAAATATATAAACCCGCTATTAATATCAAGAAATCTATCAGCGCAGCGGCCAGCCTGATCCAGAAACCTGCGTACTCGAGGGCATAATCTTTGGGCTTCTCTTTCAACGCTGACTCCTATCGGGGACTATCTTAATCAGCAGAAAACCAGTAACCGGAACCCTGTCGCCTGCCGACATATGAGGCCGGGGCCGATCAAGCGGCGCGCCTTATCTCTAATCTTACTTCTCTTTAGGCTTGCTCTTGGTGAGGGTCTTATACATTTCCTCGTATTCCCGCAAGTTCTGGCGCAGGCGCTCGACCAGCTGTTCGGCCTGTCTGAGCTTGCCACGGGTTTCCTCTATCTGGGTGGTGATATTGAAGAGCAGCTCGTTGCGCCTGTTGGCGGCATCAACTTCAAAGGTAGTGAAGTCCTCAGCGCCGGCCGCCGGCGGTGTGTTTGCGATCTGGCTATACACGTCGCCCTGCCCGCTGTAGGGATCCTTTCTTGACTGCCCGAATTTATCCTGTGGTCTCATTTTGAAACCTCGCTTTTGAGTTTAATTTAACATACCACCTGGCTAAATAGCAACAGGTTTCAAACCTTTCCCTTATCCAGGGACTTGAGTACCTGCTCAAGGTCAGCCGGCAGAGGACAGGTGAAGGAGCGTATCTGCCCGCTGCCGGGCAGCCTGATCTCGAGACAGCAGGCGTGAAGGAACTGGCGGGGCGCCGGGATGGAAGACCTCCCGTATTTTTTATCCCCGACTACAGGGTGGCCTATGGCGGACATGTGCACCCTGATCTGATGCGTCCGGCCCGTCCGGATACGCACCTCGGCCAGCGTACAGCTCTTCAGATAACGCAACACGCGATAATCGGTTCTGGCCGCCCTGCCGCTGGTTACTACCGCCATCCTCTTGCGGTCCGCAGGGTCCCTCCCGATAGGCGCCTCGATGGCGCCCCGTTCCGGCTCAAGCTTTCCCTGCACCAGAACCAAATAGACTTTTTTTATTGACCGGGATTTGAACTGGTCGACCAGGTCCAGCCGCGCCTTCTCGTTCCTGGCTACAACGATCAGTCCGGAAGTGTCCTTGTCCAGGCGGTGCACGATGCCGGGACGCGCCGTATCCCCGAAGCAGTCAAAGTCGGGAAAGCGTTGCAGAAGAGCATTGACCAGCGTATGGCCGGCATGCCCCGGGGCAGGATAGACAGTCAGGCCGGCCGGTTTATCGATGACCGCTATTTCAGTATCTTCATAAATGACGTCAAGGTCGATGTCCTCGGGCTCGAGTTTGGATATCGGGGTCGGAGGGATTGAGATATCGACGAGGTCAGAGAATTTGAGACGGCGCGCCGGGCTGGCCTGACACCCATTAATGGTGACTTGCCCCGATTTGATCAGCTTCTGTATATGCGAACGCGTCAGATCGGGCAGGGCCTCGGCAAGGAACCTGTCCAGCCGGACATCGTCGATACCGGCCTCAAATGTCCTTTTTTGTGTTTCCCGGCTTTGGCTCATGTTTCTTCCCCAGATTGACCAGGGCGACGAAGGCGAGCAGGATGGCCCCGACCGTTATGGCTGAGTCAGCGACATTAAATGCAGGCCAGTAGACATTGTCCCAGAGCCTGACGTAGATGAAATCCGTTACACGGCCAAACCTCAGCCTGTCGATGAGATTGCCCAGCGCCCCGGCAAAGATGAAGCTCAGCGCCAGGCCTCCCATAAAACCAAGCTCACCGAGATATTTGAAGAAGAGCAGCACCACCACCAGGCCGGCTATGGCAACGATACTGAGCAGAAAAGCCTGGTTGGTGAACAGGCCGAAAGCCGACCCGGTATTCTGCACATTTACGATGGTCAACCGCCCGATCTCGGGGAATGCTCCGCCCGGCGGCAGGCTGGCGCGGATCCACTCCTTGGACAGGATATCAAGTATCAGTATTGCAGCAATAATAGCGATGAAGATAAGGGCATACCACCATTTGACGCGTTTTTGCGTAACTTTTTTATGCTGCAATTATTCTCCGCTTACAAAACTCATGATCCGGCGATGGCTCAGGGGCCGAATCCGTACAAAGAACTATTCTATATTACAAAAATTTATATGACAAGCCGATCGAGCATTGAGCGAACCTGCCTGATAGTATCAACGGCCTGAGCTCGCCAGTGATTATTGGCAAATATAAAAGTGTTTTCAGCTTTGCTGCTGATCATCTGAATCCTGGGAAGCCACTGCTCCAACTCTCCGGGGCTGTATGAATAATCATAGCGTTCCCAGGCCTGTTCGTGGTGCCACCACCTGGCAGCGTTCCTGCCATGGAACCGGATATATCCTGTCCTGCTTGTCACCTTGGCCACAGGCGGCATCAGCCGGGGCAACTCCGGCTCGTCCACGCAGCAGAATCCTATATCGCGGGCCGTGAGCCAGCTGCGAGTCTCGTTATTAAGCCAGGCGGAATTGCGGAATTCTATGACGAGCGGATACCCCTGCAGCCAATCTCCCAGCCTCTGCAGATAATCGCGGTTGGTGGAATTGTACCCGAAGCTGTAAGGGAACTGCGCCAGTACACATCCCAGCTTGCCGGCGGTCACCAGCGGCTGTAATATGCGTGCAAAAGCGCGGCTGGCCTCTTCCCCGCTTTCACGCACATGCGTCATCTCCTGGTTTGCCTTGACAGAGAAAAGGAAGCCCTCGCCTGTTTTAGCTGCCATGGATTCCATGGCAGCAAGGCCCGGAAGAGCATAATATGTAGAGTTCAGCTCCAGCGAATTGAATTCCCGGGCGTAATAGCTCAACCAGCTCTTTGCTGGCAGACCCTCGGGATAATAAACTCCCACCCAGTCTTTATAGCTGAAGCCGCAGGTGCCGCAGTAGATCACTACTCACCTCCCACATCTGGACACAGATGCAAACCGGGCCGCGATGATATAATCCCGATAATCTCTTTGAAGAAATTAGCGGTCGACCAGCGCCAGTATACCCCAAACGATAAGAAATATGCCGATGATCCAGCGCGCCATATCGAACCAGAAAATGCATAAAACACCGGCAATAATCGCGAGAACGGCTTTAGCTACGGTGCTCATCGTGAAATGCTTACTTGCCATCAGGTGTAAACCTCCTGTATCAATAATGTTCCACATATTATAAGCTTTTGACTTGGAGTGTCAATTCAACGTAAAGTTATATCACAATCGGCAATAAAAAAAGGCGGCGGATATTAATATCCGCCGCCTTTTATAATCAAGCGTTTATACTTCCCGGAATTCACCTTCCACTGTGCCCTCATCCCCGGGGGGAGGAGGCGAACCGGCATCCTGCGGGCCTTCCTGGCCGCCGGGGCCTCCGTCGGGCGGTGGAGACGTCTTTTGATATACGGCCGCTCCGATCTTCTGCATGGATTCGTTGAGCGCCTGCAGGGAGCTCTTGATGTAGCTGATATCGGTGCCCTGCAATGCTGACCTGGTGGCCGCTATCTTACCTTCGACTTCGCTCTTGAGGTCGGCGGGTATTTTATCGCTGTATTCGCGTATGGTCTTCTCGGCAGAGTACATGGTGGCTTCAGCCACGTTCTTGGTTTCAACCTCTTCCTTCTTACGCGTATCGTCGGCAGCATGAGCCTCGGCCTCGTGGCGCATCTTTTCCACTTCATCCTTGCTCAGGCCGCTGGATGCTGTAATGGTGATCTTCTGTTCCTTGCCGGTGCCCTTGTCCTGCGCGCGGACATTCAGGATGCCGTTTGCATCTAGATCAAAGGTGACCTCTACCTGAGGCACACCGCGTGGCGCAGGCAGGATACCGTCCAGGATGAACCTGCCGAGGGTCTTGTTGTCGCCCGACATGGGACGTTCGCCCTGCAGCACATGAATCTCCACGCTCGGCTGATTATCGGCGGCCGTGCTGAACACCTGGCTCTTGGAAGTGGGTATGGTGGTGTTCCTGGGGATGAGAGGAGTCATCACGCCACCCAGAGTCTCAATGCCGAGTGTGAGCGGGGTTACGTCGAGCAGCAGGATGTCCTTGACGTCTCCTTTGAGGACGCCGCCCTGTATGGCTGCGCCCAGCGCCACAGCTTCGTCCGGATTGATACCCTTGATGGGCTCCTTTCCGAAGAACTGACGTACGATCTCCTGTACCCTGGGCATCCTGGTCTGGCCGCCCACCAGAATGACATCTGTAACCTGCGCTGCCGTGAGGCCTGCATCCGAAAGGGCTTTCTTGCACGGCTCGATGCTTCTCTCCAGCAGGTCAGCGGCCAGCTGTTCCAGCTTGGCGCGGGTCAGTGTGATATTAAGGTGCTTGGGTCCTGACGCGTCGGCGGTGATAAAGGGCAGGTTGATCTCGGTTTGCCCGGTCGTTGAGAGCTCCCTCTTGGCTTTTTCCGCAGCGTCCTTTAAACGTTGCAGGGCCATCCTGTCCTGACGGAGATCGATGCCCTGCTCCTTTTTAAACTCGTCGGTCAGCCAATCCATCACCTTCAGATCTATATCATCGCCGCCGAGGTGTGTGTCGCCATTGGTTGATTTAACCTGGAAGGTACCGTCACCCAGCTCCAGGATGGATATATCGAAGGTTCCTCCACCCAGGTCGTAAACCGCGATCATCTCCTCTTTCTTCTTGTCAAGACCGTAAGCCAGCGCCGACGCCGTCGGCTCATTAACTATACGGATGACGTTAAGGCCGGCGATAGTGCCGGCATCTTTGGTGGCCTGCCTCTGGCTGTCGTTGAAGTAAGCCGGGACCGTAATTACGGCATCGGTTACTTTGTCGCCGAGAAAAGCTTCGGCGTCCATCTTGAGCTTCTGCAGGATCATAGCCGATATCTCTGCGGGGCTGTATTCCTTGCCACCCATAATTACTTTAGCGTCGCCATTGCTCCCCTCAACGATCTTATAGGGCAGTCGTTTGATATCGTTTTGGACCTCGGCGTCCTTGTACTTGCGGCCCATCAAACGCTTAATGCTGAAGATGGTGTTTTCCGGATTGGTAATCGCCTGCCGCTTGGCAAGCAACCCTACCAGCCGTTCGCCTTTTTTGTCCACTGCCACCACGGACGGTGTCAAACGCTCGCCCTCGCGGTTGGCGATGATTACCGGCTCGCCGCCCTCCATCGTCGCCACAAGGCTGAACGTTGTTCCAAGATCTATGCCAACTGTTCTTCCCATTTTATCCTCCTGATTTTCAGTATTTTATTTACTGATACTCCTTTTTTCATTTTTATTCATTGTCGGGGCACTTTTTATCACTACCCGCCCCGGTATTATTCCCTTTACCGACAGATACCTGCGAGGCCCTGAGCACCCTGTCTTTGATAGCATAGCCCTTCCGGTGCTCGGAAACGACAATTCCCTCGTCTCCATCTTCATAGGCAACCGCTTCATGAAAGTTGGGGTCGAAGGCCTGGCCCACGCAGTCGATTGCCGTGCAGCCGTGCGTACGCAGGATATCCTGAAGATTGCGCTGAATGATCCTGAAGCCTTCAACCCAGGTTGAGTCTTTAAACCTGGGATCAACCATATTAAAAGCGCGTTCCATATCGTCTGCAACAGGCAGCAACTGTTTCATCATCTCGGCATTAGCCCGCGATTGATATTCCTGTTTCTCCTGTTCCGTCCTTTTTTTCAGGTTCTGATAGTCGGCCCGTTCCCTCTGGGCATCGGCCAAGTAGGTATTGGCCTTTTCCTCTGCCTCTGCGAGGGCTTTTTTCAGTTCATCGATAGTGTCCTGTTCCTGTGAAACGGATTCCTCTGCCAAGATAACCTCCTGATTCAATTACCGGCTTTCATCGCGGCAGACTCTGGCAACCAGCTCGCTCAGCAAACCTGAAATATAATTCACAGTGGAGATGGCCTTTGAGTAGTCCATCCTCTTGGGGCCGATAATTCCTACCGCCCCCTGCACCTGGTCAGGCACGCCGTAATTGCTGAATACAAGGCTGAGGTCGCGCAGAGCGGATTCGCGATTCTCTTCGCCTATGATTACCTTGACTCCCTCATCCGTGACCTGCCAGTCGATTACGTTTCTCAACCAGCCCTTGGCTTCCATCAGCTCAAGCACGCCCAGCATGCGCTCACGCTGCACAAACTCCGGCTGTTCCAGCATCAGCCGCAATCCATCAAAATACGATGTCTCATATTCAATGGCATCTTCGCTGGCCATAACTTCTTTAATGGCATCGGAGATCTTCTTCTCCAGGGGGGTCATCTCCAGCTTCCTGGCTGCGATCTGGCCGCGCGTCCGGCCTGCGTATTCCCGGTTGAACTTAACGGCTGCTTCGCTCAACTGAGCCTGATCAACAGTGTCTGAAAATTTAATGGTCTGCCGCCTCAACACCGCGTTGCCCAGTATCAGCACCATCATGGCGATATATTGCTGCATGGAGATCAGCTCGATGTGTTTATACCGGCATTCGGCTGATTTGGGGAAGGTGACAATAGCAGTATTCCCCACCAGGCGCGACATCACGCCCGCAGCTACCTTAAGCAACCTGTCGTACTCATCAACGGCCGCATCCAGCAAACGCCTGATACGTTTCTGCTCTTCACTGGAAAGGTCTATGTGGCCCGATATATTTTCAACGTAAAACCTGTAGCCTTTGTCCAGCGGAACACTGCCCGCTGACGTATAAGGCCTCGTTATATATCCATCATCCTCGAGTGAGGCCATATCATTCCTGATCGTGGCCGGGCTCACGCCAAGACTGTGATGGCGCAGAATAGCTTCCGATGCCACCGGTGTGGCCGTTGCAATATACTCACTGACTATTATTTTTAAAACAGCGTCTCGTCTTTTATAAGCAGCCTTGCTCATTTTTAGCACTCTCCACTTTAGACTGCTAATTTACTATATACTTTAGCACTGGATTAAAAACAAGTCAAAATTGGGGAAGGAGGGCGGCCCGGAGGCCGCCCTGATATGTTCTTTATGTATCCGGCGATAAGGGCTTATTTGGGTGAAGCGATAACCTCCAATACAACATCCGACCACTGAATATACTGGGCAACGTTGTTGCCGTTAAAGGACCGCTTCATAAAACCGGCTTCGGCCTGGAACCTTTCAAGCCTGTTGTCCACCGCAGTGATAAGCTCCGGCGTTACATCCACTTCCACTATCGGTTTGTTCAAGTAAGCTTCCGATCGCTGGAAAGGTGAGCCGTCAACGGTGCCAAACTTGGGCAACGTAGTGCCGTATGAAATGCGCATGACCTGGAATCCACCCACTCCGGTCACCGGATCGAATGGATCATCACCCACCACTCTACCATCAATAAACTTAAGCTTGGCCTGTTTTATCTCCATGCCTAAAAGCGGGAAAATATTGTAACTGAAGAACGCGCGATAACCTATGTTCTTCTCATCGTCTCCCGCTTTATATATGCTGTTGTCCCTGTCGCCCTCGGATGTAACCGTGCCGCTCTCTTTGGGTATCAGGGTGAAGGTCTGAACGCTGCTGGGAGACGCCACCGGTATCACGATCTCCTGCCTGGTCTCGGCGCCCTTTCCATCGCTAACCACCACGAAAACGCTGTAATTACCCGATTTACCGGGCGCAGTCCATGATACCTTATTGCCGACGCCGCTCAGGGCGCCTTCCCTGGCCTCCCATTTGTACTGGACCGCATCTCCGTCCTGATCGCTGGCAATGCAGGTGAGAATAGCTGTAGTTGACGGCAGAAGCGCGGCAGGATCAGCCGTAAGGCCTGTGATGGAAGGGGCATGGTTAGCGCTCACAGTAATGGACACCGTTGCCTGCGCCGACCCGCCTTTGCCGTCATCGACAGTCAGTTTTATCTCATAGGTGCCATAACCTTTGGGAGCACGCCAGGTGGTATTAGGCCTGCCATTCTCGACAAATTCGCCGCCGGTGGCAGTCCAGTTGAAGTTGATACTATCTTCATTAGGATCGGATACCACGCTCTGTATATTCACCATTGCCCCGGGATATGTCTGGGTTTGCGCGGCAGTAAGGCTGGCTATGACCGGGGGCATATTGCCCGCGGGCGCCTCCTGCGCGGGTGTGGCGGCCGGCTGTGCGCAGGCTGCGACCGCCGTCAACGTGACAATCGCCATGAGTACCAGTGCATAAGCAATCCTGTTTTTCCTCATATATAACCTCCTGATTAATCGATTTCTGTTACGGAGCAAACGTGATAAGCAGGCTAACCTCCGGCCATTCGATATAATCTATGGAATTATTGCCGTTGCTCGCCCTGTAGAAAAGGGCTTCCAGTTGCAACCTGTCGGCACCCGCGGCAACCAGGCTTCTGACTTCATTGGTGACGTCTATCTCGTTGGGTGCTGATGTCAAAAGGGCGCCGGCCGAATAGAAATTCTCCCCTGTAATATTATAGCCGGGCAATCCTTCGCCATAGTTGACTTGCCACAGGCGCAAGCCACCCAACGCGTTGAAGGGGTCGCCAACTACCACTCCCGGTCCGAATTTCAGTTTGGCCTGCCTGACATTGGTCTTGTTAAGGCCGAAGATATCGAAGCTGAAAAATGCCCGGTAGGTCAGATTCGCCGCATCATCGCCCGCCCTGTACCTGGTCGTATCCTTGTCACCGGTGGAAGAGACGGTCCCGCTTTCCTGTCTGACTTGCTTGATGGTGATATCACTGGTCGACGGCGAGACATTGACTAAAATCGTCTGCTTGGATTCGGCGCCTTTTCCGTCGCTGATCGTACATGTGATGCTGATATCGCCGTTCTTGTTGGGCGATATCCAGGTTACCCTGTTTCCCGTGCCGGAGATCGAGCCGTCACCGGCGCTCCAGCTATAACGGACAATGTCCCCGTCGGGGTCGTTGGCCACGCATGTAATAACGGTGCTTCCGCCCGGCATAACGTTAACGGGGTTTGCGGACAGGCTGGTGATTGCCGGCGCCCTGTTGCTCGACACCGTAATCGAGGTACTGGATTGAGCGTAACCTCCTTTGCCATCTTCGATAACCAGAGTTATCTCGTATACACCGACCTGTGACGGCGCCTGCCAGATGTTGTTCTGCCCCGATCCCCCGAATCCGCCGCCGCTGGCCGACCATTTATAACTGAGAGTATCATTGGAGGGATTGATCACTGAGCTCTCTATTGCCACAGTTCCGCCTGGAAGGACCTCATTGTGAACGGGAGTCAAACTCTGGATAGCCAGCTGTTGACCCGCCGAGGGCGATGCCGCCTGTGAGCATGATAACATTCCTGTTGAGATCAACAATATACAGGATAATAGCAGCAACACATGACCGAAGTTCTTCATTTCGCTCTCAAACCTCCGCTCTTAGCAATACCAGAATTATAGCAACCGCTATGTCTAAAGCAAAGTTCCGTCAGCGGTTTGTGCCGCTGATATCGTAGCTGCACGCCTTCCATGCGTCCGCCGCAGTCAACTGAACAGTGAAACTCCACACTTCCCCGGGATCCAGGAACTGCCTGTAGGCTGAAGAAACGCCGATTAAATGCTTGTCGGCATCGAAGTAGCGGACGTTAATATTGCAGTCCGATAGAGGGGCACTGCTAATATTTTTCGCAGAGCCGGTGACAACCGCCATGCTTTTAATCGTATTGAGATCACCCGTAAATTGTCTGACCGTGAGATCGTGACTGACGATCTGCAGCCCGTTGCTCCCGGAACAGCCGCCGGACATAACGGCCAGCAAGATAACCATCCAGATGAGCCTGCCAAAATTCCTTGTCAACACTTCCATTCTCATTACGCAACAGTTCGTACTCTCTTCAGTTACACACCGATATATCATATCGTGCCACCTTCCAGGCATCGCCGCCTGTGAGGACAGCACTGAAATTCCAAACCTGACCCGGCTCCAACCGCTCTATGCTATCCGAGAATACACCCAGGCTATTGCCCGCGTAATCGTAAAAGGTCACGCAAATTTTGCAGTTGTCCAGCGGCCACATAAACGTATTCTGTGCCTGTCCACCAACGGTGGCTGTGCTATGCGACACATCCGCCGTAAATTCAGCCACTACAATATCATGCTTTACTATTTTGACGGCGTTAACAGGGCTGCAGGCTGGCAAGCAGAGAAACAATATCAACAATGTTAAAAACGCCCGCTTGTTTAAACGCATATTATCCATTACTTGCAGCACTTGGTAGGATCTCGCACAATTACGGTCACCTTCACCGTCTGGCTGGCCTTATTGCCCTGGCCGTCATCCACGGTAACCATTATATGAAAATCACCATAGGTCCTGGGCGCCTCGTAAGTGATAGACGGCCCGCTGCCTGTGATAGTGCCGTCAGTGCAAACCCATTTATAGTTCAACGGTAAACCCTGCGGGCTGACAGCCGAACACGTGATCTTAGTATTGCCCAGCGGATAAATATTCGTATGTTCAGCTGCCAGAGACGATATCAACGGCGTGTTGGGATTTGCGGCTGCTGCTGCGACACATGCTCCGCCAAATAAAAAGGCAAGCAAAGGGAAAAGTGCAAAATAAATTACTGCGTTATGTCTCTTCAAGTGTTCTTCTCCGGTCGAATAGATGATGCAATCGTATATATGATAAATACGATAGCATGTTTTCGCAAATTGAGTTTGTTAAATCCTGATCGCTTCATGTATGCTTTATACAAATATTCACCGAGGTATAGCATGTCTGATTTTCAAAGCAAGATAGAGAAGCTTGTAAAAAGAACTACCGAAAATAACCTGTGGCGACAGCGGGAATGTATTAACCTTATACCCTCTGAATCATCACCCAGCCTTCTGGTAAAGCTCTGCGAGATATCCGATCCTGTCGGGCGGTACGCCGAGCACCGAACTATGAAAGGCAGGGAGATATATTTTTACCAGGCCACAGACTTTATCAGGGATGTTGAAGAGGAACTGCAAAAAGAGCTGCAGCAGTACTTCGGATGCACCAACATTGAGCTGCGTCCTATCAGCGGCAATATGGCCAACGAGGTGGTTTTCAAGGGAATAGTGAAATTTCTCAACCGGGAGAAGCCGGTCAGCCAGCCGCTGAGAAAAATGCGCGCTGTAATCAACAACGATTTGAACAAGGGTGGACACCTCAGCGCCCAGCCGATGGGCGCCCTGTTTAACTTCGTAGCTGACAACACGGAGACGGGCAAGGAGAACGTATACCATTTCCCGGTTCTCCAAGATAATCCCTATAGGGCTGATACTGCTAAACTGGCCGACCTGATTGAATCGATCAAACCGGAGCTGATCATCTTCGGTAAGAGCATGTTTATATACAGAGAGCCGGTTCAATTTGTATCCGAAATCGTCAGCCGCATGAATCCGCGTCCCATCCTGATGTTCGATATGGCCCATGTGCTGGGCCTTTACGGTGCATTCCAGGCCCCTTTCAGCGAAGGCGCCGACGTCGTAACTGGAAGCACCCATAAAACCTTTTTCGGCCCTCAGCGCGGCGTAGTCGCCGGCAACATGGCCGGCGGGACCGGCCTGGAGAAGCTCTGGATTGAGATCAAGAGCAGGGCCTTCCCCGGCTCGACCAGCAACCACCACCTCGGCACACTGCTCGGCCTGCTGATGGCGACCTACGAAATGAACCAATTCAAACAGGACTATCAGACACAGGTGATCAAGAACGCCCGTGCTTTCGCCAAAGCACTCAATTCACATGGAATATCAGTTGAAGGCGATGCAAAAGAGGGATTCACAGAGACACACCAGGTGCTGATACGTGTCAGGAAATACGGTGTGGGAGAGGACATCGCCCGCAGACTCGAGGACAATAATATTATTACCAATTACCAGGCTCTGCCGGACGATGACAGTTTTATAGAGTCAAGCGGCATAAGAATGGGCGTGCAGGAGATGACGCGCTTCGGCATGAAGGAAGCGGACTTTGAGCAGCTCGCTGAGTACCTGAGCGAATGTGTTCAATCGAATACGCCGGTGAAGGATAAAGTCAAGGAGCTCCGCCAACGTTTTCTGACAATGCAATATTGCCTGCCTGAGGCGCAGTCGCTCTCACTGGCGGCCAGGGTGCTTTCTTCCATTCTGCCCGCCGATGGGTACTTGAATAAGTTCGCCGACAATCTGAAATCATTAACCTGAATTCAGCAGATATTTTAATCCTTAATTCAAGTCAGACTTTGTCGACAGTTAATCTGATTTCATCCTCTCTGTGCTCAGGCTTATAATTGTATGCGGCGATCACGATGAAACAACTTTATGCCATTGAGACATTCGCGCTGACCAAGAGGTACGGTAAAATCCTGGCGCTGGACAGCCTCGACCTGAAAATCGAACCAGGGGAGGTGTTCGGCCTGCTGGGCCCAAACGGCGCGGGCAAAACCACGGCCATATCCATGCTGTGCACCGTTAACTCTCCCACATCGGGAACGGCGCTGGTCAACGGTTTCGATATCCGCAGACAGGCGGGAAAGGTGAGGCGCAGCATAGGCATAGTTTTTCAGGATCCCAGCATCGATGACCGGCTGACAGGCCGTGAGAATATGATGCTGCATGCTACGCTTTATGACATCGGCACGATGCTTGCCCGGAAAAGGATAAACGAGCTACTGGGCCTGGTGGGGCTTCAAGACCGCGCCGATTCGCCCATGAAGACATATTCTGGAGGCATGCGGCGCAGGCTTGAACTGGCACGGGGACTTCTGCACAGTCCCAGAGTACTTTTTCTCGATGAGCCCACGCTTGGACTGGATCCACAGACACGCCAGCATCTCTGGTCACACATCGAGGAGCTTGCCAGACAATCAAATATAACGGTGATACTGACCACACATTATATGGAGGAAGCGGAACGCCTCTGCAGCAGGGTGGGTATCATCGATTCCGGCAGGATCAAGGTGGTGGATACTCCCGCTAACCTGATCGGTGCGCTGGAAGGCGATGTTGTGACAATCATAACCGGCAGACCGGCTGATTTCCTGGAGCGCGTCAAAGAACTCAGTTTCACCCGTAATGCCGAGGTGGTCGACAGCACCGTGCGCCTTCACCTGTCCGATGCCGAGAAAAAAGTGCCGGTAATCGTAGAACTGGCATCGGCCGCCGGCATCGAACTTAAATCCGTCTCTATACATAAGCCTACGTTGAATGACGTTTTCCTGTATTACACAGGCAAGGATATACGCTCCGAAGAAGCGGAAAATGAGTTGAGAAAAGCAATGAGAGTCATAAGCAGGCGAAGATGAGCGAGCTGAGAAAAATAGGCGCCCTGTGGTACCGCGAAGTGCTGCGATACTGGAGAGAGAAGTCGCGCATCGTATCTTCACTGATCCTGCCGGTGCTGTGGCTGCTGGTCTTCGGCAGCGGCATGCGGAATGTGGAGCTGCCGGGTGTGGACAACTACCAGGTATTCATATTTCCCGGCATACTGGGCATGACGCTACTCTTCACCTCTGTATGGTCGGGTGTCTCGATTATCTGGGACAGGGAATTCGGCTTCCTCAAGGAGATCATGGTAGCACCTGTTTCCCGCACCTCCATCGTCATAGGCAAAGCCCTAGGAAGCGGCACCAGCGCGCTGATACAGGGGTTCATCCTACTGCCCCTCTCGTTTCTGATAGGGATCAGGTTGACTCCTGAATCGATATTTCTGTTGATCCCCATCATGATACTGCTGGCGATCGGGCTGGTCTGCGTCGGGCTGTTGCTCGCGTCGCTCATGAACAGCATGGAGGGCTTCAACTTTATAATGAGCCTGGTCATCATGCCAATGTTCTTCACCAGCGGCGCGCTTTTCCCCATCTCTTCAGCACCCGGCTGGCTGCAGATATTCAGCTACTTTAACCCGCTGACATATGGAGTGGACCTGCTGCGCTGGGCAACGTCACCCGGCACGGCAACAGCTCTGCCGGTATATATAGAAGTTATTCTGCTGCTGGGATTCGCAGCGGCGATGATTGCGGCCTGCTCTTATACTTTCAATATAAAGAAGTGAGGGCGCTACTGCACAGTCACATGCAGCTTGAAAGTTTGCACGTCTTTCTCCCCACCCTCCCAGGGCCTGCTGTAAGAGAACGAGGCCGTGCTGGCGCCTGCCGCTAATGCCTCAAACGTCCACACCTGGTTGCCCGGTGCACCGACCATGCCTGTATTCTCTGGGGCGACCGTTTTGTGAGACGTTTGCTTTAATACGGCTGAATCGCTGATCCGGGCTTGCTCATCCCATGAAAAGCCGGTAGTGGGATTGGAGCAAAGGGTTACGGTGATAAAAGCTCCCGGAGCGGCCGTGACATCCTGTGTGATATGGGCCTTCTGAGTAAACTGCTGGCAGGTTACCGTTACCGAAACGGGCTCGGGCGCGGGCGGTGTAGGCGTCGTAGCAGCCGGGGCACAGGCGAGAAACGAGATAATCATAACAGAAACGGCTACCAATACGGTTATCCGACATTTGTTCATGGTTGTTATCCTCCTCAAATATAACTTGCCTCTGGTAAATCATTGTAAACCGAAGTTGTATTGATTTCAAGCAAGGGGAAGGTCAATGTATGATATCTTGACAAGGACATATGTCAAGCATACAATTTGCCGATAGTTGTCCCTGATCATAACTGAAAAGTGAAAAATAACTGGCAGGTAAAACCGGGCGACAAATTCGGCCGCCCTCAACGACTGAAAATCAGACCGCTGCGGCGTGTCCTCCGCACTACACACCTCTTCAGCATCGCCTATGGCAACGTTGGCTCTTCCATCTATTACGCCCTCGGTATAGTCGTTCTGGCAGCCGCTGGCGCCACGCCGCTTGCACTGGGCCTGGCTGGAATAATTTTTGTATTCACTGCTATGTCCTATGCAGAGGGAATAGCTATGTACCCCGAATCTGGCGGCTCCGCCAGCTTCGCAAGGCATGGATTCAACGATTTTGCAGGATTTCTGGCCGGTTGGGGACTGATGTTCGGGTATATTGTCACTATTTCTATCTCTGCAATCGCCATCCCCTCATACCTGGGTTTTTTCTGGGCCCCTCTTAAGACGTCGCCGGCCGTGATGACCGGCTTCGCCATGATGGTAGTGGTGTTTCTTATGACGATCAACGTTATCGGTGTCAAAGAATCATCTATATTGAATATTATGCTTGCTATTATGGACCTGGCCGTGCAGGCGGTTTTAATCACCCTGGCCCTGATGTTTTTCTTTAATCCCCAGCTTATTATGGAGAGAATCCTGAACTACTGGCCCTCGACCCAGGATTTTCTATTTGGTATAGCGATTGCCGCCATCGCCTTTACCGGTATAGAGACGATATCTCAGATGGCTGAGGAAACAAAACGTCCCGAGATACGCGGTCCAAGGGCGCTTGCGGTTACGACCATCGTGGTGCTGGTGGTTTACGCCGGCATCTCGGTGTCGGCCTTCAGCACCATGACCCCGACTGATCTGGCAACCAACTGGGCCACGGACCCCATTGCCGGGATAGCCAGTAAACTGTCCCATGGCATGAATCCCACCGATCTCGCGGCCCAGCTTTTCAACGTAGAAGCCCAACAAATCGTATTCACCTGGGCACTGAGCAGCCTCCAGTCTATACTTCCTGTGCTGGTGGCGGTGCTGGCGGCAACCATACTGCTCATAGCTACCAACGCGGGATTGCTGGGCATATCCAGGCTGGCGTTCTCGCTCAGCCGCTTCAAACTTGTGCCATCTATATTAGGCAAGGTACACCCCAGGTTCAAGACCCCCTATTTATCAATCATCCTTTTCTCGGTACTGGCAATTCTTCTGCAAGCGCCGGGTTTTTTTGTCCCTGACATGTATTCCCAGCTGGGTGCCCTTTACGCCTTCGGCTCGATGATGTCCTTTGCCATTGCCCACGCATCTATCCTGGCTTTACGCATCAGGGAGCCCTACAGGGAGCGACCTTTCCGCCTGGGATTAAATATACCGGTCATGGGCCGTGATTTGCCGCTGACAGCGATACTGGGCCTTCTCGGAACCGTGGCCATCTGGGTCGTGGTTGTTGTGATGCAACCATACAGCCGATGGGTGGGCTTTTCCTGGATTGCCCTCGGGCTGGTGATATACTGGTATACCAGCAGACGCAGAAAGTCAGAGGCCAATGGCTCCAACGGAAAGAACACAACGACGTCAACCTGATGCTGATTGGATTAAGGGAAACAGCGACATTATAATGATAGCTGTCCAAATAACTAAATAAATTATCAGGAACTGAAGGTAATTCCATGGAATTCGGCAGAATTTTAGTAGCCGCCAGAGGTAATGGCGTCGACCAGGTGGCAGTGGAGCTGGCCTGTAAAATCGGCAAGAAATCCAAGGCCAAGATATTTATTGTTTACGTTCTTGAGGTTAATCGGAGCTTGCCGATCGATGCTATAATTAAACCTGACGTTGAGGCTGCCGAGAAGGTGCTTCTCGAGGCCGAGGAATATGCGCAGGACAACGATTTCGATGTCGAGACGGAGATCATACAGGCGCGGGATGTCGGGCCGGCGATCATTGAGGTGGCCCGGCAGAATAATGTTGATTTGATAGTAATGGGTTTGACATATAAAAAAAGGTTTGGCTCCTTCACAATGGGGAATGCCGTACCGCACGTCCTCGAAGAGGCGCCCTGTCGGGTACTTATATGCCGGGAACGGAAGCCATAAAACAGAACAGAAAGACTATTGTCATAATGGGATGCGGCCGTGTGGGCGGCAAATTGGCGGCTATGTTTGACGCAGCCGGCCATAAGGTCACGGTGCTCGACCTGGACGCATACAGTTTCAGGCGGCTCCCGCCCACGTTCAGCGGCACAGCCCTTATCGGCAACGGCACCGATGAAGAGATGCTGCGCAAGGCAGGTATCGAGGACGCCAGCGCCTTCATCGCCCTCACACAGGGCGATAACCGCAATGTTATGGCGGCGCAGATAGCCAAACACGTCTTTAAAGTGCCGCGTGTTATCTGTCGCATTTATGACCCCCTGCGCAAAGACATCTATGAGCATCTCGGCCTGGAATCCATCAGCCCGACAGAGGTATTTGCAGACCTCCTGTTCAACAGGCTGGAGAAGATCTGAACGTTATGAAATCGCTTTATATTGTGATCATCGGCGGAGGCAATATAGGCTATTACCTCAGCAAAGCGCTTCTGAATCAGGGACATGAGGTACTGATTATTGAACGCGATGTGAGGAAATGCGAGAAGCTGGAGGATGAACTGGGCAGCTGCTGCATGCGCGGCGACGGCTGTGAAACCGTGGTGCTCAATGAGGCCGGCCTCAGCCGGGCCGATGCGCTGATAGCGACCACCAGCCAGGATGAAGATAACCTCGTATCCTGCCAGGTGGCAAAACACCGTTTTAATGTACCCCGCACTATAGCTCTGGTCAACAATCCCAACAACGATGCCATATTCAGAAAACTAGGTATAGATGCGACCATCTCTGTGACCAACACGATCCTGGAGCATGTAGAACAGGAGATACCGGCGCATCCATTGATTCACCTTCTTACAATGAGCGGACATATGGAAGAGGTCGTCGAGTTACTGATCACTAAAGAATCGCCGGCCGTGGGTAAGTCCATCGGTCAGTTGAAGCTGCCCCAGGATACCACTATCGCGCTCATTATGCGTGAGGGAGAACGTCCCAAGATCCCCTCTCCCGACGCTGTTTTTAAAGAGAACGACCGAATCATCGCATTGACTACTCTGGACAGCGAGAAAATCCTGGAAAAGCTCCTGCTCAGTTAAGTCCGGCTCAGCCGGATATGTGTGACAGGCCTTCCTTAAGCTTCCTGTATGTTGTCGCCAGACCCTCGGAAAGAACTCGAGTATCTGCAACCACGCTCATATAATTGTTGTCTCCGTTCCACCTGGGCACAACATGCATGTGAATATGTCCTTCCAACCCTGCGCCTGCTACTCGACCGATGTTCATCCCGATATTGAAACCATCGGGTTTGATGGTCTGTGTCAGCAGTTTCACGCAGAGTTGAATCAGCTCAAAGAGTTCTTTTGCCTCCCTGACGTTCGCCTCGGTAATATTCGCAATATGCCGGTAAGGGGCCACCATCAAATGTCCGGGGGTATAGGGATACGCGTTCAGTATAACAAAACCATATTTCCCGCGGTGGAGTATGTAATTTTTCTTATCCGTTTTTTCAGCGGGCTTATCGCACAATATGCATCCGCCGCTTTTGTGTCCTCCCAGTATGTACTGCATACGCCACGGCGCCCATATTCGTTTCATTCGATATATACCTCAAAAGTTAGTTTCAACATTGTAGCACGATTATTGACTTTGCTGCGCAAGATTGATATCTTTGTTTCATCCGGCTATGGCATCGATCGACCTTAGCTATTTTTCGCGGGGAGACGTCTCAAGCAGTTTCAAGAAAGAAGTCTCCGAAGTTCTCAACGACTGCTACGGACGCTTTGCTGAAAAAGTCCCTTATAAAATAGAGATATATGCATTTGACAAGGAGGACAACCTCTCCAGCTTCCTGCGCGAAGAAAAATTCAAGCTGGGCCTATCTTTCAATACTGTGGATGACGCTTCCGCCTGTACTCATGAAGTGCTGCGAGGTTATCCCCGACTATTGCTCTGCCAGGAACGGCTGCTAAAATACAGCAAACAGGCCAGGGCAGGGGCGATGAGACACGAGGCGGCACATACAATACTACACGGTGCGCTGGAGTACAGTATTTTCCAGATACCTGAGGATTGCCGCCATACGGCTACAGTTAAAGGTATCGAAAACGAGAAACTTGAAGAGGTTTTTTTCCAATTATCGCTGGGGATCAAAGACTTCGAGGCTACCAGGTTCCTGATCCAGCATGACTATATCAATTGCCAGTTCCACTATGCCATGGAGTGGATAAAACCTGCTGAGGACGACAAAACAGCCTGGGCCATCTCGCGTACGAACAGGCAAACAAAGTTCGTCTATGAGAGCGCATTGATGAGGCCGATACTTTTTACGGACCCACTCCTTTCGCTGCCGAAAACAAAGAAAGTGCCGGCAGAAATGCAATTACAGCTTAGCGTAAGGATGGAGCAGATGATCGCCCTGCTGGGTGAAGCCGAGGAAAACAAGGTGCTAAAAGTGGCCGGCTCGATTATTGAAACGCTGAGCGAGGATACGCACAATAATATTGATGCAGCTTTTCATCAACTTATGGGCTTGATCTAAAAGCATATATCTTCTTAATAAGCAGGTGGTTATGCAGTATCACAAATCAGTCAGACTTCTGGACAATTTATTTTGTTATGTATGGTCCGGTATGGGCAATAACTGTAACACATGCGTTTTGACCGGTGTTCTCAACGGGGACAAACCGCACGTGATCATCGATCCCGGGCACATAAGCAACGAGGCTGACGAGGACTGCCTGGGCAGCCTGAACCAATCCTTGAAGGCTGACCATATTCAAATGAAGGACATAGGCCTGATCATCAACACTCACAGCCACCCCGACCACTGTCAATCCAACGAGGAGATAATAAATATCAGCGGTGCAGCGGTGACCATGTCAGAGGAGGAAAACGCATTTAGAACAACCGCCGGGGATCGGATGTACACTATGTTTGGCATGAGAGCCCCCAAATTTGATCCACTCTTTTTCCTGAAGGAGGGAGACGTCAAGCTGGGCAAAGATGATTTCAATATGCAGGTCCTGCTATGCCCCGGCCACTCGCCCGGATCGGTCTGCCTCTATCTGCCTGACAGCAAAGTACTCATCACCGGCGATGTCGTTTTCTACATGAGTGTGGGCAGGACCGACTTCCCCGGCGGGAGTACCAAATGGTTGCAAAAAAGCATAGAACGGCTCTCAAAACTTGATGTGGAATTCCTGGTTCCGGGGCACAACACTGAGCCGAACGGGGTCATGCGGGGCAGGGATATGATAAAGCGAAATTTCCAGGCGGTTAAAATGTACTTCGAATAGCTTGGACGACCATGGAAGCTGACGAGAAAATAAGATCGGCTATTGAGAACACCCTGGTCCTGCGTCCGCCCAGACAGCAGTTGGCCACTTTCGGGATCACCAACGTCTATTATTACATGATCACCGAACTCATGCATGAGGTAAACGTAGTCAGGGAAGGAAGAGTAATAGCAGCACGGCCCAAAATAGTTACACCCACTTACCTCATCAATGTTGAGGGCTTCAGCGGGCCTGCCAGGCGTTTTATTCAGATGGCTGCAGAGCAGAATCCGCATGAACCGGGCATTCTGTATTCATATAAAAATGAAACGGGTGAGATGAATATCGTCTCAGAGCCGCTGGGTAATATCCTTGATAACATCAACAGGCGTATCGATAACCGCAACGACCCGCTCAGCGCGATTATCAAAGGGGTGGAGGAGTTGTGGGATGTTTCACTCATGAAATTTACATTTGAGCTCACGCGGACGTCGGCCTACCGCAATTTATCCGAGTTCTACGGCCGGGGCAGACTGGCGGCAGATAACCAGGGGATTCCGCGGGATGCGCGCGAGACCATCGAAGAGCTTTTTGAGATGGCCGGTAAAGATCCCTCCTACGCGCCTGAGCTGGTTAGCGAGCTTCATCGCTGGAACCTGTGGAGTACATACCAGGACCGCTTTCTCAATCTCTTCAAGAGGTCCTGAAATCCTATGTAGCCCCGGGCGCCGGTAACACTGTTCCTGTTGACAATATTTAGAAAGCGTTATATATTACTCGAGCTTACATAAAATATGAATAAGAACACGGTCAGGCCGGCAAATGAATCAACGGCGGTCTAACATTGAAATAATCAGCGAAATGCTGAGGATTGGTGCTGAGGGGGCAGGCAAAACCGAGATCATGTACAGCGCCAATATGAGCTACAGGCAATTGCAGAAATATCTTAAATTCATGACAGCGCAGGGCCTGATCGATCAGATCGAGGTCGGTAACCCCTCGATTACCTTTATCGTTACCGAAAAAGGCCACGGCCTGCGGCGCAGTATTGAGACCGTTTTAGAGGTTCTGAAATTTAACATAACGGAAGAAAAATAAGATCGGAGGAGATGCGTATGACGGAAAAAAGGATGTTGATATTGGATGCGGCTACGGTCAGGAAAATCGATGAGAACCGCGGTGACATGAGCGTCTCCGAGTTCATCAATATTCTTATCGACAGCCACCTGGACGAGCCTGCTGCCAGCCAGCAAAGCGAACTGGTCACCAAAGAGGAGTTTCACCATTTCGAGGAAGGGATCAGGGATCTCCTGCGCAGTTTCCTCGAGTTCTTCCTCAGCTATGGCCTCGAACTGGGTAAGCAGCCTACTGACGGGGAATTGGATAAGTTAAGCTTCAAACTCCAGGGTTTGACCAAGTCCAGCAAGACCAAGAAACTGTAATACATGACGCGCACAAGCAAGCCAGTCATTTAACCCCCCATTTATTCATCAAACTTCGTACCAGATAGAACTCTTTTCTAGAACATAATCACTTCCAAATTCACTTTAATCGTGCCATAGTGTATCTGTTTATACATGACGGAGGTGAACTATGCCCACGATTAAAGAGTTATTGCGCACAGGTCGCAGAGAGGAGCTGTGGCAGATGTGCTGCGGTTTTCTCGACCTCAATATCGAGCAATTTATGTCAATCCAGAGGAGGCTGCTGCTTGAGCAGATCGAGCTTCTCAACCAGTCCAACCTCGGCAAGAAAATAATGGGCGGACTTGTCCCGCAGGACGTGGATGCGTTCAGAAAGAGGGTGCCGCTCACAACCTATAAAGATTACTGCCCCGAGCTGTCTGAAAAGCAGGAAGACCAGCTGCCAGGCAAACCGCTGTACTGGCAGCATTCATCGGGCCGGTCCAGCGAATATCCTTTTAAATGGGAGAGCACCAAGTGGGTGCCGTTGACACAGGAGTTCGTCCACGAATCAGGCAAGATAGGGGCGGCAATTGCCATACTGGCAAGCTGCAAGAAAAAAGGCGATGTATCGGCAATGAAGGAAGGGCTAAAATTCATTTATGCCGTCGCCCCCAGGCCATATGTATCCGGCACATATGCCTATGTAGCCTCAGATGAAATTGGGGGCATCAGCCTTCCTTCTCTTGAGGCAGCACAACAAATGGAGTTTGAAGAAAGATTGGCATCGAGCTTTAAGCTGGCACTGTCCGAAGGCTTCGATTTTTATTTCGGGTTAACCCTGGCGCTTGTTGCCATCGGAGAGAGGCTGAACCAGCAAATGGGGAAGGTGAATATCACTTCACTGGTCTCTCACCCGAAGGCGCTTTTCCGTGTTGCCGGCGCTCTACTGAAAAGCAAGTTGGCCGGGCGCAAACTCCTGCCCAAGGATTTATGGAATATCAAAGGCATTATGGGCAGCGGCAGCGATGTCGAGATTTTCCGGGACACGATTAAGAAAACCTGGGGCAGAGATACCCTGGACGTATACGCGAGCACCGAGTCTGGATTGGTAGCCATGCAGGCCTGGGATTTCGGCGGTATGACCTTTACACCCAGTCTCAATTTCCTCGAATTCATCCCCGAGGCTGACTATATCAGGAACAAGGCGGACAGCTCCTATGTGCCCCGCGTTCTACTTCTGGACGAAGTTCAGCCGGGCGAGAAATACGAGCTGGTAGTCACAAATTTCCACGGGTCCCCTCTGGTGAGATACAGAACGGGTGACGTAATCAAGATCACCTCTCTAAGTAATGAAAACCTGAACATCCAGTTACCCCAGATGGTGTTTGAAGGTAGGGTCGATCACACGATCGACATTGGCGGCTTCATCAGGCTCACAGAAAAAGTTATCTGGCAGGCAGTGAGCAGATCTGAAGTCCCATACGTAGATTGGGTTGCACGCAAAGAATACCGGGGCAAGGATGCCATATTGCATATCCTCATAGAATTAAAAGGAGATTCGAGAATTCCTGAAGAGGAAATCGCGAAAAATATCTATAGGGAACTGCAGAAAATGGACGACGGGTTGCCTTACGGGAATGTACAGAATATCCTCGGCTCCGAGCCGATTAAGGTCACGCTATTGCCCAGGGGCGCCTTTGATCGATACTTAAACCTGCGCAGATCGCTGGGGGCTGATCTTGCGCATTTAAAGCCGCCGCATATCAATCCGACGGACAAAGATCTGGCCATCTTAATTCCGGAGATCGCCGAGATTCCCGCCCCTGTATCAACACCGGTGGGCATAACTTCCGGGAAATAGACAGACGATAGATATAATCCGGGCTATCTGAAGACTGTATCAGGCGGTCGCTCTAAAGCGACCGCCTGATACTTATTTCCGGGCATTTCAATATCATCGGCCACGTAACTTCCCTTGACTTTTATATCTGATTCCATTGATAATGACTGATATACACCATTTACTTCTAAATTATGAATATCGGTACATTAGTCTCGCTTTTAGCGACTATAGCCTATATACCGCTCCTGATCCTGCTTATTGCCAACCGCCCCTGGCAAAGGCGGCATAAGCTATTTGCCGCCTTCCTCGTCGGCATGATGATCTGGAGCCTCGGCACCTTCCTCTTCCGCAGCGACTTCTTCATGGATGACAAGTTGCTGCTCGCTAAAATTACCCTGTGTTTTCTTGCTCTATCTATAGCGCCGCTTCACTATTTTTTACGTACGTATTATGAGACCGCCAAGCCCGGCTTTCCCCTTGCCCTTGGTTTTTCCGTTATTTCAATAATTATTGTTCTTCTTTTCCTCCCCCAAACTGTCCTCTTTGAGAACGGTGTTTTACCAATATACGGATTCTGGCTTTACCCGGTGATGCTCTTCAACTTCTTACTGCTGGCAAGAGATGCATTTTTGCTGACGCGAAAATTGAGCCATCTGGCTGATCCGATTGTACGTAACCAGATCATTAACCTTATATTCGGTCTTTGTATCGCGCTCATTCTATCGCTCACTACGGCCATCGAGATCGGACGTGTTTATCCCATGGCACAGGTTGGCAACTGCCTTCTCGCGCTTATTCTCACATATACAGTTATCAGGCATCGCCTGCTGGACCTGCGGTTGATAGCCCGCCGCGGACTGACCCTGCTGCTAATGGCTACAGTCGGTGTCGGTATATACCTATTGCTGTTCGCCATTGCCCATGTTCTATTTAACATCGAAATTGCGCCCTCAAATCTGGCGCTGGGCATGGGAATCGCACTTATCATAACGCTGGTGATTCTACAGATTCGGAGCTTCACATCCAGCCAGATAGATAAACTCTTTTACAGGGAAAGTTACAGCTACAGGCAACAACTAAATACACTGGTCAGGGACAGAATAAGGCGTCTGATCAGCCTTGATGAACTCGGCAGCGAGCTTCTAACATTGCTTTCCGGCTCGCTCAGGTGTAAAAAGGCATTCCTGCTGCTACCGCAGGAAGACGGATCGGATTTTTACGTGCGGTTTGCACTCCCCCCATTAAGTAATGACGCTTCATTCACTATTAAAAAGGACAGCCCTCTACTGGAGTGGCTGGCAAAGGAGAATACCTATCTAACCCGTGAAACTTTGGAAATAGCCCCTGAATTTAAAGGCCTGTGGAACGAGGAAAAAGATACTATTAGGCGGCTGGATATTCATCTTTTTCTTCCCATCATAAGCAGGAGTAAAACGATCGGCCTCATGATGCTGGGGGAACGGGTGGATAAACACCGCTACACACTCGAGGATATTAACCTGGCGGAAAGGGTAATCCGGGATATCGCTACCAGTCTGGAAAAAGAATACCTGCAGGACCAGTTGCGCAAGCGCGAGCAGGAATTATCTCTCCTCAACCAATTGTCAGCGGTGATCTCATCCAGCCTCAATATACAGGATGTCTACGACGCCTTTGCAGACGAACTGCAGGAAGTGGTTGAGGCAGACTACACTGCGATCTGTCTGATTGAGGAAAACGAGATATATTTCGCCGCAGTATCGTCCGATGTTGGCTCTGCATGGAACACGGGGCAAAAAATACCCCTGCCCGGCACCACTGCTGAATGGGTTTTCCTCAACAAGCGTTCATTCTATGAACGCGACCTTTCCCAGAGCAGCAGGTTCTGGACTGGAGAAGACCACGTCAAACGCGGGATCAAATCGATGCTTTATCTGCCTCTCGTAAATAAGGGAGACGTGATAGGAGTTTTGCTGGTCGGAAGTAAGAAGGCCGCGGCTTATAGCCCCGAGCAGACGATATTGCTCGAGCACCTTGCATCACAGATTGCAGCTCCCATTGAAAACAGCCGCCTCTTTACCAAATCGGAGGAGATTGCTCGCATCGACGGTATCACCGAGCTTTTCAACCGCCGCCATTTCGACGAAAGGATGCGGGAGGAGATAGACCGCCACTCGAGATACGGTGATATACTCTCGATATTGCTGATCGACCTGGATAACTTCAAGAAATACAACGATACATTCGGACACCTTGCCGGCGATCGACTCCTGGTCCAGGCAGCCGAAATAATAAAAAGCTCCATAAGGTCATCGGACCAGGCTTTCAGGTATGGAGGAGATGAGTTTGCGGTGATACTCCCTAACTCTTCCACCATGGACTCCTTCAGCGTTGCCGAGCGCATGCGCGAGAGGATAGCTGAAGCAATGGCGGCGCGGCAGCTCGATTTATCGGTCAGTATCGGAGTCGCATCCTGGCCCGGAGACGGCACTACGCTTGATGAGCTTTGCTACGCGGCCGATATGGCTCTCTACTATGCCAAACGTACTGGACAGAACAGGACATCTATAGCGTCGCGCACTCTTTTCTCACTTAACGAGCCCAGTGTAAGCGTAAACTCTGAAGCAGAAGTACTGAGCACCATATATGCGCTGGCGGCGACACTGGAGGCGAGGGATAAATTTACCTACGGTCATTCACGCCGCGTAAGCCGATACGCTGTTGCCGTTGCGGAAAAACTGAACTTGGCGCCGGAACAGGTGACACTGGTCAGCGCAGCAGCGCTCCTGCACGATATCGGGAAAGTGGGCATACCGGACAGCGTGCTCAACAAAAGCGAGAAGTTGCTGGATGAGGAATGGGAATTGCTAAAGCAGCACCCCCGGCTATCAGCTACTATTGTGGGGCACGTCCCGAGCCTGAGCGCCTGTCTGGCTGCCGTAAAGCACCACCATGAGCGATGGGACGGCAAGGGTTACCCGGCAGGACTGAAAGGAGAGACGATACCCATTGAAGCGCGCATACTGTGCGTTACCGATGCATTCGAGGCTATGATATCGGAGCGCCCTTATCGCTCGGCACTTACTTTCAAGCAAGCCGTCGCCGAACTGGAAAAATGCGCCGGCACGCAATTCGATCCTAATATCGTCAGGACTTTTATACCGATAGTGCTTTCAACAGCGCCCGATGATATCGAGCTCGAGATGCAACGGGTCCGCCAGGAAACCGATTAATCCCGCTTAACCAGGATGCATATGTTGCGTGAAAAGCATTTAAACGGTAATTTGTAATAGCTTTCCGGCCGCGCTGCCAGCACTTTAAATCCAGCACTGCTGAGCGCCTTCACGATTTCAAAATAAGTAAATAGATAGTAGTATCTGTGGATTACCTGATTTCCGATCTTCCAGGGCACGCGGACCTCCTTGCCTTTACCCAGAAAAATCCTCTGCCACCGGTTCCACACGGTGATAAAGGCTTCCCCTCCGGGTTTGAGCACGCGCTTCAGCTCCCGAAAGGCAATATCCCGCCTCTGCCTGCCGGGGATGTGATGATAGGTTGCCACAGCTAATGCATAATCGAAAACGCCATCGCAAAAGGGCAATTGAACAGCATCCGCCATTAATAACCGGGGACTGATGTTATGTTTTTCTGCGTATTTAACGGCCATCTTGATCATCTGTCCCGATGAGTCGAGCCCCCACATCTCAAATTTGCCCCTGAAAGGGAGAAAATCCGGGCCGTGGGCGCAGCCGATATTTAAAAGCCTGCCCTGCCCCCAGCGATCCGCCAGGGACCGCAGTTCGGTCTCAAAGCGTGTCCAGTGCCGCAGGCGGTACCAGCTCTCCGCTATATTGTCGTAAGTATTTGAAATGTGACTGTCCTTTGGTGGCATTTTGCCCGATTTGCTAAACTTGAATCGCAACCTAAATATATCACACCTGTATATTTGCATCCCACTATGCGAAAAGGTTCAAGGACGATCTCAGGCGTCACACCCGTAGCGGTAATGGCCAGGCCTATGCCATGCCCCGGCTCCTGCGTTTTTTGTCCCACATTCGACGGCTCGCCCAAGAGTTATACTCCGGAATCCCCCGCGGTATTACGAGCCCTGTCATGCGAATACGACCCAACCAGGCAGGTGGAGTTCCGCCTCAGTATATTCTCCAAAATGGGACATCCGGTCGATAAAGTGGAATTAATCATAATGGGCGGTACTTTCCTGGCCTCCCCGCCTGAATACCAGTACAACTTCGTAAGGTCTTGCTACGATGCGCTTAATGGGCGTCCCTCACAAAACCTGGAGGATGCCCAAAGATTGAACGAAACTGCCGGATACAGGTGTGTCGGACTCTGCATAGAAACCAGACCGGACTGGTGCAGTGAGGACGATGTAAAGCGCATGCTTGAATTCGGCACCACCCGCGTGGAGCTGGGTGTGCAAACGCTGGACGACGACATATACCGTTTGGTCCGGCGCGGTCACTACGCGAAAGATGTAATCGACGCTACCGCCCTGCTGAAAAGGTACGGTTTAAAGGTCTACTACCACTGGATGCCCGGCCTGCCCGGATCGACACCCCCGCATGACCTGGCGCAGGCAAAGCTGCTTTTCAGCGATGCTAGGTATAAGCCCGATGGAATCAAGATCTATCCCACTCTCGTTGTGACCGGCACCGAGCTCGAGCAATGGTACCACCAGGGCAAATACACTCCTTACTCCATGGGCAAAATGACGGATCTGATAGCCGATATCAAGGATACCGTGCCGGGATATGTACGTATTCCGCGCGTGATGCGCGATATCCCTACCAGGTTTATCGTGGCGGGTTGCCGCGATCTTTCCTTGCGCTCCGGAGTAAAAGAGGTAATGAAGAAGAGAGGGGCGCAGTGCCGGTGCACGCGTTGCCGTGAATACGGCCATCGCCGGCGGGAAGGCTGGAAGATAGGTGAGCCAACCTTGCACAGATACGATTATGAGGCATCAGGCGGCAGGGAAGTATTCCTGTCCTTCGAAGATGATGCCGGCACACTTTTCGGTTTATTACGGCTCCGCATCGGTTCACGTGATATTTATCCTGCCCTGATAAGGGAGGTCCACATTTTTGGTTCGGAGGTGCCGATCGGCGAGCAGGACGACCTTGCTGCCCAGCACAAGGGGCTGGGATCGGCGCTGGTTAAAGAAGCGGAGCGAATCGCCCGTGAGGAATTCGCAACAGACAGCATTGCCGTGATCAGCGGCGTGGGAGCCCGTGACTATTTCCGCCGCGGATTCGGCTATGAACTTGAAGACCACTATATGTGCAAGAAGCTCGGATCAAGCATACAGGTGGCATGATACCGGATGTCCGCGCGTAATTTGATGGAGTTCCGGCTCGATCTGAGAGCACACCGGCATCACGCGACGGCACCTGGTATGGAAGCGGCAACCTGCCGGGGGATTAAGAGGAGACGGAACATCACCCGTCAGCAGTATCCTTTCCCCGCCTTCGGGACGAAGGCCGGCTATAGCCGATAACAAAGCCTCCGTGTAAGGGTGCAGCGGATTTCGGAAGAACTCTGCTTTATCCGCCGTCTCCACAATCCTGCCCAGATACATGACTGCTACACGATCGGATAAGTACCTGACCACCGAAAGATCGTGACTTACAAAGATATAAGCCAGTCCATCCCTGTCTCTAATATCCATCATGAGATTAAGTATCTGTGCCTGCACCGAGACATCCAATGCGCTGACAGGCTCGTCGGCTATAATCAACTGTGGATCCATTGCCAGCGCCCTGGCAATGCCGATGCGCTGCTTCTGACCGCCGCTGAACTCATGCGGATATCTCTCCCCAAAATCCGCCTCCAGCCCGACCTTCTCCAGTAAGCGTGCCACGCGGTCCTCCATCTCAGCAGGGTCACTGATACCATGCACAATGAGCGCCTCCGCTATCGAACTGCCGACAGTCATTCTGGGGTCCAGAGACGAATCCGGATCCTGAAAGACTATTTGCATTTTTCCCCTCAGTTCTCTCAGGCTGTGCCTGTTAAGACCGACCACATCGACACCGTTGAATCTGATCTCACCGGATGTCGGTTCTTCCAATCTCAAAATGGTCTTGCCCAGAGTCGATTTCCCGCACCCTGATTCCCCTACCAGACCCAGCACCTCACCCTTGTTAACAGTCAAAGAAACACCATCCACCGCCCGTATCTCCCCGATCGAACGTGATATCAGCCCGCCTGTAATCCGGTAGTACTTTTTAAGGTTATTAACCTCCAGCATGGCTCCGCCGATCATCGCGCTCCGCCTCCATCTTTATCCCCGAATAAATGACAGGCTACCTTGTGAACATCAGTGATCTTCACGGATGCAGGCATTGTGGATCTGCAAATATCCATTACCTTTGAACAGCGGGGGTGGAAAGGGCAACCGGGCGGCATTTCCAATGGATTGGGAGTAACGCCCGGAATGGATGGCAGCCTTTTAGCCTGGGATGACACATCCGGCAGACAATCGATGAGTCCGACGGTATATGGGTGTGCCGGGCTTTTCAATATGTCTTCAACGTCGGCAACTTCGACCACCCTGCCTCCATACACTACAGCAGCCCGATCTCCTATCTCCTTGACCAGCGACAGGTCATGCGTGATGAAAATGATGGACATCTCCCTGCGAATCTTCAGCTCCTGCAAAATGTGTATTATTTGTGCCCTGATTGTCACATCCACCGACGTAGTCGGCTCATCAGCGATCAATATCTCCGGGCTGCAGGAAAGGCTCATGGCAATCATGGCCCTCTGCTTCATACCTCCCGACATCTGGTGCGGATACATCTTAAGCGCGCGTCCCGGCTGTGGGATATTCATCTCCTCCATCAGCGTCCGGGCCCTGTCCATCGCCTTAGTCCGGTTGACATGTTCATGTACCATCACCTGTTCGGCGATCTGGTCACCGATAGTAAAAACAGGATTCAACGACGATTGCGCGTTCTGAAAAACCATGGCGATATCCCCACCCCTGATCTCTCTCAGGTATGTTATCGGACAGGTAGTCAGATCAGCGTTTTTATAAATAACCTGGCCTCCTACTATCCTCCCGGGTGGATTATCGAAAAGGCGTAGAATCGAGAGGGCGGTCACCGTCTTTCCGCAGCCGGACTCTCCCACCAGGCAAAGACATTCTCCCTTCCGAAGAACGAAATCCACACCGTTCACGGCTTTAACCGTGCCGCGGCGTGTGAAGAACCATGTCTTCAGGTCCTTAACTTCCAGAACTGTTTCAGATTTCACTCCAACACTATTCCCGTACGTTATTTCATATACTGGCTCTGGGATCAAAGGCGTCCCTCAAGCCGTCGCCAAAGAAATTGAAGGAAAGAACTGTGAGAAAGAGCATGATGCCCGGCTCGACAGCTACCCACCAGGCTGTGTCCAGGCTGTGCTGGCCGGTATTAAGGATGGTTCCCCAGCTGGTGCTCATGGGATCTCCCAGCCCGATGAAGCTCAACGCCGCTTCAGCCATGATCACACCGGGTATTGAGAGCGTAGCCATCACGATAATAAGGCTGCTGACATTGGGAATAAGATGATGGAACATTATTCTGGCATCGCTGGCCCCCAGCGCCCTGGATGCAGTGACGAAGTCCCTGGTCCTGATGGATAGCGTCTCGCTCCGGATGAGCCTGGCCGCCCCAGTCCAACCCGTCAGACCTATGACCAGCACTATGATGGCCAGGCTCGGCCCGAAAATGAACACGATCATCACCAGCAAGAGAAAGAATGGAAATGTCATCATTATATCGGTGAAGCGCATTAAAACATTGTCCACCCATCCTCCCGAGAAAGCCGATAGAACGCCGATAAACGTGCCCAGAAATAGGGCTATTCCGGTAGCCAGCAACCCGACCAGCAACGATATTCTGGCCCCCGAAATCAGCATGGCGAGCATATCGCGCCCCTTGCTGTCCGTGCCCAGCGGGTGATCCGGCCTCCCCCATACAACCGTAGTTGTGGATTCCCCGGTCGATATTTCGTAGACCGATTCTTCGATTGAAAACCCCAGCGGAGGAAGGTTCTTGATCATAAAATCCGTGTTTTGCGGGTCCGGCGCAAAGATCGGGCCGAATATACCTACCAGTGACAGGAACACGACAAAGCCCAAACCCGCGATGGACAGCCGGTTTTTACGCAACCTTTCCCAGTAATAATCGATAAGCCGCTTGCCGGAGCGTGCCGGCTTACCCTTATTCATATCTTATCCTCGGATCGAGATACGTGTAGATCAGGTCTGTCGCCAGGTTGATGAAGAGTACAAGGAATGTGCCGATCAGGGTAACCGCCACCACCACGGCGTAGTCGTTGGCGAAAATAGCATTGAAAGATACCTGCCCCAGCCCGGGAATCCCAAAAACTATCTCCGTAAGGTACGCGCCGCCGAAAACAACGCTTCCCAGATCGAACATAATAATTGTAACGAGCGGCAGCACGGCGTTGCGCAGAACGTGTTTGCCGATGACCGTCTTCTCCGGCAGTCCCTTGGCGCGCGCTGTTGTCACAAAATCCTTGCGCAGGTTATCCAGCATGGCGGACCTGGTATAACGCAGATATCCCGCCAGTTCGCCTATACCCAGCGCCAGCACAGGCAGCAGGAGCTGTTTGATGTTTTCCAGCGACCAAATCGGATAACTGGTATCGTAATACGTTTTAAACCATCCCAGGTAAACAGCAAATACCATTATCAGCATCAGTCCCAGCCAGAATCCCGGTATGGAAATACCGATGAATGAGAAGATGGATGCAGCGTAATCTATTCTGGTATTCTGCTTTACCGCTGCCAGCATGCCGAGCCCAACCCCGATAACGATGGCGAAAATGGTAGCCAGCAATATCAGTTGGAAGGAATATATCCAGTGCGAGGCTATCAGATCGCCAACAGTCTGAGACGTGCTGAAAGACCATCCCCAGTTGCCCTGCAGCAGGTTACTCATGTAGGTAAAATACTGCTCGATAATGGGCTTATCCAGCCCATAGCGCGCCTCGATGGCCTGACGAGCAGATTCCACGTCCTGACCCCTGGCAGCGATATTGAGAATGTACCTGTCAACTGGCGAGGTGGGTCCCAGACGTAGCAGAATGAAAGTGACGGTCATGATGCCCCAGGCGATGACGACGCTGTAGATAAGACGCTTGATAATATAGCTGCGCATCTATATGTGCCTGGTGCAGCGCTTGGGAAGCTATTGCTATTGTCTATTATTCAAAGCGCCACAGGTAGTAATTATAACCCATATTGATGCCCGGCTCGATGCCCTTGACATTACTCTGAAATCCCCGATTGGCGCGCGTATATGTAATAAAGTCCACCGGCTGTTCCTCCGATATCACACGTGCCAGTTCCCCATACATAAGTGAGCGATCGTCTTTATTCATCCCCTCTTCAGAGCGTATTTTCTGGAAAAGCTGATCAACCCGGTCATTGAAAAAGCCAAATGAATTGAGCCCGCCGTCCGAGGCAAAGAAAACGCGGCTGCCGGATGGGGCAAGGGGATCGGTATTATGCGCCATAAGAGTCATATCCCAGTTCTCGTCGCTCACGGCTCGCGGGCCGTTATTATATCTCGGCTCCTGATCCGTGCCGGGCTCCCTGTTCATCATATACTGCCTCAGAAGTGTAGGCCACTGCACCCATTTGACCTCGACATCTATACCGACGGCCGCCAGCTCCTGTTTGATCAGCAGGGACATGGACTCCACCACGTCGCTTCCGGGTGTGGTCACCATCAGCAATTTAACCGGCTTGCCGTCCTTGCCCAGCAGAATGTCGCGGTCGCCGTTCTTTGTATATTCATATCCGGCTGCCTTGAGCAACTGCATGGCCTGTTGCTTATCGTTGAGGGGAGCCACGCCCAGCTTCATGACCGTGTTATCGCTGTACCAGGGTGAGCTGGACGGGATAAAGCTGTATGCCGGCTCTGCAAAGCCCAGGGAGATCTTCTTCGCAATAGTCTCCTTATCTATGGCCATGGACAGCGCCTGCCGAACCTCTTTCCTGCGCAATCCTTCCCAGCCGTTATCTCTCTGGTTATAAGCGATAATGTTATAGCCCCGGGTCGGCACCGTGTATACGTTGATGTCCGGCATTTTCTTGAATTTGGCTACATTCTGCGGCTCGATTCCGCAATAGGTTATATCGCCGGCCTCCAGCGCTGCCTGCATCACCGCCGAGGTTCCAAACATTTTGATTATATATTCATCGAAAAACGGCGCGCCGTTATCCTTGCCCAGGAAATACTGCGGGTTGCGGGAAAGGACGTACTTATCGTTTTTCAACCACTGCTTGAATTTGTAAGGACCGAGGTTACCGGTATACGAGAGGTCGTTGAATTCCCTGGCCCTGGTAAATGCATCCACATCCCCCTCGTACTTCAAAGCAATATATTTTGGATAGGGTATCAGGTTATATAACGTGTAAATAAATTCAGGCTGTACACTTTGCCGTGTTATCGTAAAAGTCGTGTCATCAACCACAGCGGGAGTAACGAAAACCTTCTTACCGCCTGCATCCTCCTGCCAGTCATCCTTGTAATTATAGTTCAGCCAGTCCGAAAACATCAGGTTTTTTAAAGTATAGACGTAATCCTCCGCAGTGACCTGTGAGCCGTCACTCCATGTGAGGTCATCACGTATGGTTAAGGTATAGACCAACCCGTCCGGCGATACTTCGATATCCTTTGCCAGGCAGCGAAGAACGATGTCGAACTCGTTATCGTAATTCGCCAGCGATTCCAGTGTGAATCCCACATAACCGAAAGAAGAAGCGTCGGCAGCCAGTATCCAGTTGAGAGTCTCGGCCTCACCGCCCGACACGTCGCCCTCGATAAAACTACCCCTTGTAGCAGGCGCAGCACAGGCCGACAGAGAGATTGCCAGAAGCAACGCCAGGGTAATCGCAGCGAAACTGCTCTTTACTACTGTATTATTCAATTTTTCCCTCACCTGTGATCCGCGCCGCCCGATTTACTCCGTATACCACAACTGGTAGTTATAGAACATGTTAACCCCGGGTTCAATTCCCTTTATCTTGTCGGCAAATGCAAAGTTATCCTTGTAGTAGACGATGAAATCGACAGGCTGAGCATCGGATACGGCCTTAGCAAGCTCGCTATATATCTTCTGCCGGTTGACCGGGTCAACAGCCTCAGCGGAGGATGCTCTTTTATAAAGGTCATCTATTTTATCATCGAAAAAGCCGAAGATATTTAACCTGCCTTTGGTTGAAAAGAAAATCTCACTGCGGCCTATGGTCAGGGCATCGCCGAAGGACGATAGAATTACCAGATCCCACGGCTGGCTGCTCACAGCCCCCGGGCCACCATTGTATTCCGGATTCCTGTCGACGCCGGGCACCTTGTTCATATAAATCTCGCGCGCAACAAAATCCTGCACCTGGTACTTGGGTTCGACCTCAAATCCGATACTATTCAGATTCTGGCCAATGATGTAAGCTGCGGCTTTCTGAACTTCGCTGTCAATGGCAACGGGCAGTACCAGTTTAATTGCTTTGCCGTCCTTATCCACGAAGCGCTGCTTGCCGTCGATGTCCTTCATCTCGTAGCCGGCGCTTTTTATCAGCGCGATGGCTTTTTGTACATCAGCGGCAGCGTTCATGCCGAATTCCTGAGTCGCATTCTCGCTATACCAGGGCGAATAGGGTGGGATGATTCCATATGCAGGCTCGGCATATCCTCCGAAGATATCGTTGATGACGGCCGGCTTATCGATTGACATCGATATGGCCTGCCTGACTCTGGGGTCTTTCAGGCCGATCCACCCGTTGTCGCGCTGGTTGTAGGCAAGCATCAGGAATTGCCCCGATGGGATGGTTACAACTTTCAGGTCCTTGTTACCACGAAACGTATTGGCGTCCTGCGGTTCAATAAATGCATAAGATATCTTCCCCTGGTTCAGCCCCTCATTTATGAAATTCTGCAGGCCGGGTTGATTGATAACATATCCCTCAAAATAAGGAGCGCCGTTATCTTTGCCCAGGTAATAATAGGGGTTCCGCTCCATCACCAGGCCCTCGGCTGACGTCCACTCAATAGGCCTGTAGGGTCCCAGGTTGCCGCAGTAGCTCATATTGTTAAACTCCGGCGAAGCGATAAATGCGTCGGCCATGTTTTCATAATGGCGAGCAATATTTTCGGGATAGGGCATCAGGTCGTATACGGCATATTCGAAATTAGGATCAGCGGTTTTCCTGACGATCCTGAAAGCAGTGCCGCTCACCGCTTCTGCTTTAACCGGCACTAAATATCCTGCGACCTCCTCCTGCCAGCGTGATTTGTCCGCACTTTCCAGCCAGTCCGCCAGCATGATGTTGTTAATTGTGTACACGTAATCATCCGCCGATACAGCGGTCCCGTCACTCCATTTCAGGTCATCCCTGATAGTGACGGTATAAGTCAGCCCATCCGGAGCCACCTCCAATTCCCTGGCAATGCATCGCGGTTGCAGCTTATACTGGTTATCGTAAACGGCCAGCGGCTCAACCATAAAACTGGCATACCTTCTTGAGGCCCCTCCATCGGTAGCAATTATCCAATTAAGTGTTTGCGCACTTTCACCAAGTTGCGATTCGACAAATGTACCCTTAACGGGGTGAAGTTGCGGCTGTGTTGCCGTGCATGCGGGTAAAAGCGTGATAAAAATAGTAATGACCGTTGCTAATACTAATATCCTCTTCATATCTCTCCTTTGACTTTCTGCTTTTATAACGCGGCAACCGTCAATTGGTTGCAGATTTTCACTGTACGATTTTCTGGAAATTCCCGGTACAAACCCGGCTGACCGGGGAGAATATACTAACATAATTATAGGTTCAGTTCAAAGGGGGTTGGTATGGGTTTTCGTCACTTCAATGCCTATGTTATTTAATAGCTATTTTGGCTGCAATAATAGCAGCCCTATGTTTTGCACGGTTGGCTTTACTGAATCCGTATATCGGATTACCAATTATCGGGGTGGTAACTATCTTATCTGCCTTTATGGCGATCAGAAGCAAATCTAAAAAAGATTCCAAAGATGATGATTCCAATAACTCCGACAAAGATGATACAAATAGTATTACACTCAAAACACCCAAAAATTCCATCAAGGAAATCAGCACCACCAAAGGCCATGTTGACATAGTTACACAAGATTATGAGTGCAACCAGAGCACCTATAATAGCGATACAGATATATACCACACGCATACAAAACCTCCCATCCTCAAATGCGATTGTCATTCTATCATACGTAATAGTAGAATAGTAACGTACTTACACAAAGTATTTAAGATGCCAACATATAGGAAATTATATTTTCCACCTTTCAGTAACCCTTTATGTGTAGAACCGACTGGAATAAACGAGTTTAGAAATACACACATATTTGGTTTTTTCCCATATTTCACAGGTGCGGATATTCAATTGTTATTTAAAATCAAGTATCCCCGTAAATCTAAATTTAAAATAGATATTCTTGAATATTCGTGGAGGTTATTAAACGGAGAACAGGAAGAAGTTAAATACGCTGATGTAGGCAGACTAACAAGAAGTATAACTGATGATGATATATTGAGGGCATACCTAAAATTACCACATTTAAACAAAGCTACGCATTACAATCTACAACTACAAGTAAAATTAGGTGGCACTATACTCCAAGAATGGGATTCTATTTTAGATTTCGACCTATTGAACAAAGATAAAATCTTCTTCGATTTTGTTTTGGGCATTGCTGGTTTAGTTATAGGTACAGCGATAGGAACTTTAATAGGTGTCTTTATACAATATACTTTCCATATTAGATAGCTGTTATTGTTTAGGTTATAAGTTTAGGTCAATCGCTAAAACTAATTTCTATAACTATATACAAAAAATATCCGTTTAGCTATAATCCGAAATAGTGAAGCTAAGTTATATTTGAATTAGCTATGGATGAAATGAGATGTAAATACTGTCAATCATCGAACACTATCAAGTACGGTACACTCACTACGGAAGATGGTATTGTAATACAGCGTTACTTCTGCAACGATTGCAATCGTAAGTTTGTACCCAATACATTACCGAGTATGCAGACACCTACTGACCAAATATCTGCTGCTATGGGAATGTATTACCGTGGCATGTCTTTAGATGGCATACAGGGACAACTTAAAGACCAATTTGGAAATGAAGTATCGGAATCCACTATTTATTACTGGATTGTACGATTTACTAAAGATGCTGTTGATAAATCCAAGAACTTTACACCTGAAGTTGGAGATGTATGGATTGCTGATGAGACTGGTATAGATGTACACGGTAGCAAGCGTGACCTCTGGTTCTGGGACATCATAGATGCTAAAACGAGATACCTTTTAGCATCGCATATATCCAGCACACGTACAGCGGAAGATGCACAGGCGCTTATAACAAAAGCGGTGCAGCGAGCAGGTAAATATCCAAGAGTAATAATTACAGATAAACTGCACGCATATATCGATGGGGTGGATTTTGCGGTTGGGCATAATAACGTTGCACACGTAAGAAGCAAGCCATTTACTACGGTTGACAGTACAAACCAAATAGAGAGATTTCACGGCACGTTCAAGGATAGGACAAAGGTAGTCAGAGCATACAAAAACGTTGAAGCTGCTGACCTGATAACTCAGGGATGGCTAATTCACTACAATTTCTTTAAACAGCACGAAGCTTTGGGTAATGTGCCACCGGCAGTCGGGATGGGTATTCCGTTACCGTTCCATGACTGGCATGATGTAGTAACCAAAACAGCCCCTATCAGCCAAATATCCAAGCCAAAACCAATCATCAATGTGCTAACACCTGAACAACAACAAAGGCAGAAATTACGTCTACAGATTAGAGCAGCAGTAAAGAAGCACGCTGCCAAGAAAAAAGCCAAGCGAATTAAAAAGCAATCAGCAGCAATATTGATGGTAACAAAGAAATGAGCCACCAACCACGTTTGAACTTAACCTAATTATACGTTTAAATGAAGTGCTTTTTCATTCCGTCGATCAGTTCATCCACCTGCTCAGCGGTCTCAACGCCCACGCGACGCATGGCCGTATCGATCTTCTCGTACCTGGCGGCGTCGAAGATATCGTTGAGCTTTTCGTAAAGCCCGGCCCGTCTGCCCACGCGGTAATTGAGCCTCTCCCTGAGAGGCATTTCGAGATAACGCTCTATAGTGTCGAGGCACGCCTGTCTGGCCTGCGGAAATTTCCCCTCCAGCTCTGGCAGGAGGTTTACTATATGGTCGCTCTTCAATTCTCCAGTGAAATCCAGCCTCGAGATAAAATCGCCTGTTTCCTTTACGATCTCATCCTCGTCCAGCACATTATATTCGCCGGATTTGACCCTTTCCCAGAGGGGCAGCGTCTCCCCCACCATCAACGTCCTCAGCCTTATGAAATCCGGATTTATACGGTTGAGCACCGCCGCCGATTGCGCGGCATGCTCCTTTGACCATAGCCTGCCCCCCAGCCCGGGCATGTAATATTCGGACAGCTCTATACCGGCTTCCTTTATATTGCTGCCACCCCTGATATGGTCGTCGGCAGTCATACCCTTGTCCACAAATTTAAGCACTTCGTCGCACCCGCTCTCCATGCCTATATGGATTCGCGAAAGGCCGGCCTGCCTCAGCTCTGCCAGCTCATGAACGGTTTTCTTGGCGGCCGTCTTTGAGCGGCAATATGACGTGATGCGATCGAGGTCGGTAAAATTGTCTTTGAGAGCTGATACCACTCGCAGCAGATCTGCATGACGCATAATGATGCTGTTCGCATCTTGCAGGAATGCCGACCTCCCGCCGGCCCACAGCCACAATGCCACCTGCCTGACCGAGTCGTTATTGGTCACCAGGCTGTGTATATAGGCGGCCACCTCGCGCGGCTGGTTGCCGAAGCCGTTCTGCCACCCGAACTCCTTGATACCCTGCACTATGGCCCGGGCTGTCTCTATATCTTTTATCACGTCCTCAGCAGGTCGCAATTCGAATTTACATCCCCTGTAGGTGTGACAGAAAGCGCATTTATTCCAGGGGCAATTGCGCGTAGCGCGGATTAGAAGCGAGTAAGCCTCGCTGGGAGGCCGTATCGGTCCGGTCTCAAAGTAGTACTGATTCAGCTTTTCCAGGTCCATGTTGTCATTTATTTTATCGCTTAAGTTATCTCGGTGGAAATTCCACTCTACCAGGGCGCAACAGCGATCAAAGTGCTAAAATCTGTTGTCATGCGGAAAAAAGATAACGGCATCGCCGTGGTTTCTTTCGATGTGGAAGGTACCCTGGTAACCACTGATTTCAGCAGCGCGATCTGGTTCGAAATGATACCGGAGCGCTATTCCAGGAGGCACGGGTTAAACTTTGAAGAAGCGACCATTAAGGTCAGACAGGCCTATGACAGCATCGGTGATCAGCGCCTGGAGTGGTACGATGTCCAGTACTGGTTCACCCGCTTCGACCTGGGTGACGCGGATATCGCCATGGAGGAACTGCAGCCCAGGGTGCAGTACTACCCGGATACCCAGGATGTACTTAAACAACTTAATAAAAAATACGTGCTGAGCGTGGCGTCGGGATCGCCCAGGCCTTTCTTAAAGCATCTGCTGCGGGACATCGAGCACAATTTCCGCGCCGTTTATTCATCGACCTCCGATAATCAACAGGTCAAGACCGCCGATTTCTGGGCCGCCATGTGCCGTGATCTGGGTGTGGACCCCGGTCAGGTAATACATATAGGCGATCATATGCAGTTCGATTGCATCGAGCCCGCCAGCATCGGCATCAGGGCCTTCCACCTCGATCGTGACGGGAAAACCGGTACTGCCGGGTCACTGCAAAGCCTCAATGAATTGACTCTCCTGCTGGCAGGTTGATAAATTAAACGATGGAGGAGAATAATGGCGATTACGGTTACTACGCTGGTTGAAAATACATCGGGGGTACCCACGCTTTACGGCGAGTGGGGCCAGAGCCTTTTAGTCGAAGCGGACGGACTGAAAATCCTTTTCGACACCGGCCCCAGCGGGCATATCCTGGACAACGCAAGAACGCTGGGAATCGATCTGAGCACGGTTCATAAAATAGTCATCAGCCACGGCCATTACGACCATACCGGCGGTCTCAAGGATGTTCTGGCCCTGATACAGAGCTCGGGTAACAGGCCGGATGGCATCGAGATTATAGCTCATCCTGATATCTTCCAGGAAAAACATTTCTATCTGAAAGGTCTTCCCGCCAAATATATCGGCATGCCCGGCACACGCGCCGAGCTCGAAGCCCTGGGTGCGCGCTTTAACCTGTCGCGGGACCCGGTCAGAATAACCGATAGCATTATGACGACCGGGGAGGTGGATGTCAGCGTCGATTACGAGCATATCGACTCCACGCTGCATACTAAAGAAGAGGAAGATTACGTCCCCGACATTCTTTCCGACGACCTTTCACTGATAATCAAGACGGAGAAGGGGCTGATCATTTTGCTGGGCTGCGGCCATAGGGGCTTGATTAATACTATCCTGCATGCACGTAAAATTACCGGTGTCGGGCAAATCTACGCCGTTATCGGCGGCACGCACCTTGTCAGCGCCAGTAAAACCCAGATGGACGAGACTGTCAATGCATTAAGGAGTTTTAAAATTGCTAAACTGGGTGTCTCGCACTGCACCGGCCTGAAATCAGGCGCCATCCTGGCAAACGAATTCAGCGAGGCTTTCTTTTTCAACAGCGCGGGAACCAAGACGTTGCTGTAGCATCCCCGGTCAAACGGGCAGCCTCTCCACTCTTATCAGTGGCAGCAACCTTTCCACGTCGCGCTTATGGCACAGCTCTGTGCCGGGCGTCAATGTAGCCGCCGTCCCGGCTGCCACGGCAAACCGTGAGGCCTCTTCCAGAGTGCCTCCACCGCTCAGCTTGAAGACCAGGCCCGCCACCGCGGAATCCCCGGCGCCCACCGTGCTCATAATGTCCACGCCCGGCGGCACGACCCTATAAATAGCATCCTTATCGCCGATAATCATGCCTTCCCCGCCGCACGAAATCGCTGCTATGCCGATTCCGTTGCCGATCAGGGTTCTTACAGCATGCATAATATCATCCTGGCTGGAGAGATCGATGCCCATGGCGGTCTGCGCCTCCCGCACGTTGGGTTTGACCACGTCCGGCCTGGCTTTGATACCCTCCTGTAGCCAGAGATCGGCCGAGTCGAGCACAGTGATGATGCCCAGCGCCTTCATCTCACGAATGAGGTCCCTGTAAATATAAAAAGGCACACCCGGCGGCACGCTGCCGGCCATAACCATATATTTAGGCCTGGGCTTGAGTGATACGACCTTGCCCACCAGTTTCTTAAGCTCACCGGCTGAGACTCTGGGGCCGGGTGCAGAGATCCTGGTCTGACAGTGTGTCTTGAGATCAGTGATGATAAAGTTGCTCCTGATCTCAGCTTTGATCGGCGTGAAATCACAGGGGACGCCCTGCTGCTTCAGAATTGCCCTGAGCGTCCTGCCGGTGAATCCCCCTGCGAAGCCGTATGCAGTCGTTCTGCCGCCCAGCTCCTTAACCACCCTGGAAACATTGATGCCCTTCCCACCAGGCTCCCGTTTGAAGCTGAGCCAGCGATTGGTATCGTCCAATATAAGATTCTCCACCGCCACATGCCTGTCCAGCGATGGATTCAGTGTTACAGTCGCAATCAATCAGATCTTCTCGACTTTGAGCATGTTGGTGGTGCCTGATTTACCCATTGGTACCCCAGCGGTCACCACCACCAGGTCTCCCGCGGAGCAAAGGCCGCATTTGCGACCGGCATCGGCGGCCTCTGTAAACATATTCACCACCAGTTTAGGCTCACGAATTTTAAGAGCTGTCACACCCCATGAAAGGGCTAACTGTCTGCGTATGGACTCTATGGCGGTAACGGCCAGTATGGGCGTGCGCGGTCGGTATTTCGACACCCGCCTGGCGGTGCTGCCCGAAGCCGTATAGGCTATGATGGCTCTGGCTCCCAGCTGGTGCGCCGTGTGGCAGGCCGCATAGCTGATGGCATCATCCGTCAGCGGTTGAAGGTACTTACCACGGCTGGCCATATTTTCATCGTAGGGCAGTGCAGCCTCCGCTTCAAGGGCTATGAGGGACATCATTTTCACAGTCTCCACAGGATATTGACCGACGGCCGTCTCCTCGGACAGCATTATGGCATCCGTGCCGTCGAAGATAGCGTTGGCCACATCGGTGGCTTCGGCGCGTGTGGGCACGGGGGAATCAACCATCGACTCCAGCATCTGGGTTGCCACGATGACGGGTTTACCCGCGTGATTGCATTTTTTAATAAGCTCTTTCTGCACAATCGGCACGCGCTGTATGGGTATCTGCACGCCAAGATCGCCGCGCGCCACCATCACGCCGTCGGCAGCTTCAAGAATTGCATCGAAATTATTCAGCCCCTCGAGACGTTCGATTTTGGCGATTATCTTGGCTGTCGATCCCCTCTCCACCAGGAATTCCCGCACCTTTATCACATCTTCAGCGCAGCGCACGAAAGACAGCCCCACAAAGTCGACGTCCTGAACCACAGCGAACTCGAGATGCCTCCAGTCCTCTTCCGTGATAGCATCGATATCCCATGTCACCCCGGGCACAGCGATACCTTTGTTGTCGTATAGCCTGCCCCCGGTGACGACCTTGCATTTGACTGAATCGGCGCTGATAGATTCCACCTTAAGGCTGATCAATCCATCATCCAGTAAAATGGTCTGTCCCAGTTTCACATGATGAGGAAGATCGGGCAGGTCGACCGATACCTGCGATTCATCCCCGAGCACGTCCCGCGTGGTCAGAATGAAATCGGCTCCCTCTCTGAGCCTGACGCCTCCTTTCTTGACCTTGCCGGTACGGTCCTTCGGGCCGGGCAAGTCAAGCAGCATGGCCGGAGACAACTTCAATTTGGTCGCCTCCCGGCGCAGCAGTCCCAGATACTCGGCATGCTCTTCAACGGTGCCATGCGAGGCATTAATGCGGGCGACATTCATCCCGGCCTCCAGTAGTTGTCTGATCACAGAGGGCACTATGCTGCTGGGGCCGATAGTGCAAACGATTTTGGTTTTTCGCAGGGTCAGATCCTGCTGCGGCAATTTGGCCATCTCCAAACCTAATACCTGCGGTACCAGCCCGCGTCCGTATCCGCCAGTTTTTCTGCGCTCAGACCAAACTTACCGTACCAGGGTCGGGCATAGCGCCCGGCTATCTCAACCAGCTCCTGCATCCGTTTGGCAGCAGTCCCCGATAAGAAGCTGATCCTGCTATCTCTTGATTCCATCTCAGTTGCCTCCTGCCATATAGCGCGTCCGCCCAATAACCCGGAGGCGCCGGCCTGGCAAGCGATGGTCACCTGCTGCTTGAACGTGTCATAGTCTACGCCTGCGCTGAGAATAACCCAGGGGACGGACGATGCCCCATCAAGCTGCCGGCAATAGTCGGCCAGTTTGACCGTGTCTTGCTCATATTTCAAATCCGCCGGAAACTCGGCTTTCAGCACATCAATCGGCAGGGCGGTGATCTGCCGCGCCGTCTCGATCACCATCTGAGGCAGATTACGAGCAAATTCGGCTGAATCCATGGATTCACCCTCGACCCGATAGGTCTTGGGCTCGACCAGCAGCGGAATGTCGTATTTAATACAGTCTGCCGCAACGCTCTCGATTATTTTGAGCTGTTTCTTCGCCAGTTTGCTGATATCAGGCCTGTAGTAGATCAGTATCTTTACCGCCGATGCGCCCATACGCTTGATCTTCTCCACACCCCAGTCCTTGAGCAACGCGGTAAGCCGTCCAGTTGGATCCTTCTGGTATCCGGTGGCCTCGATGCTTACCAGCAGACCTGTCTGCCCTCGCAAAGCGCTGCCGGCTATACACTGAGCAGCCCCGTATTCCGGATCGAGTAATATTCCACTGGAGTGCGGCCCCAGCGCCGAGCAGATATCCAGCTTCATCTGAACGATCTCAGCATAATCCGGGGCTTCACGGTGAGAGCCTTCCATCATTGAGACAAGCCCGGAGCGGTGGTCCATGGCACACATAACCAGCAGCCCCGACGGCGTCGCTATCTGCTGCAGCCCCCGGATTTTTCCTACAGATATCTGCTTGTTCTTTCCGCTCATCATGTTAATCAATATAGCCGTTTGTAATTCCGATTACAAGTCGACCGCAGTATAGCCTGTAATAAAAATCGCAGAAGATTTATAATAACAAGTTGTCGCCCGGGAAACGGGCAGCAGGAAAATCGTCCGGAAAAAGTGATGCAAATTACAGCTTCGACAGACTCATATAATATCAACTCGGTCTGCTGTAACAGCAAACTGACCTGGTATTACATAGAAAAGGCCACGGAGCGCGAGGTCCAGTATCTCTCCGACAACTTCCATTTTCACACACTGGCGCTGGACGACGTGCTCAGCCGCAACCAGCGACCCAAAATTGATGACTACGAATCATATCTGTTTGTGATCCTGCACTTCCCCGTTTTCGATAAGACCAATCGCGTGACCACGCCCAGCGAGCTTGACATCTTCATAGGCGAGAACTACGTGGTCACGAGCCACAAGGGCGACCTCAAGCCGCTCTCCAAGCTGTTCAACGAGTGTCTCATCGATGAAAACGTACGCCAGAAATACATGGGGCGCAGCGCCAGCTTCCTTTTCTATCAATTGCTGGACCGCCTGGTTAATTACTGTTTCCCAATCCTGGACAGGATCGAGGACAATGTTGATAAGATCGAGGACCTTATATTCTCACGCGCCGTTCCCGAGACGGTGAGAGAGATCTCCATGATCCGCCGTGACCTGATCTCATTCCGCCGCATTATCCACCCTCAGATAGCCGTTGTGGAGGAGCTGGAAAAGGAGAAATATCCGTTCTTTAAAGAAGACCAGGACGTGTATTTCGGCGATATAGCCGACCATATACGCAAGATCTGGGACGGACTGGAAGACTGCAAGGAGGTTGTGGACGGGCTGGCGGATACCAGCAACTGGCTCACTTCGCATCGCATCCAGGAGGTTATGCGGGTGCTGACCATCGTCATGGCAATGATGGCGCCGGCCACCCTGATTGCCAGCATCTACGGGATGAATGTTCACCTGCCGGGCGGAAACGGATCGGGTGACTTCCTCACTTTCGTCGTAGTCATCGGTTTTATGCTGGTCACCGCGGGCGCGATGTTATGGTACTTCCATCGCAAGAACTGGATTTAGGTGCAGGCGCATGGGAGCAACCAGGGGATTGTCTTACTCGTACAGGTTCGTTTTCATCACAGCGCTCTTCATCACATGTCTTCTGGCTTCCAACATCCTGATCGTTAAGCAGATCGAGGTTTTCGGCCTCCCCCTCCCGGCTGCCGTTGTAATCTTCCCTCTCAGCTACATCTTCGGGGATGTGTTGACCGAGGTATACGGTTACAGCCAGGCCAGGCGCGTCATCTGGCTGGGCTTTTTCTGTAACCTGCTGATGGTCAGCGCCATCTGGCTGGTGGGCATCCTGCCGGCCTCATCGGTATTCGATGCGCAGGCCGCCTATGAACGGATACTGGGCAATACTCCCCGTTTCCTGATTGCCTCTTTTATCGCTTACCTGGCCGGGGAATTTGTGAATTCCTACGTTATGGCCCGCATGAAGATGTTAACCAAAGGGAAATGGCTGTGGACACGCACAATCGCATCAACCGTAGCTGGTGAGGCAGTCGATACAGCCATTGTACTCCTTATCGGATTCTGGGGAGTGCTGCCGCCCGCGTTCATTTTTTCTATGATACTCTGGCACTGGTTGTTTAAAATCTGTTATGAAATCCTGGCCACGCCGTTAACCTATACACTGGTCGGGTATCTTAAGAAGGCCGAGAACCTCGATACTTACGACTATGGGACCGATTTCAATCCCTTGCGGGCGGATTGATTAGGCCCTAAAATTTAATTGGAACGTGGAACAGCGGTTTATCGTGGATGCCAATGCGGGCAAGCTCGCCAGATGGCTGCGTATGATGGGCTACGACACAATCTTCTTCAACGGGCCTGACGATGGGAGCATGGTTAAACTGGCGCTGGCGCAGGGCAGGACCGTTATCACCCGCGACACCGAGTTCATGAAAAGGCGGGCTGTTGCCGGCGGCCGCGTAAGGGCTTTGCTGGTATCGGGAGATAACCCTGTAGCACAGATGCGTACAGCCATTTCAGCGCTGAACATAGACCGGGACTACAGGCCTTTTACCCGCTGTCTGGAATGCAACGCCGAGCTTTCCAGCAGGGATAAAAGCGAGGTGACAGGATCGGTGCCGGCGAGGGTTTACGACCTGCAGGAGCAGTATATGCAATGCCCTTCCTGCGGACGCATCTACTGGCGCGGGACGCACTGGGCCGCGATGAACAGGAAGATGGCTGAGTTCGACGCGGAGGAACGGCCGCCGGCGCAAGGAGTAAGTCGATGAAGATCGTAACTTCCGATCAGATGAGGACGATAGACCGCAAGGCGGCCGATGCCGGTATCGCTACATCGTTCCTCATGGAGAACGCCGGGCGGGCTGTGGCCGAGGAAACACGCGGTTTCGTGGATTATATGGCGGGGAGAATCGTCCTCGTGCTGGCCGGTCCGGGCAACAACGGAGGCGACGCCCTGGTCGCAGCAAGGTACCTTCACGAGTGGGGATCTGATGTAAGTATCTATTTATTGAGCGAAAGATCGCTTGAAGATAAAAACCTGGCCCTGGCCAGGCAACACGGCATACCTCTGACTTTTATGCATAAGGACATCAGGTACGCAAAGCTGAAAAACGTCCTGTCCAGGGCGGAGGTGATGGTCGACGGTATACTGGGCACAGGGCGCGCCCGGCCGCTCGAAGGCAGGTTCAAAGAAATTCTTGACATGATCAACCTTGAGAAGCAGCGGCGGCCGCAGCTTATAACGGTGGCCATCGATATACCAACAGGTATGAATGCAGATAGCGGCGCCGTGGATCGGAGCTGTCTCAAAGCAGACCTTACGGTAACGCTGGGCCTGCCCAAGCCCGGCCTGTATAGCTTCCCGGGCGCAGGCATGGCGGGCAGGGTGGTAGTCGCCGACATCGGCATACCCGAGAGGTTGAGCCGGAACATCAAAACGGAGCTGATCACCGCAGAATGGGCCCGGCCTGCCCTGCCGGCGCGACCGGCCAGCGCCAACAAGGGCACTTTCGGCAGGGTGCTTGCCGTGGTGGGATCGGAGAACTACATTGGAGCCGCCTACCTGGCCTGCATGGGCGCCGCACGCGTCGGAGCGGGCGTGGTCACGCTGTCAACCGCCAGAAGCCTGCAGCCGATACTGGCTTCCAAGCTCACCGAGGTCACTTACGCGCCGCTGCCGGAAACTACAAAGGGAACACTCTCGGCAAAAGCTTCGTCGGCTATTTTAAGCATACTGCCGTATTACAGGGTGCTTCTGATGGGCTGCGGCCTGGGACAACATCCTCATACCAGGAATTTCGTGCGAACTGTGCTGACAGGCCTGCCGGAAAAACCGCCCGTGCTGATACTTGACGCCGATGCGCTCAATATCGTTGCGGGCATGGATGGATGGTGGAAGCAGCTTCCCGCCGGCACGGTCGTCACACCCCATGCCGGCGAAATGTCTAGGCTGATGGGACTGTCCATAGAGAAGCTGCAGGGTAACAGGCTGGAGATGTGCCGCAAAGCCGCAGCGCACTGGGGCAAGATCGTCGTGCTCAAAGGGGCCTACACCATCATCGCGGATCCCGCGGGCAGCGTACGCATAAGCGACTATGCCAGCGCAGGACTGGCCACGGCAGGCACGGGCGACGTACTGGCAGGCGCCATCGCCGGACTGGCCGGACAGGGCATGCCGTCGTTAGATGCGGCCGTTCTGGGAGTTTACCTGCACGCAGCGGCGGGGGAGATGGTGAGAGCTGAACTGGGTGACGCGGGCATGCTTGCTACAGATCTGCTGCCGGCCCTTCCGAAGGCAATCAGGGAACTTGCTGCAGGGGCGGGTCTTTAGACCTGCCCGCTCTTCCCGGCGCATCTGTAGCAACGCCCCTACAATGTGGGTGCAGGGGATGATTTACACCTTCATTTATGTCATAATGAGTTACTATGCTGCTGGCGATCGATATAGGCAATACCAACGTTACGTTCGGCGTCTTTAACGGGGATAAGATCAAGACGACCTGGCGTGTCTCCACCGCCATCCACCGCACATCCGACGAATACGCTCATCTGATGCTGTCCCTGATGGAACGGCGGGGAGTAACCGGGCCGCAGATCAAGGACGTGGTCATCTGCAGCGTGGTCCCTCCCATGCTGATCGTCTTCGAACAGGTGTGCAAGAGCTTCCTCAAGAAGGCACCACTCATTGTAGAGGCCGGCGTCAAGACGGGCGTCCGCATCGATATGGACAACCCGCGCGAGGTAGGGCCCGACCGTATCGTCAACGCCGTCGCAGCCCATAATCTGTATGGAGGGCCGGTCATCGTAATCGACATGGGCACCGCCACCACGTTCGATGTCGTTTCAAAAGACGGCCGCTATATCGGAGGCGCCATCGCCCCGGGCATTGCCATCGCCACCGAGGCTTTATTCACCCGCACGGCGGTACTGCCCAGAATCGAGTTGGCCATACCCAAGAAGGCCATCGGCCGCAACTCTGTGGCCGCCATGCAATCGGGCATAGTGTTCGGATATATAGGCCTGATAGAAGGACTGGTGCAGCGCATACAGGCCGAACTGGAGGTGAAAGCCAAGGTGGTTGCCACCGGCGGCTTCGCCACCATGGCGCCGCAGGCCTCCGCTGTCATAGACGTCGTTAATCCGGACCTTACCCTAATCGGCCTCCGCCTGATTTATAATATGAACCGGGACTAATCATTAGTTTAAACGTAGGGGCGTACCTTTGAGTGCGCCCGGGAAAGAAACATGGCAAATAAAATAAAAACCATTGTACTGGGCGTAACCGGCAGCATCGCCGCATATAAGGCGGCTGAGCTTGCCAGCCGTTTCACCGCTGAGGGCTTCCGCGTCGACGTCATTATGACGGAATCGGCGCAGCAATTTATCTCACCCCTTACATTCCGCAATATCACAGGGCGGCCGGTGTTCACCACCATGTGGGACCTTGCCTCCGAGTTCAGTGTGGAGCATGTCGCTCTGGCAGAGGCGGCCGATGTCGTCCTGATAGCGCCGGCGACCGCCAATATCATAGCCAAGATCGCCTGCGGCATGGCCGACGATATGCTCTCCTGTACCGTACTGGCCACCAAGGCGCACGTCGTCATCGCACCGGCCATGAACGACAACATGTGGTCCAACGCGATCACACGGGAAAACGTGGCCAGGCTGATGAAGCGCGGCTTCACCTTCGTCGGCCCGGCGCGTGGGAGGCTGGCTTCGGGCAAGATGGGTCTGGGACGCCTCACCTCGCTGGACGAGATATACGGCATTACCCTGCAGGTGCTCGGCAGGAAGGGCGACCTGGCGGGCAGACATATAGTGGTCACTGCGGGTGGTACGCAGGAGCCGGTGGACCCCGTACGCTGCCTGACCAACCACTCATCGGGCAAGATGGGCTATGCAGTCGCTGAAGCTGCGCGCAATCGCGGAGCGGAGGTAACCCTTGTCAGCGCCCCCACCGCACTTGCCACGCCTCCCGGGGTCAAGGTCATTGCTATCAGGACGGCTGCAGAGATGTTAAAGGCCGTTCAGGACTCGGTGAAAAAGGCCGACGCGCTCATTATGGCCGCCGCCGTGGCCGATTTCCGCCCGGTTAAAGCCTCCTCACATAAGATCAAGCGGCAGGACCTGAGCGAGCTGACGGTTGAACTGGAGAAAACCCCCGATATACTGGCCCAGGCCACGGGCAATTTCGTGCGCGTCGGTTTCGCCGCCGAAAGCCGGGATTTGATCGCCAACGCCGGAGATAAAATCAAAAGAAAGGGCCTGGATTTTATCGTGGCCAATGATATCACCGAGAAGGACTGCGGCTTCGGCACAGAGACCAACCGTGTGACCATCATCGACAGTAAGGGCAAGGTCGATGAATTGCCCCTCATGCCCAAGGATGAGGTGGCGGACAGGGTACTTGATAAACTGCGCGGAGTTTTGAAATAGAGGCCGTCAGTACCTGCAAAGATTCAAGAAAACCGCGTGCTAAGATAACCTGACCATGGAATCGAATGAAAGGATTTCCCCGGACCACGAAAAAATCCTCGGCCGCCTGCTTTCCTTAAGCGACGGTATATTCGCATTCGCCATAACCCTGCTTATAATGAATATCGTACTACCTTACGGCACCTCCAGGGCAGAGGTGCCGCAGGCGCTGCTGGAGCTTTGGCCAAAGTACCTGGCTTTCCTCATCAGCTTCGTGGTTATCGGGCTTTACTGGATTGTCCACGTGCGCCAGTTCCGCGTTATCCGCAAGTACGATACCGGATTGCTCTGGCTCAACCTTCTCTTTCTCATGTTCATCGTGCTGATCCCCTTCTCCACCAGCGTTTTGAGCGATTTCGAGGAGACAGCCAGCGTCGTTCTCTATGCTGCGAACATGGCATGCGCCGGCTTCACGGCCACCGGGCTATGGATATACGCAACCCGCCGCAAGCTGATTGATGCAAAGCTTGGCCCGGCATGGGTCAGACGCGGTATAATAACAAACCTGATTGCGCCGGGCTGGTTCGCCCTTTCGATCGGGCTGGCTTTCATCAATCCCAACCTTGCAGTCTACTCGTGGCTGCTGATAGGTGTCGCTCACCGGGTCGTCGACTGGGTACTAAAGCTGCCCAAAGCCGACGAGGATATTTAATAAACGCGGGGTTAAACATGCCTGATATACCTAAAGCCTACGAACCTAAAGACGTGGAGCAGATCCGCTACAAATTCTGGCTGGACGGCGGCTATTTCAAGCCGAAGATCGACCCGAAGAAAAAGCCCTTCACCATCATCATGCCTCCACCCAACGTCACCGGCGAACTGCACGTTGGTCATGCCCTGACGGCAGCCCTCGAAGATATCATGACACGCTGGCACAGGATGAAGGGCGACCCTTCGCTCTGGCTCCCCGGCGTGGACCATGCCGGCATCGCCACGCAGGTGGTTGTCGAGAAGGAACTGGCTAAAGAGGGCCTGGACCGCCATCAGATAGGGCGCGAAAAATTTGTGGAGCGCACCTGGGCCTGGGCCAACAAATCGCGCAGCGCCATCACGCACCAACACGAGAGGCTGGGCGCATCCTGCGACTGGTCGCGCGAACGTTTCACCCTCGACGACGGCCCTGTCAAGGCGGTCAAGACCGCCTTCGTGCGCCTGTACGACAAAGGGCTGATCTACCGCGGCGAGCGCATTATCAACTGGTGCCCGAGGTGCAGGACGGCCCTCTCGGACCTCGAGGTGCAGAACAAGGACCTCGTCAGCAACATGTGGCATATGAAGTATCCCTATGCTGACGGCAGCGGCCATATTACGGTGGCCACTACCCGCCCCGAGACCTATCTGGGCGACTCCGCCGTAGCCGTCAATCCCGAGGACGGGCGCTACACCTCGCTGGTCGGTAAAAAAGTCATCCTGCCCTTCATCAAGCGCGAGATCCCCATCATAGCCGACGATGCTATAGACAGGGAGTTCGGCACGGGCATGGTCAAAGTTACCCCTGCCCACGATCCTGTGGACTTCGATATCTCACAGCGGCACGGCCTGCCCGTCATCCATATACTCAATCCGGACGCCAGCATGAACGATAACGCCGGCCCTTATGCCGGCCTGGACAGGTTCGAGGCGCGAAAAAAAATAGTGGAAGATTTCGAGAAGGCCGGACTGATGGAGAAGATCGAGCCTTACTCGCATGCCATTCCCCACTGCTTCCGCTGCTCAACGGTGATCGAGCCCGAGGTCAGCAAGCAGTGGTTTGTAAAGATCGCCCCACTGGCTGCTCCGGCCATCGAGGCTGTCAGGGACGGCCGCATCAAGATCATCCCGGATCGCTTCATTAAAATCTATCTCAACTGGATGGAGAATATACGGGACTGGTGTATCAGCCGCCAGCTGTGGTGGGGACACCGCATACCCGTCTGGTACTGCCATAAATGCGGAGAGATGACGGTTGCCGTGGATACACCCGCTAAATGCGGCAAATGCGGCAGCAGTGAGATCGAGCAGGACCCCGATGTGCTGGATACCTGGTTCAGCTCCGGCCTCTGGCCGCATTCCACGTTGGGATGGCCGGACCAGACCGATGACCTCAAGTATTTCTATCCCACCTCCGTCATGGAGACGGGCTACGATATCCTCTTTTTCTGGGTGGCGCGCATGATCATGATGGGCATCGAGGACGCGGGGGATGTGCCCTTCCGCACGGTTTATCTTCACGGACTGATACGCGATGAGAAGGGCGAGAAGATGAGCAAGATGAAAGGCAACGTACTGAATCCGTTGACCGCCATCGACCAGTACGGCTGCGATGCCCTGCGTTTCGCGTTGACCACGGGCACCGCTCCCGGCAACGACCTCAACATGGGGCAGCACCGCCTCGAGGCCGGGCGCAATTTCGCCAATAAGCTGTGGAACGCCGGCCGCTTCGTGTTGAAGGCGCTCGAGGCTGAGCCGGTCACCAATAAGGCCTTCGCCGAAGCGGGAACTAAAGGCCGAAAGGAGATCGAGGACCGCTGGATAGTATCAAGGTTGAACCGGCTGATAGGTGAGGTGGACCGGTTGATGCATGATTTCCAGTTCGGAGAGGCCGAGAAGGAGATACATGACTTTCTGTGGGGCGAGTTCTGCGACTGGTATATCGAGATAGCCAAGCAGCGCCTGGGCGCTAAAGATTCTCCCATAGCCGTGCTGGTATATGTGCTGGAAAAGTCTCTGCGTCTGCTGCATCCCTTTATGCCATTTATCACGGAGGAGCTCTGGCAGAACTTGAAGGAACGGCTGCCCGGCGAAACACTCGATTCGCCCGCACTTATCATCGCGCCTTACCCCTCAGCAAACCAAGAACTACTGGACATGGAAGCTGAGAATCAGATTGAGAATGAGATTGAGATTATACGTGCAATTCGAAATACGCGTGCTGAATATAAAGTTGACATCAACAAACCGGTAAAAGCACGTGCATATATGGCGACCTTTTCTACATCAATAGGATTGAGGTCCAATATCATAGGAAAACTATCAAAAGCGACGATAGATATCCAGCCCATGGAAAAACGACCTTCCACCAATGAAAAGGCGGTCGTATTAAATTTAAGGAATGCCGACGTGGTCATCCCGCTGGAAGGAATGGTGGACATAGAAGCGGAGAAAGCCCGGCTTTCTAAAGAGATGGCCGTGCTGGAGCGCGAGATAGCGCGCCTCACACAGAGGCTGGAGGACGCCCAGTTCACCTCCAAAGCTCCGGCAGCGGTGATAGAGAAAGAGAGAGCGCGTTTAAGGGAGTACACGGACAAACTTGCGCGCATGAAGGCCGAGCTTCAGCAGCTCGGCTAAAGCTTGCGGTTGGACATCCTGCGATACATCAGCAGCAGCGCTTTCTTGGTGTCGCTGGCCACCCTCGATTTCTCGCTGGTCTTTACCCTGTAGCGGAAGAGCCAGTAGGTGAACTCCTTGAGCTCGGTCAGTGTCAGAGATTTGCGGTGCGAATACCTCATCTCTTTCTGGAAGCTGTTTAACAGGTCGTTCAGCTCAGCCCTGTAGATTCTTTTATATGCCCTGGCGGCCTCTTCTTCGGGGCCGAGAGGTACGATGCTGGCCTTCCTGACCTCATAGATGGTTGCCAGCAGTAAAGCCTGCTCAATCAGAACGCCGTAAAGGTAATTTAAATAGGCTCGATATTTGGCCGGCCCCAGCGCCGCCTTGAATTCCTGCTCGCTCATCTTAACCGGGGGCCGGTCGAAGAAGAGCAGACCGTTCAACTCATCTTCGGGTATCGAACCGCTTATCTCGTCACAAAGCCGCTCGGCCAGGCGCAGCCAGTCGAATGCCTCTCCTCCCACCAGGTAGAGGTAATGCTCCCCCTTGTATTCCTCCTCCGTGCTGCGCCACATGGCAATGGCCTCGAGCAGCACGGTATACCAGTTCCTGCCGGCTTTAACCTGGTCTTTGAGATGTTGTATGGCGCGCGCATCGCCCGCCAGGGCCGCCGCACTCCGGGCCCGGTCATTATCCTGATGCATTCTCTTCATCGCATTTTACCTTTGTCATGCACGGCTCCTGTGCAGGAAAGCCAGCACCTCATTCAAAGGTCTGGTATTTAAAATATCGCTGGACCGGCACCATGCCCGGCGGGCCACGCCGATGCCGAACTTCATGAAACCGAGATGGTATACGGCATGGGCGTCGGTGCCGATGGCCAGGGTCACCCCCAGCTCGCGCGCACGATAGGCATGAATGTCCTTGAGGTCCAGCCGGTCGGGGATGGCATTTATCTCCAGAGCTTTGCCGTGTTTTACGGCGGCGCTGTATACGGCCTCCAGGTCTACATCCACCGGCTCGCGCTCCCCTATCTTGCGGCAGGTGGGGTGGGCTATCATATCGACGTGAGGATGCTCGATCGCGCCTATTATACGGCGTGTCATCACGTCCCTGGCCTGCATGAAGGACGAATGCACCGAGGCTATCACGATATCCATCTCAGCCAGAATATCGTCGGGAAGGTCCAGGCTGCCGTCCGCCTTTATGTCCACCTCGACTCCGTTGAGCAGATACGGCCCGCTGCCTGAGGCGTTCAGCCTTTTTATCTCCTCCGTCTGCCTGGCGACCCGGTCCAGCTTCCTGTCGCTGCCGATATTGCGTCCGCTGGAGTGATCGGTGATGGCCATGTACTGGTAACCCAGCTCTCCGGCCGCAGCCGCCATAGCTTCGATGGTATCTATGCCGTCGCTGCCGATGGTATGCGTGTGAAAATCACCTTTTAAATCCTTTTGCTCGATCAGATCGGGAATAGCCTTTCTCTCCGCAAGGTCGATTTCGCCCATATCCTCCCTGATCTCGGGAGGGATATACTGCAAACCGAGGTAAGCGTAGAAAGAGTCTTCACGTGCAAACCTCTCCACTCTGCCGGTCTTGATATCCGTGATGCCGTACTCACTGAGGCTGAATCCCTTCTTTTGCGCCCAGGTGCGCAGCGTGACATTATGCTGCTTGCTACCCGTGAAATGCTGCAGCAGCGATCCAAAATCCGCATGCTCCACCATACGCAGGTCGGCCTGCAGCCCGCCCGGCAGGATCACGCTGGCCTTGGTGGGTCCCTGCGCCAGCACCTCCCTCACCTGCGGTAAAGATACAAAAGCCCTGATAACTGCCTCGGAATCATCGGCGGTGCCCATCAGATCGATGTCGCCCACGGTCTCCGTAAACCTGCGCAGGCTGCCGGCAGGCGTGAGGTTGAGCACGCCCGGCACGGCTTGCAATGCGCCTAATACCTCCTCGACCACAGGCAGGGCTTCTCCCAGGGGGATGCGCCTGTCTTTGCGCCTGAATGCTTCGATGGCGCGCAGTATATTGGCGGCCGTCTTGTCTCCCATCCTTTCCAGCCCGGCCACCCTGCCGTCCCTGATGGCCGCCTCAAGCTGGTCAACGGTTCCCACACTCAGTTCGGTAGCCAGCTTGTACGCGGTCCTGGGACCGATGCCGGGTATGTCCATCAGGTTGATGAAGCCCTCGGGCAGGCTGGCCTTCAGCTCCTCGTAAAACCTCAGCCGGCCTGTGGTGATAAGCTCCACCGACTTGGCCGCGATGGCGTCGCCGATGCCCGCGACGTCCCGGAAATCCCTGCCCTCCTCATGCATCAATTCCATCTCCTCGGGCAGGTGCCTGATGGTCTCGGCGGCGCGCGCATAGGCACGTATTTTGAACCTGTTTTCGCCCTTGAGCTCCAGCAGGTCGGCTATATTATCGAAAACCGTGGCTATTTCAGCGTTTTTCACAACGATTATTTTACCACGTGTATCCCGTATTCATGGTATAATCGATGCCTGATTCAATCCCAGGCGGCAATAACATGACGAGGAGGTAAGCAGTGGCCGATTATCCCTGGTTAAACAACTACGATGAAGGTGTAGCCCACAGCCTGCAACCCTATCCCGATATCACGCTGCTCGAAGTCATCAAGGAGAACGCCAGGCAGAACCCGGATCATATGATGATCTGGTTCAAAGGCAATACCATATCCTACCGGCAGTTTGCGGAGTATGTGGATATACTGGCGAAGGCGCTGATCGGCACGGGTGTCAAGAAGGGCGACCGTGTTGCGCTGATCATGCCTAACTGCCCGCAGATAATCATCGGCCAGTTTGCCGTATGGAGGGCGGGCGGCATCACGGCACAGGTCAATCCCCTGTACTCCGAGGAAGAGTTGGTTCATGCGCTCAAGGACTGCGGCGCCGAGACCGTTATCGTGCTGACACCGTTCTATAGCCAGGTTAAGAAAGTCCAATCGAAAACAAATGTGAAAACGATCATAGCCACCTCCATCAAGGAATACCTGAGCCCGTTCATGCGAACCATGTTCACCCTGCTGATGGAGAAGAAAGGGGGGCACCGGATCGAGCTGCAGCCGGGGGACCTCTGGCTGCAGGACATCATGCGCAAATATGCCGGCACAGCTCTCCCGCCTGTTATGGTAGGCCCCAGGGATACCGCGCTGATACTTTTCAGCGGAGGCACAACAGGCTCACCCAAGGGTGTTATGCACTCTCATCAGGGCATTGTCATGAACGCAATGCAGATCCGCGCCTGGTGCTCGCCTATCCTGAAGGGCTGGGTCGATAAGGCTGTTTTATTGATGCCCATCTTCCATGGCGCGGGCAACTGGATACTCATCTCGACCATCGTGAATCCGCCGGTACCCATTGTCTTGATACCCAATCCGCGCGACATCAAGGACCTGCTGGCCACCTTTAAAAAGACCAGGCCGACCTTCTTCCCGGGGGTGGCCACGCTCTTTATCGCCCTTATGAACCATCCAGATGTAAAGTCGGGCAAGATGGATTTCAGCAATCTCAAGATGTGCATCACCGCCGCGGCGCCGCTGCTGGTGGAGACCAAGAAAAGCTGGGAGGCCCTGACCGGGGGCAAGATCGTAGAGGCCTACGGCCTGAGCGAATCCGGCATACTGGTCATGGGTCCGGTCGTGGGGAAATGGAAGGAGGGCTCGGTGGGCATGCCCACGCCGGATGTGGAGATGAAGATCGTCGATATCGACACGGGAACACAGGAGCTGAAGACGGGCGAGGACGGCGAGATCATCGTGAAAGCCCCGCACCTGATGCAGGGTTACTGGAACCACCCAGAGGCCACCGCCGAGATGTTCCGCGGCGATTGGCAGTTTACCGGAGATATCGGCCACCTGGACGAGGACGGATATCTATTTATCACCTCCCGCAAGAAGGAGCTGATCAAACCCAGCGGCCACCAGGTATACCCGGGCGAAGTGGAAGAGGTGATCACTCAGCATCCGGCGGTGCTGGAGGTCAGCGTAGCCGGAGTCAGGGACGACGTACAGGGCGAGGCCGTCAAAGCCTGGATCGTTCTGAAGCCGGACCAGACAAGCACCGCACAGGAAATTCAGGCTTTCTGCAAAGAACGCCTGACCGCCTACAAAGTGCCGAAGCATGTAGAGTTCAGGACCGAATTGCCCAAGTCGATGGTCGGCAAGATCATGCGACGCATACTGCAGGAAGAAGAGGCCAAGAAGCAGAAAGCCAATTGAGGAGAATTGGCGGGCGCACCTGAAGGTACGCCCCTATACGTGGATTAATGTAGGGCGGGTTTTTAAACCCGCCCGAGGATGGCGCAATGAAGGGGGTGCGAAGCTACAGGGGCGGCCTACTTTCCGTGGCAGTGCTTGTATTTCTTGCCTGAGCCGCAGGGGCAGGGGTCATTGCGGCCGACCTTCTGGCCGGGAACAGCAGAGGGCCTGCGCGCCGGCAGCTCTTTTTTCTCGATGCTGACCTTGAATATAGTATGCACGATATCGTGCTGTATGCCGGCCATCAGGCTATCGAAATAAGCCCCTCCCTCTTTCTTATATACGACCAGCGGGTCGATCTGCCTGACCGACTGCAGGCCCACGCTCTGGCGCAGGTGGTCCATGGCGGTCAGATGTTCCTTCCAGTGGTCGTCGATCACCCTGAGCATTACCAGGCGCTCAAGTAATCTCATCTGCTCCGGCCCCTGGCTTTTCTCCCTGAGCTCGTATACCTGGCGGCTATAGTCGATCAACCTCTCGGTGATCTGCTTCTTGCCCAGTTTATCCATCTGCATGTCCGCCACGTTTTCGGGCAGAGGCAGCATCTCCGTGACCTCCCTCAAAATGCCCTCCAGATCCGGCGCATCGTAGCCATGGCAATAAGTATTTACTATCTGTTCGATCTGCTTCTCGACCAGCTCCTGAATATTGGCCTTGAGATCGGCCCCCGACAGTATCTTGTCGCGCTCACCGTAGATGACTTCCCTGTGCCTGTTGACCACGTTGTCGTAGTCGACCAGATGCTTGCGGATGTCGAAGTGGAAGGCTTCAACCTTGACCTGCGAGTTCTCGATCGCCTTGCTGATCATGGGGTGCTCGATCGACGTATTCTCGTCCATGCCGGCCCATTCCATCACGCTTTTAACACGGTCCCCACCGAATCGCTTGACTATATCATCCTCGAGCGAGACGAAGAACTGCGAGGCCCCGGGGTCGCCCTGGCGTCCGGCGCGGCCGCGCAGCTGGTTGTCGATGCGCCGGGCCTCGTGCCTCTCCGTGCCGATGACATGCAGCCCGCCGAGTTCCAGCACCTTTTCGTGTCCCAACTTCCACTCATTATATTTCCGCTGGAACTCCTTCTCGTCCTCGAAATCCTCCGTCTGAGGCGGCTTGCCTCCCAGTATGATGTCCACGCCGCGCCCCGCCATATTGGTTGCCACGGTCACGGCGCCCACCCTGCCGGCCTGCTTGATGATCTCCGCCTCGCGCTCGTGGTACTTGGCGTTGAGTATCTCGTGCCTCACACCCCTACGCATCAGCAGATCATCTAAAAGCTCGGACTTTTCGATGGAGACGGTGCCGACCAGAACCGGTTTACCCTCTTTGCTAAGCTTCTCTATCTCGTTGGCGATAGCCTTGAACTTGGAGTCTTCATCCTTGTAGATCAAGTCCTGATGGTCCACCCGTACCATAGGCCTGTTGGTGGGCATAACCACCACATCGAGCTTATATATCTTGAAAAGCTCCTCGGCCTCGGTGGCCGCGGTGCCCGTCATGCCGGCCAGCTTGCTGTAAAGGCGGAAGTAGTTCTGGAAGGTGATGGTGGCCAGCGTGATGCTCTCCTTCTGTATCTTGACCTTCTCCTTGGCCTCGATGGCCTGGTGCAGGCCCTCCGAGTAGCGTCGGCCGAACATCAACCGGCCCGTAAACTCATCCACGATGATTACTTCGCCGTTCTTGAGCATATAGTCTTTATCGCGCCTGAACAGCACCTGCGCCTTGAGAGCGTTGTCCATGAAAGTGCTGAGGTGATAGTTGGAAGGATCGTAGAGGCTGGGCGCCTTAAGCAATCCCTCGCGGCGCAGCATCTCCTCCATGCGGTTGATGCCCGATTCCGCCAGGTAGACCTGCCGCTCCCGTTCCTCGATCTTATAGTCTTCGGGAGTCAGATGCGATACCAGCCTTGCGAAGGTATAGTATTTCTGTGTAGCCTCCTCGGCTTGCCCGCTGATGATGAGCGGAGTGCGCGCCTCGTCGATGAGTATGTTGTCCACCTCGTCCACGATGGCATAGCTCAGCGGCCTCTGCACTTTCTGAGACATATCCAGCACCATGTTATCGCGCAGATAATCGAAGCCGAACTCGTTATTGGTGCCGTAGGTTATACCGGCCGCGTACGCTTCCCGGCGGGCCACCGGACGGAAATGCGGCCAGCGGCTGTCCTTCTCGTTAACATATTCCGGGTCGTAAATCAGCGCCGGCAGCTGTTCGCTGGCGCTCTGCACAGGGTAGATGCTGGCGACGGTGATTCCCAGGGCGCTGAAAACAGGGCTCATCCAGTAGGCGTCGCGGCGGGCCAGGTAATCGTTGACGGTCACCAGGTGGCAGCCCTTGCCCTCCAGCGCATTAAGATAAAGCGGAAGCGTAGCCACCAGCGTCTTGCCCTCGCCGGTCTTCATCTCGGCGATCTTGCCCTCATGCAGCACGATGCCGCCCATAAGCTGAACATCGAAATGCCTCAACCCGATGGTGCGGCGAGAGGCCTCCCTCACTGCAGCGAAAGCCTCGGGCAGCAGGCCATCCAGGGTCTCGCCGTCCGCCAGCCGCTGCCTGAACTGCGCGGTCTTATACTTCAATTCTTCATCGGAAAGGCCCTGGAATTGCGGCTCCAGATCGTTTATCTGCTTTACCAGGGGTTTGAAGCGGCTTATTTCTCTTTCGTTGGAATCGAACAGTTTGCCTAACCAGCTCGGCATAATCCTTCCTAATCTTCAAACATGGCGCCGACGGACATTCCCGTGTGTATGCGGTGTATGGCCTCGCCCAGCAGGGGCGCAATCGGCAGCACGGTGATTTTGCTTATCTTCTTCTTTCCATTTAAAGGGATCGTGTCGGCCACCACGACCTCCTTGACCTTGGACTTGGAGATGCGTTCAATGGCCGGCCCGGAGAACACCGGGTGCGTGCAGCAGGCGTAAACTTCTTTTGCGCCGGCCTTCAGCAATGTATCCACAGCGCTGACCAGCGACCCGGCCGTATCGATCTCGTCGTCCACCGTGATGGCGCGCTTGCCTTCAACTTCACCTATAATGTTCAGCGTCTCGGTGGTATCGTCGTTGCCCATGCGCCTTTTCTCGATAATGGCCAGCGGAACATTGAGCTTTTCCGCCAGGTCGCGCGCCCGCTTGCTGATGCCGATATCGGTGGCGACCACCACGACGTCCTTGAGCTTCTTGCTCCTCCAGTAATCGCTGACCAGGAAAAGGGCGGTCAGTTCGTCCACGGGGATGTTGAAAAAGCCCTGGATCTGCGCCGCATGTAGATCGACCGTAAGAATTCGGTTGGCGCCGGCCGTGCAGAGCAGGTCCGCCACCAGACGCGCGGTGATGGGGACACGCGGCTGGTCTTTCTTATCGGTACGCGAGTAGCCGTAGTAAGGTACAACGGCCGTGATGCGGTCGGCTGAGGCGCGCTTAAAGGCATCCAGCATGATCAGCAGCTCTACAAGGTTCTTGTTGACCGGTGAGCATATCGGCTGGATAATGAACACATCGCGTTCGCGCACGTTCTCCAGGATCCGCACGAATGTGTTCTCGTTGCTGAACTCGAAGACCTCGATCTTGCCCAGCGGAATGCCAAGGTAATCGCAGACCGAGCTGGCGAGCGTCGGGTGGGCGTTGCCGCAGAAAACCTTGATCTCGTCCTGGCCTGCAAATTGCCTCATTTTATTACCTCCAATCGTAATGCCTGATTATTATAGCATCAACTACTCAGCCGCCGATAATAGAGGCGGGGCTATAAGCGGTGCCGCAAAGAGCGCACGGCAACCGGAAACGGCTTCATATAGGGTATAATCTCTGGAAGAAAAGACCGCGGAGAAGCATAAATATGAATTTAAACGCAGCCGAACTGCTCAGCCGCTATTTAAGGCTGGACACATCCAATCCACCGGGAAACGAACACCTCGCGGCCAATTTCCTGGCAGCTATCTTCTCCGCTGAGGACATACCTTACAGGCTCTTTGAGCCGCGTCCCCGCCGCGTCTCCATACGGGCGGAGCTGAAAGGTTCGGGACAGAGGGCTCCCCTTATACTTCTGCACCATACCGATGTAATCGCGGCGGATAAAAACGAATGGAGCTTCGATCCCTTTGGCGGCGAAATCATAGACGGGTATATCTGCGGCCGCGGCGCCCTCGATACCAAGTCCCTGGGCATTATGCAGCTGCTGGCCTTCCTGGATATAAGACATCATAAACTTCAGCTTAACCGTGATCTTGTCTTCCTGGCCACAGCCGACGAGGAGTCCGGCGCTGACTGCGGCGTGGAATATTTACTGAGGGAGCATGCCCGGGAATTCGGCGCGTCCCTGGTGCTCAACGAGGGCAGCTACGTGGTTGAGGGTATTGTGCCTGACCGGCTGCTGGCCATGATCTCCCCCGGGGAGAAAGGTCCCTGCTGGATGAGACTGAAAAGGCGGGGTTTGCCCGGCCACGGCTCCACGCCCCACGGCCTCAATCCTCTGGAGCGACTGAGCGAGGCGGTCAACCGGCTGCTCGAGCACAAAAGCAGGCCCAGGGTGACGCCCATCGTGGCGGAGTATTTCCGGCGCATGTCGCAGGCCTGGGATTTCCTCAAGCCTTATATGGAGGACGGCAGCGACGAGACGCTTTTAAAGCTCGTAGAGGAGAACGACCTGCTGGCCGTTCCGCAGATCAACGCCATGCTGAGGAACACGGTCAGCCTGAACTCGCTGCACAGCGGCAACAAGGTCAATGTCATTCCCTCGTATGCCGAGGCCGAAGTCGACACCAGGCTGCTGCCTGGCCAGGATATCGATAGTTGGGTAGCCCTTATAAAAAAACAGCTTGCCGACGATGAGATACAGATCGAATTCATCATGAAGGGCGAGGGCAATGAATCGACTATGGAAACGCAGGACTACGCAACGATCGAAGCGGCGCTGCTGGAGCACTATCCCGGCGCCATAGCAGCGCCATACCTGATGCTGGGCACCACCGACTCGCGCTTCTTCAGGAAGAAGGGAGTGACCTCGTACGGCTTCTGCCCGGCGGTCATACCGGCCGAGCACTTAAAGTCGATTCACGGAACCGACGAGAAGATCGGCGTCGAGAGCATGGAAAAAGGGACAGAAGTGTACAGAGACATAGTCGTGAGACTGTGCACGGGTTCAGATTAAATCGTAGGGGCGCACCTGAAGGTACGCCCGGAAAATTTACGGTCGGGTTTAAAAACCCGCCCCTACTAAAACTGACATGGACAAAATCGAAAAAATACTGAAGCTTCTTATCTCAGCCTACGGAGACCGCGCACCCGGGCGCCGGCTGGAGCCCGTGGACGAACTGATACTGACCATCCTGTCGCAGAATACCTCTGACGTGAATTCGCGGCGCGCTTTTAAATCGCTGACTGCCGCTTTCGGCGGATGGGACAAAGTCGCGCATGCGCCGGCTGCGCGCATTGCGGTGACCATTAAAACGGGGGGCCTGGCGGAGGTGAAATCCGGATATATACAGGGTGTGCTTCAGCGCCTTGAGAAGGAGACGTCAGGCTATGATCTGCGCTTTCTCAAGGATATGGCTCTCGGGGCGGCCCGGGCCTGGCTGACGCGCCTGCCCGGCGTGGGTATGAAGACGGCCAGCTGCGTCCTGCTCTTCTCGCTCGGCATGCCGGCCTTTCCCGTCGATACACATGTTTTGCGCGTGGCCGTAAGGTTGGGCCTGCTGGCGCCTAAAACCACGGCCGACGCCGCCCATTTCGAGATGGAGCGCCTGGTGCGTCCGTCGGACATCTACCGCTGCCACGTATTGATGATCGAGCACGGACGCAGGACCTGCAAAGCGCAGCGCCCGCTCTGCGGCAACTGCATTATCGGCAGTCGTTGTCCGAGCTATAATAAATTTAAGCCCTGATACCCGGAGGTACACATGCGCAAGGCCACCATGCATTACATACTCGACGCTATCGAAGGAGTTATACTGCTCCTGCTGGTTGTGTCGGGGTTCATCCTGTGGTTCGCACTTCCCGAGGGCACTGCGGCGGGCACAACCGTCCTCTTCGATCGACGCACCTGGATACAGGTGCACCAGTGGCTGGCCGTCGGGTTGCTGGTTTTCTTCAGCACACATATAATCACACACTGGACCTGGATCGTCTATATGACCAGGAGGTACTTTGGGCGCTCAAACCGATAATGTAGCTGAGATATCAACTATAATATGTAATATGTGATATAATCTTGCGATGCTTCGTATAAAATCATCCTTTGCCCTGATATCAATCGCGGTCCCGATTCTGCTGATTTTGTCCTGCGCGGGCATATCCGCTTCTTCTCCTTCGCTGTCGGAGTTCACGCTTTCAACGGGATTGTCGTCTGATTACCGCCCGCTCGACGTAAAAAGCGAGTTCTACGTGGACAGCCCGCAGGTCTGCTGCTCGGTAAAGATCACCGGTGTGAGTGAAAATACTTCCGTTACGGCAGACTGGGTCTATGTCAGGGGACAGGTGCCCAAAGAGGCCGGGCCGCTTATATTGCAGGATCGTACCGTCTGCGGCACGGACTGCTATGCTGGATTCACACTGCCGGCGCCTGCGGGAGGCTTTATGAGAGGCGATTACCGGGTTGATCTATATATCGACGGCAGGCCCGGCGCCAGCGCCGGCTTCTCCATACTGCGCGATGTTTCGCTGCCGCTGCCGCAAATAGCATCTTTCTCCGCCATCCCGTCCAGAACGATCGCCGGTCAGCCCGTGCAGCTTGGCTGGAAGGTCTCAAATGCGTCCAGGATCGATATCCGACCGCTGCCCGGGGCTGTGGACGCGGAGGGTAGCGTGTCCGTCACTCCAGATGAGGATACCGCCTACACTTTGTACGCCATAAACCGCGGGGGCGTTAGCTCCAGCAGACTGAATGTGGTAGTTACACCTGTGATCAAGGAGAAGCCGGACCTGCAGGTCACGGAGATATGGACCAGCGGCAATATCCTTGCTTATCGCGTGAAAAACACAGGCAACCTGGCCTCCTGTGCAACCGTAACCCGGCTGTACAAAAACGATCTGGAGATATCGCAGGATTATATGGCGCCGCTAAAGGTCGGTGAGGAGCGTGCGGAGGCTTTTCAGCAGCACCATTTCTCGCCTCGCTTCAACTATATCGGCGGCTATGGCGCCGCCTGCGATCCGATAACCATGCGGGTGTGCGTTAACAGCGAGGACTCCTGCATTGAAAGCGACATGTCAAATAACTGTTTTGAGCGCATTTTCGGCGAATGTATAAAATAGAGAATCATAAAGCCGAGCCGGGAGATCCGGCCGATCGCAATTTCGAGCTCATCTTCAGAGTTGAGTCCGGCGAGCTGTGGAGGAAGGGAAGTGAGGCGTGGATAGAACCGTCCTTCATCCGGGGAAAGTAAGTCCGGGGCACTGCCTCCGCGTTATCATCCTCGCTGCAGCCTTAGCGCTGATAACACCGCTCTCTCATCCTCACCTGATTCAAGCGGCCACGCCGTCCTCCTGTGTCCTCAAATGGGGAACCATCGATACACCCGGCGGCTACCCCCAGCGCAACGACATACGATTCCTCAGCGAGATAAATGCTCTGTCCGTCTCGCGCGGCGGCATGATCATTTATATGCTGGATATACCCAACTCCAGCTCGGGCCTGGTTGCCAATGCGGGCATCTGGCGTAGCGGAGACGGCGGCATATCCTGGAGCCAGCGTCCCACGCAGTGGCTGGCCAGGACATCCAGTCCGCCCGCGCCGGTTTTCCCGGTGGCGGCACTGGCAGTTGCTCCCGATAATACCGACCTTGTGGCTGCCGTCTGCATGAACGCAGCGGGCGACCGCCGCAGGGAGGTCTATTACAGCGAGGATGGCGGCACAATATGGACCTACTGCGGGGCCATCCCATTCCTGTACGGCCCCGATGAGCAGATAGGCTGTATCGCAATAACGCATTCTTACGACTATCGCGAGACGCGGGTTAACGATATCATCGTGGCCAGCCGCACCCCGGCAGGCATCTTCGCACAGGGTGAGATTTACGTGCTGCGCTGCCCCGGCCTGGCGGGCTGGCAGGCGCAGGGCTTCGCGGGCGGGGACATACTCGCCTTACAGCCCTCTCCCTCCTACGAAGAGGACGCGGCGCTGGTTATAATCGCATGCACCACACAGCGTACTTATATCAATCTGGGCATGCGCGATACCGGCGCCAACGCATGCTTCTGGAACACGGCGCCGGGCTATCCCGTCGAGTTGTGCACGCCGGACCAGGCCGGCGCCTCGTTCAGCGGCAAAGACAGGATTATAACCGGTAGTCTGGCCCTGCCGGATGATTTCAACGGCTGCTCCGGCGAGAAACGCGTCATATTCGCCGCCTGCGATTCCAACGGCGCCGCCGCCGGCACGTCGCGGCCGCTGGACGACGTCTATCGTGTCAACGATACCATCATCACCCGTCTCAATCTTCCGGCAGGGAAGCCGCGCGTCAGCTCCATCGCCTACAGCGGATCGACTACATCCGGCAAGCTGCTGTCGGGATGTGTTGAATCCAACAGTGTCACCGGGGAGGCGCAGGTCTGGTTCACGGCCGACCCACTGGCAAACTGCAGCACCTGGATCAAGCCGCTCAAGCCGCCTACCGGCGGTTACAATACAGGCTTCGGCAACGCGCAGGTCGCCTGGACTGATGATGGATCAGCAGCCTTCGCGGGGACAGGCTCGGGCAACCGCAGCAGCCCGGCTCAATGGGCCGACATCAACGGCGCGACCTGGGCCTCGTCCCCGCTGGACGAGACCGCCTTCTCGCTCAGCCGGGACGACGGCGTCTCCTGGAACCAGTTGAGCCTGATCGACACGCAGATCAACCGCTACCGCGCGCTGGCCGTAGCCGAAGACGGCAAAACCGTTTACATATCGTCGGTCAACGATAACGGGCTGGGCGGCACCTGGCGCAGCCGTACCCCCGTGATAGGAGAGGCCTGGCAAAGAATAGCCTGCCTGGACTTCAGCGCGCCGCTGCTCAGGCCGGCGCCGGACGAAGAGAACGGATCGGTTGTATTCCTGGGCAATCAGGGCAGTACGCACATCATTCAGTCGCGGGACAGCGGGCAGACCTGGCGCGATTGTCTGCCGGGAGTTTATTTACAGGACATGGCGGCAGGGAGCAGCGACGAGCTCTATGTGATACAGGCCGATGCGCTTATCAGGCGGGGCAGGTACGAAACGATAGGATGGGTCTGGGACAAAATACGGGATACGGGCCTGCTGTCCGCCCATAATATCGTCGTGCAGGACGGCAGCGTCGTGGCCGGCGCGGCGCTGGGCAGGCTGTGTCCCGTATCATACTCGCTGAATAGCGGTGAGGATTGGGAACTGATAACCGAGCCGGCATACAGCAACGGCAACCGTCATGTGGCTTTCGACGAGGAGTTCCAGGATAACCACCTGATTTATCTGGCCGACGATGCGGGAGGGCTGTACCGCTGGACCGTGGGTAACAGCAACCGCTGGGACGATATGGCGCCGCCCGATAACAGCTATTACGGACAGGCGATAGCGGTGCGGGGCATGTATTACGCCGCCTTCAGCCAGACCAACGATGTAACAGGGGTATCGAGGACGACCTACTCGCGCGGCGGCATACCCAAGGACGGTATATTCTGGGACAGCCTGTCGACCGGCCTTTCTGCAGGCGTCGTCTTCCGACTGGAGCCGATCTCGCTGGTGTATGCAGACGATGCTCTGTGGGCGTTCGATGCGCGCGATTACGATTGCGCTTTGGGTACGGGCCTTCTATGGGCGTTCAGGGACACGCTGGCCAACCGTTCGCCCTGGCTGATCTCACCCAAAGGCAACAGCCTGGTTTATTGCGATCCCGTGACCGGCCGCAACGCACAGGTCGACCTCAGGTGGGAGCAGCTGTCGCTGGCCGACGCTTACCAGGTGGAGGTGGGCAAGGACAAATGGTTCGACCTGGCGGTTAGCGAGGCGGAACCGGTGACGAACCCCTTCTTCGTGCCGGAGAACTCGCTTTACCCCGCGTACTATATCAGGCCGGGCGTGCTGCCCGCCGCCGGGCAGGATTATTTCTGGCGTGTGAGGGTGAGGAGGGCGGCCACCGGCCAGGTCATACGCAGCCGCTGGTCACCCGCCTTCAGCTTCAGCGTCCGACCCGGCTATCCGGTCTCCGCGCCTTCCTATACAGGCATAGAGTCGCTGCAACCCTGCCACAACGCCTGCGAGGTCCCGCCTTATCCGCTCAGCTTCTCCTGGTCTCCAACGCAGGGAACAACCGGCTACCGATTCGTGCTTGCCGGAGACCCGGACCTGGGCCAGCCCGTGATCGACCAGACAGTCGATGCAGCGGCCTTCAAACTGCCCTGGCGGCTGGAGTACGCGACGGCATATTTCTGGCAGGTCACACCGCTCAAACCGGTGCCGGGCGACAGCAGCCCCGTGTTCTCATTCAACACGGCCGCAGAGCCGACGGTTTCAACTTCAGCCATACCACCGGATAATACTACTAACGGCCTGCTGGTCGCGCTCGTTTTCACCATTCTCTTTGGCCTTTCGATACAGGTCATTATTTATCGGAATAACAGACGTTAATAATTCTTAATTGCCAGGCGTTATCCTCTACGTCGTTGCGAGCGAAGCGCGGCAATCCTGTGTACCCGCAATCATGCACAAGATTGCTTCGTCGCCATGCTCCTCGCAATGACGATGTAACAATTCATTAGTACGAGTTCAACGGGCTAATCTTATTAAATTGGTAAAAACCCCTTTCATTAGGTATAATCTCTCCCGTTGTGGTGAGTGTGGCCCAGAGGCCTAAGGCGCCAGGTTGTGGCCCTGGATATCGAGGGTTCGAATCCCTCCACTCACCCCATCTTTTTTTCGTTAACAACATGGCGTCACATCACAATCATTTTGGGCAGGAGGTAAGGTAATCATGGGTTTGATCAAACGTCCGGCAACTGTAATCGCGGCTGTTTTCGTCATAATCGGAATCATGCTGCCCGCATTTTCCGCCTGCGAGAAAGCCCCCGACAAAGCTGCGACTCCAGAGATCTCTTTAGGGACACAGGCTGGGGCGTCGGAATGGACTATCAAAGCCAACGAGGAAGTAAAAAACCAGTTTGATTTCGCCGATCGGGAAGAGTTTGAAGACGCACAACGCGGATTCATCGCCACCGTGCCGGACCTCGTCATTGAAAACGCTGCCGGCGGCATAGCGTGGTCCATGCCCGACTACGATTTCGAAAAACAAACAGAGATACCCGCGACCGTTAATCCCCTGCTCTGGCGACATTCTCAACTCAATTTGAACAACGGCCTTTACAAGGTGACGGACCGCATCTACCAGGTAAGAGGGTTTGATATAAACAATATGACTATTGTCGAAGGTGACAGCAAGATCATTATTATCGATGTGGGGATGAGCGCTGAGACTGCCAAAGCCATGCTTGACCTGTATTACCGGGAGCGCGGAGTAAAACCGGTGGCAGCCATTATCTATACCCACAGCCATATCGATCATTTCGCCGGAATCAAAGGCATTATTTCGGACGAAGATGCAAAATCCGGCAGCGTTCAGATTATAGCGCCTGAAGGTTTCCTCGATTATGCCATAAGTGAGAATATCCTGGCCGGCAACGCCATGAGCCGCCGCGCGCAGTACCAGTTCGGTGTCTATCTGCCCAGGAATGCCGGAGGGCAGGTGGATAGTGGAGGCGGCAAAGCCTTACCCGTTGGCACAATGGCGCTGATCGGACCCAACAAGGAAATTAAAGCTACAGGCGAAAAGCTGTTCCTTGACGGAGTGGAAATGGAATTCCAGATAGTCTCAGGCACCGAGGCGCCGGCCGCGATGACCATATACTTCCCACAGCTGCGGGCGCTTGATACAGCCGAGATCGCAAGCCAGAGTAACCATAATTTGCTGACCCCGCGAGGCGCGGAGGTTCGCGATGCCAATGCGTGGGCCAAGGCTATTAATGAGATGATCGAGTTGTATGGTGATAAGACCGACGTGATGTTCGCCTCACAGCAGTGGCCGTGCTGGGGCAACGATAAAATAGTCGGCTATCTCAAACAGCAACGTGACCTGTATAAATATACTCATGATCAGACGCTCAGGCTGCTGAACCATGGCTATACGCCCAATGAAATAGCCGAAATGATCAAACTGCCGGAAAGCCTGGCTAAAGGATGGGATGTTCGCGACTACTACGGGACGCTGAGCTTCAATGTAAGGGCCGTCTACCAGAAATATCTCGGTTTCTACGACGGCAACCCGGCAAACCTCAATCCGTTACCGCCGGTTGAGGCCAGCAAGAAATATGTCGAATACATGGGCGGTCCCCAGGCCGTTATCGACAGGGCAAAAGTTGATTATGCCAACGGTGATTACCGTTGGGTAGCGCAGGTAATGAACCAGGTTGTCTTCGCTTACCCCGACAATCAGGAGGCGCGTAACCTGGAGGCTGACGCGATGGAGCAACTCGCTTACCAGGCTGAATCCACCGTGTGGCGTAACTGTTATCTGGTGGGCGCCTCCGAACTGCGCACCGGGATGAGTAAAAGTATAGGTGCGGGCAGCGTCAGCCCCGACATGGTGAGAGGTATAACTCTACCCCAGTATTTCGACTTGATGGGCAGCCGCCTTAACGGTCCCAAAGCCGAAGGTAAAAAGATTGTAATCAACTGGAATTTCACTGATACCGGCGACAAATATGTCCTTAACCTTGAAAACTCGGCGTTGACTTACACATCGGGCCGACTATCGAACAGGGCCGATGCCACATTGAATCTGTCACGTGCTACATTGATCTCTGTACTGGCAGGTGAGACTACGTTTCCCAAGGAGATTTTAGCCGGAAAAGTAACTATTGAAGGAGATGCTTTAAAGATACTCGATCTGATGGGAATGATGGATAGCTACGATCCCATGTTCAATATTATCAGCCCGTAAAAAGGCACCCTGTTAATAACGAGGCGCGATAGTATATTCAAACAGCTATAAGGAGGAATGAGACGTTATGTATTTAGCGGGGCTTATTTTCACAATAATAGGTTGGTTATTTCAATTGTACGAGACCTTGATTAAAAAGACCCGAAATATCAATGTTTTCCTGCCCGCAACGTATGTTATTGCCTGCATCCTGTTCGGAATCAACAGCTTCATGGCAGGCGATATGTTGTACGCTGTAATGGATGCTGTCTGCGCCCTGCTGGCATTGATTGTGTTCCTTGTACTGATGACCCGCAAAAGAAACGCCTGAATATCAGCGCAACTTCAATACGGAAGATCTTTGATACAGGGGACTCCATCAAGGCTGGTAGCCTTTTTTACCGCATTGATTATAGCCATCCTGGTTACCTCGGCGGCCATTGATCCCACTGAAGTGACATCACTCGCCCGGTCGCCCAGGGAAAGCGCAAAGATCGTATCCCCATCGTGCATGCTATGCGAAGGATTAATTGAGCGGGCCAGACCGTCATGCGCCATCCCGGCGACCTTGGCAGCCTGTGCTTTAGTCAGGGCTGCATTCGTGGCCACAACTCCAACTACCGTATTACGGCCGGGCTCTGCCAGAAATGTATATCCCTGTTTCATCAACTCTATGGTATTATCAGGACCTTTGCCATCCTCACGCCGGATTCCCGCGATAATCCGTCCGCCTGTCGGGTCAACAATATCGCCCAGAGCATTCACAACAAACAGGGCAGCAACAACTATTTCGCCATAGAATTTTATGCTGGCGGTGCCCAGGCCGCTCTTCATTGCGCATCTCTTGCCTTTGAGCTGTCCGATCATGGCCCCGGTGCCGGCGCCCACGCAGCCTTCGGCAACCGGGCCTGAAGTTGCATCCCTGCATGCCTGATACCCTTCAGGTACACCCGGCCGGATTGTGGCGTTGCCAATATCCAGGTCGAAAACCACTGCTCCCGGCACGATCGGTACCCTTACGCCGGCCATTTCATATCCTACTCCCTTTTCTTCCAGAAAGTGCTGTACACCGCCTATAGCATTCAGTCCGAAGGCGCTGCCACCGCTCAACAGGACGGCATGTATCTTTTCAACCACATTTATCGGATTGAGCAGGTCTGTATCCCTGGTGCCCGGAGCGCCTCCCCTGACATCTACACCTGCCACTGCGCCCGCCTCGCAGAGGACCACGGTGCATCCCGTTGCAGCTGTTAAATCGGTGTAATGACCGACACTGATACCCGGTATATCTGTAATCGCATTGAACATAGCTGCCTCCCATCGCTCTTTATAACAGGCTGTAACATCAGTCTTCCAGTTCAGCGATCGATACCAGCCGCCACTCCGTATCGTGTAATCCTATGGTGGTCCAGAAGGCGATTTTTATTACAGGCTTACCTGTCGCATCGCTGATAAAAGTATATTCAGCCGAGCCGGTCCTCTGCGCGACCATCTTCTCACCCATCGCCACCAGCTCGGGATAATCTTTATAACGCTGGTCTGTCAGCAGGTTCTTTCCGGTCTCAATTCCGTTGGAGCAGTAAATTGTCAGTCCGTCGGTCTGAGCGACGTTGACCTTCATGGCCCTCACTTCTGCGGCGGGAGCGATGGTGCCGTCCAGCAGGTCCCCCGGTTTGAACAGGGCGCTGACCGTGCCCAGCAGCTCACCATCCTCAGTAATAACAGGCCGGACCAGCACCACGGCGTCGATCCCCTCAACCGCCCTGAAGACATTGCTCAGCATCGGCTTCCTGTTTTCAGCGAAATCCGCAAAGAACTTCTTTGAAGCTTCCGTGGTAGCGGTCTCCGTCCCCTCGTAGCGGCGGTATGCCTCGGGCGCCACAGTGATCATCTTTCCCTGAGGGTCGGAGGCAGAGCAGTCCGTCAGGTAGGGGTATTTCCTGCAGAGGCCGTTCAATATGCCCCTCGTCTCTTCACCCTGCAGCCCGCTTTTGGCTATTTTTTCAGCGGCATCCGCAACCGCATTGTCCAGGTTCAACAGCTTGGATTGTATAATAGCCTGCAGGTTTTCCGTTGCCGACTTCATCTGCTTCAGATTTTTCACGGGCCCGGCGCAGCCGGAGGCCGTAATAGCTATGACTGCGGCTAAAAGAGAGGCAAGCAAGAAATATGAGAACTTTTCCATATGCGGCAAATACTCCCCTGATAGATATCCCGGATGCGCGCGCTTCGTTTCATAATGTTATCGTAAGTCAGCCTTACAGGCAACGCCCTCTATGTAGTCAGCCCCTTAAAAGAAGCTTCCCCTGCTTCAACTCCAGTTTGAAAGATGATACACTTATTAAGAAATTTTTTCAGGCAGCGGAACAGTAACGATACGCTTCGCGGCATATATTTATAGTTACATACATAGAGTTATTCTTTAATTGCTCGAATAGAAAGGACTTTTCTCATGCTGTTTGCTCAACGTGTTTTTTGCGGACAATTAACTCTTAATGAAGTCGGGAAAAAGGTGCTGCTGGCCGGCTGGGTGGATGCCTTCCGCGATCATGGCGGCCTGCTATTTGTCCACCTGCGCGACCGCAGCGGCATAATTCAAATAGTCTTTAGCCCGGAAGTAGCCGCAGCCGACGTCTGCCGGACGGCGGCCGCTCTGCGCGCCGAATACTGTATCGCAGTCAGCGGCGAGGTAAAGAAGCGGTTGGCCGGCGCCGAAAATCCCAACATCGAAACAGGGGATATCGAAGTCATGGTCGGCGAGCTGACCGTGCTTTCCGAATCGGACGGGCTACCTTTTTCCATCTCCGAGAAGGCTATGGTCACCGGCGCGGCATCCGCAGGCACAGACAACGTGGCCGAGGATTTACGGCTCCAGTACCGCTATCTGGACCTGCGCCGTCCCTCAATGCGTGACAATTTAATTGCCCGCCACCGAATATTTCAGTGCGTGCGGGAATTTCTCGATTCGCGGGGCTTTGTGGAGATCGAAACGCCTGTGTTGACGGCGAGCACTCCGGAAGGTGCGCGCGATTACCTTGTCCCCAGCCGCGTCCATCCGCAGAATTTTTACGCCCTGCCCCAGTCGCCGCAGCTTTTCAAACAACTGCTGATGATCGGCGGAATGGAACGCTATTTCCAGCTGGCGCGCTGCTTCCGCGACGAGGACCTGCGTCCCAACCGGCAGCCGGAGTTCACCCAGCTCGATATCGAAGCCTCTTTTATCGATGAGGAATTTCTCTACGGGCTGGTCGAAGATCTCACCGTCAAGATGTTTGACATAGGCGGAATCACGCTGCACCGGCCTTTCCCCCGCATGACCTATATGGAGGCCATGGACACCACCGGCTCGGACCGTCCCGACCTGCGCTTCGGCCTGCGCTTCGTCGATGTAACGGACGTGTTTTCTCAAACCAACTATTCCATCTTCCGCCAGATACTTCAACGAGGCGGATGCATAAAGGGCATAAACATCAAGGGCCAGTCCGATAAACTCAGTAAAAACGTACTGCAGAATGAATATGCCAAAGAGATAGTGCCCTCATTCGGCGCCAGGGGCATGACCTGGATGCGAGCCGAACAGGGTAAACTCGAATCCAATATAGTCCAGTTTTTCAGCAGTTCGGAACTGAAGGAGCTGCACAGAAGGTTCGACGTCGCCGACGGGGACGTCCTCATCATGATCGCCGATGCCTCGTATGCCGTTGTCACATCGGCGCTCGGACAATTGCGCCTGCACCTGGCCAACCGTCTCGGCCTGATCCCCGCCGACAGCTTTTACCCGGTCTGGATAACGGAGTTCCCGTTGTTTGAGCCCACCGAGGAAGGGGGCGTCACCTCCAGTCACCATCCCTTCACAGCGCCGGACCGGACGGATTTCGATCCCGGGAACATCGAGGAACTGCTGGCGCTGCGCTCGCGGGCCTACGACCTGGTCGTGAACGGTGAGGAACTGGGCGGCGGCAGCATCCGCATCAGCGACCGCGATGTGCAGCGCAAGATATTTGCTGCGCTGGGTCTGACCGAAGAGGAAACGAAGGAGAAGTTCGGTTTTTTCCTGCGTGCCTTCGATTTCGGCGCGCCGCCGCACGGCGGCCTGGCGCTGGGCATGGACCGCACCGTGTCGATGATCCTGCAAACCCCCTCCATACGCGAGGTGATCGCTTTCCCCAAGAACCGCAGCGCCGCCTGTCCCCTCACCGGCGCTCCCTCTACGGTGAAACGCGAACAGCTGGCCGAGTTAGGGCTGTTGAACCTGGGCGGCCAGGTGATGCAGGCCTCGGGCGGCAAGGCCAATCCCAAGATGATACGTGAACTGCTAAGCAAGAAAATGGGATAGAACGCGATGTGAGTCGGGGAGGGCGTATGTCATACAAATACCTGCTGTACGAAAAGAAGGAAAGAATCGCATATATTACTATCAACCGTCCCGAGGTGATGAACGCGATCTGTCCGCCTGCCAGCGATGAGATGTGGGAGGCTTTCTCCGATTTTCGTGACGATCCTGAGGCCTGGGTAGTCATTCTGACCGGCGCCGGTGAGAAAGCCTTCTCGGCCGGCAACGACCTCAAGTACCAGGCTCAGCACGGCAGTGATCCTGCCTATATGGCGATTAAAACTCCGGGCGGTTTTGGCGGCATCACCGAGCACTATTATTGCGCCAAACCCATGATCGCCGCAGTCAACGGCTATGCCCTGGGCGGCGGTTTCGAGCTTGCGCTCAAATGCGACATTATCATAGCCGCCGACCATGCGCAGTTCGGCCTGCCGGAAGCAAAGGTCGGGCTGATAGCCGGCGCCGGCGGTATTCACCGCCTGCCCCGTATGATACCCCAGAAAATAGCCCTGGGCATGATGTTTACCGGCAGACCGATCAGCGCGCAGGAAGCCTATCGCATCGGGCTGGTAAATGAAGTTGTTCCACTGAAAGACCTGATGTCCACAGCCGATAGGTGGGCCGATGATATACTGCACGGCTCGCCGCTCACCATCCAGGCTACCAAGGAAGCTGCTCTGAGAGGGCTTGATATGAAACTGGAAGAGGCCATTAACACTGTATTCCCCGGTGTGGACAGGTTATTTAAATCCGAAGATTTCGTCGAAGGCCCTCTGGCATTTTTCGAGAAAAGGCCGCCGCAGTGGAAAGGGCGCTAATCTGATAGAATATTTATACTCCGAATACCTCCGGCTGTTGCTTCGATTTCAGGCGAGCGTCAGCGTGGAGGTCTAAAAATACATGCGCCTGTAGCTCAGCGGACCAGAGCATCGGTCTTCGGAACCGAGGGTCGTGGGTTCGAATCCCTCCAGGCGCGTATCTGAAATTAATGCTTTGCCGACGAATTGCCGGCTGTAGTCACCGCCCGTATAAGGACGATTCAACAAGCAGGAGAGCTCCGGCGAGTCATTGACAGCCACCTTGCGACCGGTTATTATCATGCGATCTGGATCATTCTTGAGGAGGTGGAGCAATGGGCACGATCGCAAATGGAAAGGTCACGATCCGGCGCATGACCAGGGCAGACATCGAAACCATCATAGAACTTGACAAGAAACTTGGTGGAGGTAAGAGCGAGATAACCTATAAGGATATGGTATCCCTTGATCCCGGTGGCCCACTCGACTTCAGCTTTGTAGCGGAGATCGGCAATAAAGTTATAGGGTTTGTCCTCGCCCGCCTGATGTATATGGGGATGCCTTTCAGCGAGTTCTGTGTTATCAATGCCATAGATATTGATGAAGAGCATCGCGGGCAGGGCGTCGGCAGGAGGCTCGTCAATGAGATCCTCGACAAATGCCATGAGGAGGGCATATACATCGTACGCGCTATATTCCCTGAAAAAAATGAAAAGCTTCGTAAGGCTGTGGAGAATCTGGGCTTCCGGCGCAGTCCGGTGGTTAATTACGATATGACCTCTGATGTTTAAACGGCAAGGCCATCAAAACTCAAAGATGAATTCGCCTGAGCAGTGGCCCTGTGTATGCATGCGGCAATTCGTTGTCTGCGGGATGGACGTGAATTTCAAGCCCAGCAGCTCCAGCCAGCACTCGACGCGGTACATCACGCCGCACTCATATCTGTCGATCACGCCGATGCGACCCATGCCCTTGTAGGCGAAGCACTCTCCATCCTCCCACTCCCAGTGAAGAATATTGCCGGGCATAACTGAAAAGTGCAGTTTGCTGAACACGGATACGGGCAGTATCATCTGCATGCCGGCCGGCAGGAATTCCTTCAGTACCTCAATGCCGGTCAGCTGGTTTTCCCGCAGGCCCGTCACCTTCTTCAGCCTGTTTACTTCAAAAGGGGCCATGGCCTTGATGGCGGCCTTGTTCAGTTTATTAGCCATGTCCACTCCCAGCTCGCTGCTCACGGTGTAGAACCACATCCCGTCATGGGTCAGCCAGCCTTTGCCCAACAGGTCCCTGATCTCCTCTTTAGATACATCCTCAAACTTCCGCATGACTTACCTCGTATAAATAAATCAGATTCCCACCGTCAGGAAATTATTACAAATTATACGTGGCCTCATTCCGACGTGTTAATTCAAGTATCACAACACGTTTTTTATCATCGAAGACATCGTAAACTATACGGTATCTGCCTACACGCATCCGATAGGCAGTAACAGCACGTTCTATCTTCCTGACCCCGCGTGGTCTGGGTTCTTCGGCTAATTTATCAATAGCAGCAATTAAACGTTCGGAATCCTGACGGGATATTCGGCGATATAGTTTCCTGGTATCCCGCTCTGCTGCTGGCGAGAGCTCGATTTGATAATTTGCTGATCCCATCATGTGTCATCCAATTCAATTACGGCCTCTTTTTTCTGCTGCCAGATCGATTCAGTTGTTTCCGCACTTCACTCCAGGGGCGCCCACCCTTTGACTGATACTCTGCACGGGCGGCCTTAATCACGGACATAAGCGAAGCGTCTTCACGGCTTTCCAGCCACTCGGCTACGGCCTCCGCCACAATTTCGCTTGCTGTGAGCCGGCGTTTTACCGCTGCTACCTTCAAATCAGTATAAAGATCATCGCTATGAAATACTACTGTCATCCTTCTACTCATTAAGTTCCTCCATTCAGGCATACAGGCATACATACATATAGACGTACATATATTATAACAATAATTACATAACCCTGTAAGTATCGATTTCCTGTTTAATGAGAGTGGTAGATAGGTTTGCGCTTCTCGACGAAGGCTTTCAAGCCCTCTTTTGCGTCCGGCCCGTCCGCGCAGGCGCACAGCATCATCCTCTCCTGCTCGATCTGCGATTCAAAGTTGTTGGCAAAGGAATCGTTGAGAAGCTGCTTAACGCAGCCGTAAGAAATCAGCGACCTGTCTGACAGCGTACGCGCCATGGCGGTCGCCTCGGCCAGCGATTTACCGTCGTCAACCACTTTATTCACCAGACCCCAGGAGAGCGCCTGCCCGGACGATATCGGGGCATCGAAGGCCATGATCTCCAGCGCGCGCGCCAGCCCCACGATCCTGGGGAGTGTGAAGGTGCCCCCGCCGTCGATGCACAGCCCGTTGGAAGTGTAGGCCTGTAGCATGGTTGACGATTTCTCCATGACGCGGAAATCGCAGGCCAGCGCCAGAGAAAATCCGCCTCCTGCCGCGATCCCGTTGATGGCGGCGATCACCGGCTTGTTCATGCGGCGTATCTCCATCACGGCCAGGTGATAGCTGGCCGCCAGCCTGTGGAAACCTGCGGCCGGACCACCGGCGAATCCGCTGACCCACTTGAGATCGCCGCCGGCGCAGAAAGCCTTACCCTCGCCGGTTATGATAATGGCACGCACGCTCTTATCGACAGCCAGCTCCACAAGGGCACAGGCCAGCCCGTCGATCATGTCGAAATTAAAGGCGTTATAATGTGTCGGGCGGTTAAGTATCAACCTGGATATCTTGCCGTCTTTTTCAAGTCTGACCGTTTCAACCATATGCCTCACCTCCATTTATTGGCGTTAATTATATGGATGCGTAACCTGTTGTTCAAACATAATAAACTTTTCTACTCCCAAATACGTTTCTTATAGTGATTACATAATCGTACAGGGGGTAATATGTCTAAATTTTTAACAGCATTACTGGTTATGGTCTGCGCCCTGGCAATGGTCGTCTCAGCCGCGCCGGCCTCGGCCGACAGCGCAGAGATAACAGCCATAGGGGAGGCCACAACGCCTGCAATCCTGCCGGACTCGGGATTTAATTTCCTGAACGGCTGGGGCAGAAACATTCAGCTGGCGTTCGCCGGAAGCGAGGCCGAAAAGGCCAAACTGATGCTGAAGTACGCCGGCGAAGACGCGCTGGCCTTGAAGGCGATGTATGCGGCGGGCAAGTATGATGTCGGCGCTAAACAAACCGAACAGTATGCTCTGCAACTGCAGAACACCGTACAGGCCGTAGAGCAGGTCAGGGCCAGCCAGGGTGAAGCGGCATCAACGGAACTCGTCGCCAACCTGGAACAGAATTATCTTAAACAGCAGGAAATCCTGCTCTCAGTGCTGGAAAAAGCGCCCGAAGCAGCGCAAAGCGGCCTGCTCAACGCCATAGAGAACTCCAACAAACATGTCGCCACAGCGATCCTGGCACATGAAGGTGAGCAAGCACTGCTGCAGTACCAGACTCAGGTAAATCAACAGACTACTAATCTGGGAAGCGAGACCAGGTTAAAGGTACAACAAAAGCTGCAGGCCGTGCATGGACAGTCCGGCAACAGTGGCGGACAGGGCGTTCAAACACAGACACAAACACAGACACAAACTCAGACGCAGATTCAGGCCCAGACTCAGACTGGGACACAGACTCAGGCTCAAATCGAGGCCCAGACACCATCTCTGCTGCCGGTGCAGGTACAGGTTCAGGCTACCGTGCAGACTCAACAGCAGACCCAGCAGCAGACCGGACAGCAGAATCAGGGCAGTGGCTCTTCAAACGCCGGCGCCGGCGGCGGCGGTCAGGGCGGCGGCAACCAGAAATAGCATCTGAAACAAACGGTTTTCCTATTTCGATAATAATAGAGGGCGGGGCATCAGGCCCGCCCTCTTCTGTTTTCCTTGCTTCCGGCCCTGCCGCTATTTCCTGGCGCTCTCGGCCAGCTGGCTGCGCAGCTCGCGTTTGAGCACTTTGCCGATGGCCGATGTGGGCAGCTTGTCCATAAAGACGATTTTCTTGGGCACCTTGTAGGGCGCGACCCTGCCGCGCAGGTACTCGGTGATCTTCTTCTTCTCCTCCTCGCTCTGCTCGATGCCGGGTTTGAGCACGATAGCCGTAGCTACCATCTCGGAGCCGGGCCGGTTAGGATCCGGTATACCCACGCTCGCGCCCGTGTCGACATCTGGGAACTCGCAGATGATGTCATCGAGCTGGCGCGTGAAGACCTTGTAGCCCGACACGTTGACCATATCCTTTAGGCGGTCCACTACAAAGATGTAGCCCTCCTCGTCCATCTGGCCGATATCTCCCGTATGGAACCAGCCGTCTTGTAGCACCCTGGCCGTCTCCTCCGGTTTGCCGAAATAGCCTTTGGTGAACACCTGCGGACCTTTGATGATAATCTCGCCCGGCTCACCGAAGGGCACCGGCTCGCCGGTGGTGGTATCCACTATTTTAATATCGGTATCGGATATGGGCAGGCCGACCGAACCCGGCTTCTTCTTGCCGAAAAGCGGACCGGCCGTCACGATAGCGCTGGTCTCGGTCAGACCGTAGACCTCCACCAGCTTGTTTGCGCCCACAATGCTCTCAAACTCTTTGATATACTCCGGCGGGAAGGGCGCGGCGCCGCTGCAGAAATACTGCACTCCCGAGAAATCATAGGAACGGAAGTCGGGCTGCTTCATCAGCTCCAGGAAGATGACGGGCACATTGCCGATGAGATGCGGCCTGGTCTTCTTCATCCACTTGATAATGAACTTCAGGTCGCGCGGGTTTGGCACAGCCACCTGTGTGACCGCCTTGGAGAACATGGCCAGCCCCATCACCAGGCCGGCGATGTGGAAAAGCGGCATGGCCGTCAGCCCGACCTGCTCCCCTACCGGCGTATCCAGCCAGGTCGTGATCTGTATCATCTGCCGTACCAGATTGCGATGGGTCAGCTCAGCGCCCTTGGGCAGGCCCGTAGTTCCTCCCGTATACTGCATGGCACATGTATCATCGGGACCGACCTTGACCTCGATATTGTCGGCCGGCATCTTTTTCATCACGTCTGTGAACAGCCGGACCTCCCTGCCCTCGAGAGTCTCCACCTTGCCGGTGGGCACCTTCTTAGATAGCTTTGCCAGCGTTTTGATCGGCTGCGGTATATAGTCCAGTATGCTTGTGAAAACGCACAGTTTAAGCTCCGTCTCCGGCGCCATCCGCTTAATACGCGGAAACATTGCATCCAGCGTTAAGAGCGCTTTGGCGCCCGAGTCCTTGAGCTGGTATTTCAGCTCCTCCTCCGTCAACAGCGGGCTGACACCGCTCAGCACACATCCGGCCTTCTGGATGCCCAGCGCGGCAACAAAGTACGCCGGCAGGTTGGGCAAGCCCACACCGACGATGTCGCCCTTCTTTATACCTGATTTTTGCAGGAGCGCGGCAAAGCGGTTGGACATAGCATCGAGCTGGCCGAAAGTGAACGGCGTGCCCATGTACCACAGGGCAATGCGTTTGGGGAATTTTTGAAAAGACTCCTTGATGGATTCCCAGAATGTGAGCTCGGGATACTTGATAGTGGCGGGAACGTGCGGATCGTACTGCTTGAGCCAGGGCCTCTGATCGTAATGATCAGCCATCGTGCAACAACCTCCTCAGTTTTTTATGACAGCCGGAGCATTCCGGCCTGACCACCAACCGATAGCGCCTGCCCGGACAACCTCAGAAAACAGCTACCTTAATGGGAATAACCTGTGCCCATTGTATCAGATTTAAAAGAAAATGAAAGATGCTAATTTTCAAGGGCTTATTATTGCAGATCTCATATGCAACTATCGGCATGCGAGCTCATCCAGGAATTCACCGATGAACTGCCTCACCTCATCCGCCGGTTTAATCACGCCGTAGTGCCCTTCACAAAGTATATCCGCTTCAAATTGCATTATTCGCTCCAGCGATTTCGCCGCAAGCCGCGGGTCGCCTCCCCACATGGGCAGATACGGTCCGTGTATATCCTGCCCGAAGAGGACATTCTTCCCTTCCGATTCCATCGTCACCACCATGCTGCCGGGCGTATGTCCGGGCACATGAATGAAATTGAATTTTGTCGTACCTATGACCAGTTCATTCAACTGCCCAGCGAGTTTTTCATCCACCGGGCAGGGCCGGTAGCGCACGCCATAGTGCTCGGCGCCCACCTTTTTACCCGATTCTATGGCTGCGGAATCCTCCATATGGGCGATCACGCGGAGATTGAATTTGTCGCGCAGGTCCGCTGCGGATCCGATATGGTCGATATGCGCATGGGTTATGATCAGCGTAGTTAACTGCTCGGGTATGAAACCCAGCGCCTGTATATTGTCGATCAACCTGTCCGTGCTCCCGCCTGCCCCGGCATCGATCAGAACCAGTTCGCCGGCGTCGACCAGGTAGACGCAGCAATCCATGCCGCTGGAGATATCGGCGCTGCCGACCATGTAGACCTTTTCACAGACTCTAAATGCGCTCTGCATCTGCTTCCTACCTTTTTACAAGCTCAAGGAGGCAGTACTCGTAAGGCAAACCCTCGGGATTACGATGGAACTTGTCCTTCAACCTCTGATAAATCTCATCGATCTCTCCTTTGTCGTCGGCAGCAAGCCCTGTCTTAATGGAAGATTCGCTCCACGCCCGCACCACATGGGCCAGCGTATCGGCCAGTTTGGCCCTGGCCTGCTCGTCGTCAAGTCGATTTTTGAACTGCGTATAATAGGCGCAGGGGACGGTCATCTCTTGAAAGAATCCGAGGTTAAACGTTTTGGCCGGTCCGTCTTCCTCTATCAGGGACTTCATCTCCCGCGGGGTGGCAAAATAGTCGGGGACAAAAATAGCCTTCCATTCCGCTTCTTTTATCCTGCCCTCACGGCACAGCTCATGGCAGATATCGCGCAGGTTGTTATATCCCGCCGACGCCGGCCAGCGGTCGCCGCCGCGGTTGGTCAGATTGGCCATAAACAGGGCGCCGCCCTCGACCAGCTCAGTGGCGCGCTCCCTCAAAAATACTCTCCAATCCCTTTTCCATTTCTCCACGAACTTGCGACGGTCCTTCTCGGGCAGCTGGTTGGCCTGTATCTGCGACGGATGTTGAAAAAAATCGGTGCCCACGTCTCTGGTGTTCAGCCAGTGCAGTGATGTGGAGGAGAACCCGAGATGCAATCTCCCTTTTATCTCGGGAAACGCCTCATAGAAAGAACGCCGGATGTAATCAGCCTCCACACCGCCCATCTGTTTCAATCTCGAGTTTATCCAGAATTGATCGAAATAGTCCCGCACGGCTATATCGTTATAGACCAGCCTCATTCTAAGCGATGGATTTATGGCACGTATCTGACCGATGATATTTTCAAACAGCGCGCTCGAGTTCACTCCATCCGCGGCGCCGTAATCAGCTATGACGAAGGGCGTATCCGCGTCCATGCGTGTTATGCGCGGCGTGATGGACTTAATATAGGCCAGCATAGCGGGTAATATCTTGTAATCAATTGCTTTTGCAGTGTCGGAAATTCGGCTGTAATCCCCGGTCATAGTCGGCATATAGTGCTGAGATGCCGAGCCATTCTCTTTATGGTCTGCCACTTGTCCTTTCTCCTTTAGCGCTGCACGTGGAAATCTTACGTTTCAATATACCATTGAGAAAGCGGCGCTCACAACAGTCGCCGGTTGTGGAAGAGGGCGCCCCCGGGCGCCCTCTTCCCATAGGAGGTAACAGCGGTTAATAAGCCTGTGTATACAGCTGAATTATGTCGTTGGGATCACTGACGGGACGCCCGTTGAAGATAACGGCTGTATCTGCAATGGCGTGGAAAGCGCATATGGCCAGGTTCTCCTCGGGAACTCCCACATCGCGCAGCCTCATGGGATGTCCCACCTTCTGCATCAGCGCTTCCACTGCGTCCGCCGCCGCGAGGGCGGCATCTTTCTCGCTCATGCCTTTGATATTGACGCCCAGCGCATGCGCCACCAGCGCCAGCTTGTCGGCGGACGTTTCGACGTTGTAACGCATCACCTTGGGGAGGACGATGCCGCAGGCTGCGCCATGCGGCACGTGATGAAGCGCGCCGACTGTGTGGGCCATGCCGTGCGCCAGCCCGACCTGTGCGGTGGTAAAAGCCCAGCCGGCCATGGTGGCAGCCACCTGCAGGTTAATCCTGGCTTTCTCGTTCCTGCCATCCTCCACGGCCAGCGGGAGGTTCTCCCCGATCAATCTGATGGCCTGCAACGCCATGCCGTCGCAGATCAAGTTCGACATCGTGCTGGTCATAGCCTCCACGGCGTGAGTCAGAGCATCCATGGCCGTCGATACGGTCAGCGATTTGGGCAACCCCAGGGTGAAGATCGGATCGAGTATGGCCACATTCGGCGCGATCTTAGGATCCACGATAAACAGCTTGCGGCCGGCGGTGTGGCTGGTGAGTACGGCTACGCTGGTCACCTCGCTGCCTGTGCCGGATGTTGTGGGAACGGCGATGTGCGGCGTCTGCGGCTCGGTCAGCACCAGGAAGTTGAGATAATCGTTGGCCCTGCCGCCGTTTTTAAGGGTTACGCAGACACCCTTGGCGGTGTCCATAACACTGCCGCCTCCCACGCTGACGATGCAGTCGGCCTTTAACTCACGCGCCACCTCTGTGGCGGTATCCACAGCCTCCAGATCGGGGTCGGCAGGTATCTTATCGAACATGCCTACGCAGAAATCCGCCAGGGCATTCTTGACCAGGTCGGCCAGGCCGGCCGCCTTAACTCCCGGATCGGTCAGTATCAGCGCCCTCTTGCAGCCCAGGTCGACTATCGCCTTGTATATCGACGATAGCGCTCCGTGGCCGGACACGACGGTCGTGGGAGCGGAGTAGCTGAATCCGTCCACTTTCTTGTAGTCCGATATCAGCTGGAAGTACATATTGGTGTGGTTGTGGGCCATGGAATTTACGTGTATACGCTTGATCTGTGTATATTCATGCAGGCACTCCATGCCGAAATCGCGTCCAATTCCCGACTGCCGGTAGCCTCCGAAGGGGCAGAAGTCCGAGAAGATGTGGTAGTTGTTGATCCACATCGTGCCCGTACGTACCTGCCCGGCCAGGCGCTGGGCCCTGGCGTTATTGCCGGAGAACACGCCGCCCGCAAGGCCGTAAATAGAATCGTTGGCGATGGACAGCGCCTCCTCGTCGCTTTCGAACTTGATAACGCTGACCACGGGGCCGAAGATCTCCTCCTGCGCGATGCGCATTTTGTTGTTCACTCCGGCAAAGATGGTGGGAGCATAGTAATTGCCTTCCGGCATGCCGGGAACGTCGATGCGCCTGCCGCCCGTGATAACCTCTGCGCCCTCCTCTTTTCCGATTTTAACGTAGCGTTCGACGGTGGCCAGCTGTTCCTTGCTCACGATCGGTCCCATGTGTGAATTGGGATCCATCTGGTAGCCCACGCGCAGCATCTCGGCGCGCTTCTTCATCTTATCCAGGAACTGATCGTAGATTTTGGCCTGCACCAGCAGCCTGGTGCCCGATGAACATACCTGCCCCTGATGGAAGAAGGTGCCGAAGCAGGCGCCTTCCACCGCCAGGTCGATGTCCGCATCATCGAGTATGATATTGGCCGATTTGCCGCCCAGCTCCAGCGATACTTTTTTAATAGTTCCGGCGGCCAGTTTCATGATCTCACGGCCTACCTCCGTGCTGCCGGTCAGCGCGACCTTGTCCACGTCGGGGTGGGTGCATAGCACCTTGCCCAGTTCCCCGCCAGGGCCGGGTATGACGTTGATTACGCCATCGGGAATGCCGGCCGCTTTAGCGGCCTCAGCCAGTATGCAGGCGGTTAAAGGCGTCACCGACGCCGGTTTGATAACTATGGTATTGCCCATGCACAATGCCGGGGTTATCTTCCAGACCGCGATATACATGGGGTAGTTCCAGGGCACGATCCCCACGCATACACCCAGCGGCTCCCTGCGGATAAACTCTCGTCCGGGCGCAAAAGCATTGCCCGATACGGGTATCTCCTCCTCCCAGGGAAATTTGGTGGCCGCCGCCAGACTCAAATTGCGCATGTGGGTGATGGAGATGAGCGGCATGAACTTGGCCAGCGATATTATCTGGCCCGCATCCATCGATTCCGTAGCGGCCAGGCGCAGCCCCTGCTGTGCAACCTGGTCGGCGAAATCCTGGACCTTGGCCATGCGCTCTTTCACCGGCATCCTGCTCCACTCGCCCTTATCGAATGCCCTGCGCGCCGCCGCAATGGCGGCCTCGGCATCCTCCTTGCCCGCCTGCGCCACGGTGGCAATGGGCGCTCCTGTGCCCGGATCGATCGTCTGGAATGTTTTTCCGCTCCCGGCATCCACGAATTTGCCGTCGATAAAAAGTTTATAATGGTCCATTAACTACCTCCCTCCATATTTTTATTCCTTAATTGTCGAATATCTCTGCATCCGGATCATCTGCCCACCTGTTTTTTACCCTCACTCTGCATTTTCATCAGGAACGGTAACACTTTAAAAAACATATTTAACTTCTGCGCAGTGCTGCGTGTGTACATGAAGCGCAGCGCATCCATCAATCCCTGCTCGGCGCCCTCCATTGCCGGGTATTGATAGAACTCCTTTTTATTGCCGTTTTTGCATTCGGTGATCGACTTGACACAGGTAAACGCCCTGATACCGATCTCGCTGTGATAACAGCCGATGCCGGATTCCTTGACGCCACCGAAGGGCAAGCCCGGGACGGCAAAGGTGATCAGCGCGTCGTTGATATTCACCGAGCCGGTCCTGATCCTGCCTGCGATCCTCCTGCCCTCCTCCATGTCCCGTGTGAACACGGCCCCCGAAAGCCCGTAGTTCGTGCCGTTGGCTATTTTAATAGCTTCTTCCACATTGTCGTACGGCATGACCGGCAATAGCGGGCCAAAGGTCTCCTCCTGCATAACTTTCATATCTCTGGTGACGTCTGTGAGGACCACCGGCGGGTAGCACATCCCGCTTAGCTTGCAGTTCAAGACGCCCTCGGGCAGCAACTTCGCCCCTCCGGCAACGGCGTCTTCGACCTGCCGTTCCACGATCTTGTACTGCGATTCCATGGTCATGCTGCCGACCTCACCCGCTCTCTCGCCGGATTTAATATTCTTCACTATGCTCATGAGCTTCTCTAAAAAGGCTGCATAAACCGGACGTTCCACCAGGCATATTTCCATGCCGATGCAGGTTTGTCCGCAGTTGGTGAAGGCGCCCCAGCTGATTGCGTTGGCCGCTTTATCCAGATCGGCATTCTTTGTCACAATCGCCACGTCTTTTCCGCCAAGCTCCATAATGGCAGGCACCAGCCTTTCGGCCGCCTTGATATTTACACGGCGCCCGACCTCGGTGGAGCCTGTGAAGAAAAACATGTCGATGCCGGCGTTCTCTATCAGGGCCTCCCCGGTGATCGAGCCGTTTCCCGTAACGACGTTGACCACTCCCTCCGGCAAGCCGGCTTTCTCAAGTATGCGCTTCACCATCATACCGCTGGTGGTGGTCTGGCTGGACGGCTTTAAAACGACTGTGTTGCCTGCAGCGATGGCTGAAATCACCGGGCCCACACATAGGCCGAACGGGTAATTCCAGGGAGATATGACGGCGATAACGCCCCTCGGCTCAAAGATGTAGTACATCTTGCGGCCGGGCAGCATGGGATTGCCCGGCACCTTGACCGGCGCCAGAAATTTGGCCGCATTCTGCGCATAGTAATGCATGATGTCGCAGGAGGGATAAACATCCGCCATCAGCGCGTCGAACCTGGTCTTGCCGTTCTCATCGGAAACCCTTTCAGCGTAATACAGCGCGTTGTCAGCCAGTATCTCCGCAGAGCGCGCCAGTATCTTCAACCTGTCCTTCACTGGGGTGCCCGACCACTCCACCAGCTTGCTTCGGGCACGGATGACCGCAGCATCGACCTCATTTGCGTCCATCAACGGATATGAGGCTACTTTCTGACCTGTCATGGGGCTTACAACATCAAACGTCTTCATGGGACTTAATACTCCTCCTGTTTTTTAATGAATCCACCAGTGCCTGCAACATCGTTAGATGGTGTTAGGGCGAGAGCGAAGGAAGCGCGCAGGCCGCGCGCATAGACATAGCGAGACACGCGGAATGCGCGAAAGGGGATAAAAACGATGGGCGCTGGATATTTATTCCAGCCGTGTGTGATCTGGAACAGATTCTCGCTCTCCTTTCCAAACTTGGGAGGCGCCGCCGTTTCCAGCGACACCCTCGGGCTTGCGCCACCGGCCGGGTAAACAATGCCTTCGCGGTTTAGTTATCCGGCTCGAAGAGTTCGTATATTTATTTCACCTAAATTATCATGCCGGCGGCGACATGTCAATGTGAATAGGGAATACGACATACCTCCTCGTCTGTTTGACAAAAGCACGGGGGAAAACCCTATAATGCCGTATCGACTTGGAGCAGGCGGCGATGTAAAGTAGCGCAGCCGGGCTTACGCAGCAGGTGTGATTAATCCCTGCGGGACTGAGTTTCTGCAGGGCTTGCTTTTTATGCGAGGTTTATATGAGTAACAGGCTGATGAAATCGGCAATAGTAACGGGAGCATCATCGGGGATCGGCGAAGCCTATGCCCGGCTGCTAGCCTCACTGGGCTATGACCTGATCATTATCGCCAGGCGCAAAGACAGGCTGGAAACCATTGCCGCAGAGGTGGAGAAGGCATACGGTATTGCGGTGTCCGTGATGCAGTGCGACCTTTGTAACGAGAAAGACATTAGTGTAGTAGAAGAAAAAATCCGGAACACCGATAACCTGTCGGTGCTGATCAATAACGCCGGCTTCGGTACGCTGGGTCCATTCGTTGATGTCGATCTCGGCAAGTCTCTCAGAATGATCGACCTGCACGTTACCGCCCCTGTGCGGTTGGTTAAAGCAGCACTGCCCGGCATGCTTTCCCGCAGGGAGGGCGCCATCGTCAACGTTTCCTCCGCTGCGCCCTTCCTGCCGGTATTCGGAAATGTGATGTATAACGGCACCAAATCTTTCCTGATCGCATTCTCCGAATCCCTTCAGATCGAAGTTAAAGATGCCGGAATCAGGGTGCAGGCGCTCTGCCCCGGCTTCACCCGCACCGGCTTCCATTCTGTCGATGAATACAAAAATGTTGATTTTTCCACCATCCCGTCATTCCTTTGGATGTCCGCAGACAAAGTAGCGGCACTGTCATGGCAGGCGCTGGGCAAAAAGAAGGTCGTCTTCATACCGGGAGTCATCACGAGCCTGACCTGCACGGTTTTGAATGGATTATTCAGATACCTGGCCGGCAAAAGGCCTGCCGCACCGACCGCACGATAGATGCAGCATCCTGGCACAGGGAACTCCCAATCACCCAACATCTTGTATCTAATTAATTGTTAGAAATTACGTAGATAATACGTAGCTTCCTTAATCCGTATAAGCAGTGATACCTATATCCGACCGCGTAGTGGAACTCTATAATCTTCCCCATTGCACAGCCTATAGGTCAGGATACGTGTACATATTAAACATTAATAGGGAGCTTATTAAAATGAATCAGTACTCATGGTTTAAAAGTTACGATAAGGGTGTACCGCAGACACTTCAGCCATACGCAGAGAAGACGCTGCTGGACTGTTTTATCGAAGCAGTTGGAGAAAAGCCGGGCAATCCCATGGTTTTGTTCAAAGGCAGGAAGGTTTCCTACAGTGAAATGCACAGGCTGAGCGAATCTCTCGCAGCCGCTCTTATAGCCAATGGTGTTAAAAAAGGCGATGTGGTAGCCCTGGTTTTACCCAACTGCCCGCAAGTAGTGTATTGCCACCTCGCCATCTGGAAAGTTGCTGCGATCGCCTCTCCCATTAATCCGTTGTACTCGGCGTCCGAATTGGAGCGCTCACTGAACGAATGCGGCGCTAACGTGGTGATCTGTTTAAGTACATTTTACAGGAAGATTAAGAACATCCAATCAGCAACAAAAGTGCGGCTGATAATCAGCACGGAAATAAAAGAATATCTTCCATGGTTCCTTTCACTGGCCTTCACACTAATTGAAGAGAAAAAGGGCGGGCATAAAGTAAAACCGTACGCCGGGGACCTGCGCTTAAAAGATCTGCTGAAGCAGTATCGGGAGTCCCACCCCCCGCAGATGAGAATAGATCCCTCCGATCCTGCCTTGCTGTTATTTAGCGGCGGCACTACGGGTACGACTGAAGCCGCAGTCGGCACCCACCATTCGCTTTATATCGCCGGTCTCCAGCTCACCACCTGGGTAAAATCCATCATGGTGCCGTGGGAAGATATCATCCTCGCCACCATCCCCATGTTTCATGTTTTTGGAAATGTCGCTTTGATGAGTTCAGCCATAGTCAACCGCAATCCGCTGGCGCTCGTACCAAACCCCAGAGATATTAATGATCTTGTAGCCACAATAAAGAGAGTTAAGCCTACGTTCATACCGGGCGTCCCCACGCTTTTCTTTGCACTATGCAACCATCCAGCCGTCAAATCGGGCAAGGTCAGTTTCAAGAAAGCCAAGTTCTGCGTGGCAGGTGGCGCGCCGCTACTGACGGAACTGCGAGACCGCTTCTTCCAGGTGACCGGCGCGCGCCTGGTTGAAGGATATGCTCTCACGGAGTCAATGCTTGCCGCCGTGATAACACCGGTCGAAGGAACACAAAAAGATGGCGCGGTGGGGCTCCCGTTACCCGATGTAATTTTGAAGATCGTCGATGCCGAAACCGGTAATAAAGAAATGGCGACCGGTGAATCAGGCGAGATCCTCATCAAGGCGCCGCAGATAATGCAGGGCTACTGGCAAAGGCCGAAAGAGACGGCTGAAATGATCCGCGATGGTTGGTTATATACCGGGGACATCGGTTACCTGGACGACGACGGCTATTTATATATACAGAGCCGTAAAAAACAGTTGATCAAATGCGGCGGTTTCCAGGTATGGCCAAGGCAGGTGGAGGAAGTGCTTATCTCCCATAAGGCCGTGGTGGATGTGATCGTAGCAGGTATCCCGGACCCTTACCAGGGCGAAGCCGTAAAGGCATGGGTAGTCCTTGATGGTATACCCTGCACGGAGGAAGAGCTGCGAGCTTTCTGCAAGGAGAGGCTGACGGGATATAAGGTGCCGAGGCATATCGAGATAAGGGAGAGCCTGCCCAAATCAGCCGTGGGTAAACCCTTAAGCAGAATATTGATCGATGAGGAGAATGCCAGGAGCCAATAAATCTACGCTGCGGCGCCGTCGATGCTTGCCCTGACCTGCCTGATGAATTCGCCCAGCTCCCTGTAGGGCGGACCCTCTTTTTCCATGATCTGTATGATGCGGCTGCCTATTATCACGCCATCGGACAGTGCTGCCGCCTCAGCCGCCTGCTGTGGAGCGGCAATCCCGAAACCGATGCAAAGCGGTATGTCGGTAACCTGCCTCACCTTTGAGCTCACTTCCCCCAGGCCGGTGGAAAAGCCTTCCCGCACGCCGGTCACGCCCGTCACAGACACCATGTAAATGAATCCGCTTGAATGTTGCGCCACCAGGCGGATACGTTCCCCCGAGCTGTTGGGCGCCACGAAGTAAACGGTATCGATACCTCGTTCTTTTGCGGCAGCATCATATGCAGGCAGCTCGCCGGGCGGCAGGTCGGGTATGATCAGCCCGTCGACCGCCGTGGCAGCGCAATCTGCGCAGAACTTCTCCACGCCATAGCTCACAACCGGATTGAGATAGGTCATAAAGACCAGCGGTACATCGCTCTTGCTCCTGATGCGTCCGGCTATTTCGAAGCATGTCCTGGTGGTAACACCGTTGAGCAACGCGAGATGGCTGGAGTGCTGGATGGTCAGGCCGTCGGCCATGGGATCGGAGAAGGGAATACCCAGCTCGATGATGTCACAGCCGGATTCCGCCAGCATCAAAGCTGCCTGGACGGTGGCTTCTACATCCGGATACCCCGCTGTTATATAGGCGACCAGGGCTTTATGTTTTTTGTTTCGAAACACCCCCGATATGCGGCTCATAGCTGTACCCCCAGTGCGCCGGCCACGACCTGGACGTCCTTATCTCCCCGGCCGGAGAGGTTGACGACGATCAGATTACTCTTATCCATGTCCCGTGCCAGCTTAATCGTGTAAGCAAGGGCGTGAGATGATTCCAGCGCCGGCAGAATGCCCTCGAGCCTGCTGAGCAATTGAAAGGCCTCCAGCGCCTCTTCATCGCCGGCCGAGACGTATTTCACACGGTTACGATCTTTATAGTAGCTGTGCTCCGGTCCGACGCCGGGGTAATCGAGGCCTGCCGAGATGCTGTGCGTCTCCAGCACCTGGCCGCCGTCATCCTGCAGCAGGCAGGACCTGGCGCCGTGCAGCACACCCGTCCTGCCGGCGGCCAGAGTGGCAGCGTGTTTGCCTGTCTCCAGACCGCGTCCGGCCGCCTCGACTCCGATTAATTCGACGCCTCTATCCTCGATAAAAGGATGGAAAATTCCGATGGCATTGCTGCCGCCTCCCACGCAGGCTACGATGCAATCGGGCAGCCTTCCGCATTTTTCCATGACCTGCAAGCGGGACTCCCTGCCGATCACCGATTGAAAGTCGCGCACCATCAGCGGGTAGGGGTGCGGCCCCACCACCGAGCCGATCAGGTAATAGCTGTTAGCCACATTGCTCACCCAGTCCCTGATGGCCTCGTTGATGGCGTCCTTGAGTGTTTTGCTGCCGGACGAGACGGGGCGCATCTCCGCCCCCATCAATTTCATACGGAAGACATTCAGTGACTGGCGCTGCACATCCTCCTCACCCATGTAAACGATGCACTGCTGTCCAAGCATGGAGCAGACTGCGGCCACGGCCACTCCGTGCTGCCCGGCGCCGGTCTCGGCGATGATCCTGCGCTTGCCCATGGCTTCCGCCAGCAACCCCTGTCCCAGGGCATTATTGATCTTATGCGCCCCTGTGTGAGCAAGGTCCTCCCGTTTAAGATAGACCTGCGCACCTCCGCAGTATTCAGTCAGCTTCTGCGCATGGTACAGCGGAGTAGGCCGGCCCGAATAATCGCGCTCCAGCGCTGACAGTCGCGACAGGAACCCGGGATCTTCCCTGTATTTTTCGTAGGCGGCCGACAGCTCATCCAGCGCCGGTATCAGCGTCTCGGGCACGAACCTGCCTCCGAATTCTCCAAAGTAGCCTTTTTCATCGGGTAACATATCGTTCACCTTCCAATAGAATTGTCTTCAATAGCCTGCGCCCTTCTGCAGGTCGGCCGCCTGTCAGCCTGACCGCACGTATGAAATCCCGTACCTTCTCTATATCCTTACTGCCGGCGCTTTCCACGCCCGAAGAGACGTCGACGCCGGCCGGACCGGCCCTGCGTATCAACTGCCTCACGTTGGCAGGAGAGAGCCCTCCGGCGACCATCAGCGGGAAACGGGCGCAGGCGCCGGCTGCGATATCCCAGTCGAAGCTCCGCCCACCGCCGCCGTAGCCGTCATTAGTTTTACAGTCGAGCATGCAGATAAAGGGACGGTTGCGCACCGCCCGATATCCGGCTTCCACGTCCTGCATAACCTTCTCAAGGTTGCTGCTCTGCGTCACGTGGATGACTTTGATGAAGGGTGTTTTAAGCGCGCCGCAGTATTCCCAGCCCTCATCACCGCTGAGCTGGACCAGATCCAGGCCGCAGTATGCCGCTATATCATTCACACTCTGCGGAGGTTCGTTGACGAAGACGCCGGCCACAGCGATACGCTGCGGCAGCCGTCTTACACGCCTCACTATCTCAACGGCCTGTTGAACCTCCACCTGCCGCCGGCTGTGGGCTAAGACCAGCCCTATCATATCCGCGCCCAGACCGGCAACGCTCACGGCATCCTCTGCCGAGGTGACGCCGCATATCTTAACGATTGTCACGGGAAAAGCTCCCCGATCTTTTCCCCGATGCCGGGCGAGGCCATCAATGCCTCGCCGATGAGTACGGCGTCGACCTTCAGTTTCTCCATGTCGGTGATATCCCGTGCGGCCTTTATGCCGCTTTCGCTGACCACCAGCCTGTCAGCGGGCACGAGCGGCCTCAAGCGGCGCGTAACAGCGGTATCGACCTTGAAGGTGCGCAGGTCGCGATTGTTGATGCCTATGATCCGGGCCCCGCAGTCAAGGGCCTTCTTCAGGTCGGCTTCGTCATGTACTTCGACCAGGCAGTCCATTCCGAGGTGATGTGCCAGTCCGAGCAATTCCTGTAATGACGATATATCAAGTATCGAGGCGATCAGCAGCAGGCTGTCGGCGCCATAGGCCCGTGCCTCATAGACCGGGTACGGGTTGAAGATAAAGTCCTTCCTGATCAGAGGCAGCCTGCGTAAGCGAAGCGCGTGTTTGATAGATTTTAAGTAGTCCAGGCTGCCCTGAAAATACTTCGACTCGGTCAGCACCGATATTGCCGCCGCCCCATGCTCCGCATATGTGGAGGCGATTTCGGCCGGATCGAAGTCCGGGCGGATCAGGCCGCGCGAGGGCGAAGCCTTTTTCACCTCGGCGATGAGGCTGATTCGCGTTCCGCCGATAGCTGAAGCGAGGCTGAGCGGAGCGGGCGCCCGGCGCGCTATCGCTGATATTTTCTCAAGCGGAACCCTCTGCATGGTCGCAGCCAGCTCGGCGCGCTTGTCAGCCAGGATTTGATCAAGGATCATGGTTTGTATCATCCCGTTATTCCAGATCCCGGCTGAAGGCGATCAGCTGGTCCAGTTTGCCTGCCGCTTCGCCGCTGTCGATTACGGTTTCCGCCGTTGCTACGGCCTCCGTCAGGGAGCCTGCCATCCCGCCGGTGTAGATGCCGGCCGCCGCGTTTAGCAGAACGACGTCACGCCTGGCCGAACGCTCGCCGCTCAACACGTTGCGCAATATATCAGCGTTCTGCGACGGCGAGCCTCCCGCCAGAGCGCCGACATCTGCGCTGGTCAGGCCCACGTCTTCGGGACATATATACCGGCGGGCGGAGGCAATACACCCGTCATTTATCTCCCACAAGACAGACCGGCCGGAGATGGACAGCTCGTCGATACCATTAAGCCCATGCACAACCAAGGCCCGTTTGGCGCCCATGCGGCAGAGCGCGGCGGCGATCTTGTCGCCCAGCTCTTCACCGGGCACGCCCAGCACCAGGTATTCAGCGCCGGCCGGATTGGTCAGCGGCCCCAGTATATTGAAAACCGTCCGTATGCCGATCTCGCGGCGCGGCGCAGCGGCGTATTTCATAGCCGGGTGGAAGGCCTGTGCAAACATAAATCCGATACCCGCCTTCTCCACACACTGCCGCACCTGTTCCGGCTTCAGCTCGATCTTCACTCCCAGCGCCTCAAGCACATCGGCCGAGCCGCAGCGGCTGCTCATGGCGCGGTTGCCGTGTTTGGCCACTTTCAGTCCCGCCCCGGCCATCACGAAGGCCGAAGTGGTCGAGATATTGAAAGTGTTGGAGCCGTCCCCGCCCGTGCCGACGATATCGATCACCGGACCCGTCAGGGACACCCTGCTCGATCGGGCGCGCATAACGCTGGCCAGGCCGGCGACCTCATCGGCAGTCTCACCTTTGAGTTTGAGAGCAACCAGGAAGGCGCCCAGCTGGGCCTGCGTGGCCGACCCGTCCATGATCTCCTCCATGACGGAGGAAGCTTCCTCCATAGTCAACGAATTGCCGGATACCAGACTCCCAATGGCCTCTTTTATCATCTTAATTTCTCCTTAAAGCGAGGAAGTTCTTAAGAATGTCTTTGCCGCCCTGGGTCATAAACGATTCGGGATGAAACTGTATGCCCTGCACCGGATGCTCGCGATGGCGCAGCCCCATCACGGTGCCGTCGTCGGTCCAGGCAGTCACCTCCAGACAATCGGGCAATGTGTCGCGGTTGACCACCAGCGAATGGTAGCGGATGGCGTAGAAGGGATCGGGCAGGCCGTCAAAAAGCCCGCTGCTGTTATGATGAACGAGGGACGACTTGCCGTGCATGATGCGGGCCGCGCGGCAGATAACACCGCCGTAGCTGTAGCCGATGCATTCATGCCCCAGGCAGATGCCCAGTATGGGTATGGTGGCGCCCAGCTCCCTGATGACGTCATTGGATATGCCGGCCTGCAGCGGCGTGGACGGTCCGGGCGAAATAATAATCTGATCCGGGTCCATATCAAGGATACCTGCAGGCGTAGCCCGGTCGTTACGGACCACTACCACCCTTTCCCCCAGTTCGCCGAGGTACTGGTAAATGTTGTAAGTGAAGCTGTCGTAGTTATCGATCAGTATAAGCATGTTCCCTCCTGACTGCCGATGTATCGCCGGCCTGCTCGATGGCTTTGAGCAGCGCCCGGGCTTTATTCATTGTTTCCTGATATTCACGCTGAGGCACGCTGTCATAGACAATGCCGCAGCCGGCCTGGACGCAGGCTGTGCCGTCCTTGATCACCATTGTGCGTATGGCGATGGCCATATCCATATTGCCGTTATGCGAGAAATAGCCGACAGCCCCGGCATAAGGGCCGCGTTTATCCGGCTCCAGCTCGGCGATGATCTGCATGGCGCGTATTTTGGGAGCGCCCGCGACCGTCCCGGCCGGGAAGCAGGCGCGCAGCGTATCGAAGGCGTCGAAGTCGTCGCTGAGCCTGCCCTGCACATTGGTGACCATATGCATTACGTGTGAATAACGCTCGATCTCCATCAGGTCGCTGACCTCTACCGTGCCAGGTTTGCTGATACGGCCGATGTCGTTGCGTCCCAGGTCCACCAGCATGATGTGCTCGGCCCTTTCCTTTTCATCGTGCAGCAGCTCATCGGCCAGCGCCGTATCCTCGAGGTAATCCTCCCCGCGCGGGCGTGTGCCGGCCAGCGGACGGACCGTCACCGTTCCGTCCTCCACCCGAACCAGCGTTTCCGGGGAAGCGCCCACGATATCGAAATCGTCCAGATGCAGAAAGTACATGTAGGGAGAGGGATTGATGGAACGCAGCGCCCGGTATATGTCGAATGGGTCTGCAGTTGCCCGCGTGGATAGGCGTTGCGAAAGCACCACCTGAATGGCCTCGCCGGCTGTTATATATTCCCTGGCTCTGTCAACACAGTCCTCGAAGTCCTGCTGCGAGAAATTGGATTGAATACCCCGTGTATCGGACTGCTCATGTGGTATGGCCGGGGCGGGCAGCGGCGCTGTCAGTCTTTCCGCCAGCTCATCGATCCGACTCACAGCCCGGGCGTATCCTGCCTCAACGTCGTCCTCAATATGGGCGTTTGAGATTATAATAGCCCTGTGCGTAACATGGTCGAAGGCCAGCACAGTGTCGGCGATCATGAAGACCGCTTCGGGCAATCCCAGCGGATCTTTATCAGGTGAAGGCAGTTGTTCGAACCGGGCGGAGGTTTCGTAGGCCAGGTATCCGACCGCCCCGCCGCAGAGGATAGGCAGGCCATAGACCTGAACCTGCTTATATTTATCCATCTCGGCTTTTACAGCCTGCAGGGGACCGGTCTGATCACCGGCGCGGATGATAATAGTCTTCTCCGGTTCCGTACCGATGAAGCTGTAGCGCGCCTGTCTCTGGCCTCCCTCCACACTCTCCAGCAGGAAAGAATATTTTCCACGGCTGACTTTGAGAAAGGCCGAGACCGGCGTCTCCATATCGGCCACTATCTCCCGATAGATAGGGACCAGGTTGCCGTCCCTGGCGAGTTTCTTTACTTCTTCCAATGAGGGGTGATACATGCTATCTCCTACACCGGCCTGCCCGGCCATTTTTATATTTATCAGATTGCTTCATCGTTAATCCTCCTGTAGTTAAATTGGGGAAATAAAAAAACCCTCCTGGCTATCCAGGAGGGTTTTGAGATGATCTTTACTCTGCTACGAGGCTATGGTTTCAGGCAATGTCCTCCCGGACATGCAAAAGGCATGTCTCGCCACCACCAGCAGCTAAAGCTGTTGAGGCTGAGGACTGTTTTCAAAATTACCTGACTCATTAGTGCTGCACATGGTAACATCACAGATGAAAAGGTGTCAAATTTATGCGTGCCCCTGATAGTGAGGCCATGTTGTATGAGGTAAAAGTGGAACCGGAGTTCTACGGCAACTGATAGCAGGCTTCGGGCGTTGACAGGTGCCCGTTATTTGGGCATACTCCATTAACGATGAAGGGGCGCAAAGACGATCAGATAGACCTGTTCGGGTCCGATAACCTGGAGCAGGCGGCGGCTTTACTGGAGCTCAACTGGCAATTCCGCTCGTCGCGCGCCCTTATGGCTGCGCATCAACTGGGTTTCTTCGAGGCGCTGGCAAAACCGCGACAGGCAGATCAGGTCGCACTCAAGTGCGGCACAGATCCACGGATGACGGAAAAGCTTTTAATCGTCTGCTGCGCTCTGGGTGTAGTGAAGCGCGACGGGGAGCGTTTCGCGCTGACTAAGTTGGGATCGGACGTACTGCTGCAGGACAGCCCCCGCTACATCGGTGGCACAATAGACCACAATGAGATCCTCTGGTGGGCGACCACCGGACTCCCGGAAGTCGTACGCACAGGAAAACGCGATGCAGCTCCGGAGCCGCCCGAGCATTTCAAGCAGCATCTATTCGATAACTGGATCTGGGCCATGCACGGCATCGCATCCAACGGCCAGGCGCAATGGGTGGCCAGGCAGATCGACCTCAGCGACAGAAAGCTCCTGCTCGATGTAGCGGGCGGACCCGGCACCTACAGCATCGCATTGTGCCAGCGCTTCCCACATTTGAAGGCCGTTGTGTGGGACCTGCCGGAGACACTGGTTATCGCCAGGCAGGTGATCCAACGCTTCGGCATGAGCAAACGTGTTAAAGTCCAGGCAGGCGACTGGAGCAAAGACGAGTTCGGCTCAGGCTACGACTGCCTGCTGATGTCCAATATCCTGCACGGCCCGGGCAGCCACGCAGACGTAAGGCTGAAACAGGCTAAAAAGGCGTTAAAGCGGGGCGGGCTGCTGATAGTCCACGATTTCCTGCTGAACAACGACAGATCCGGCCCTCTGCCGGCATCCCTCTTCAACTTATGGCTGGGGACATACACGGTGAGCGAGATGATCGCGGTCATACGCAAAGCCGGATTCAGTGACGTATCGCTGATCGCCGGCAACGGGCAGCACGGCAGCGGGCTGATAACCGCACGGCGCCCGTGAAATCCATCCGGGGCGCTCAGTCTTCAGGCAGCCCCGCAGCGAACTCAACGGCAACGTTAACGGCGGTAACTCAATCTAATTATGATAAGGGAGATCAATATATGGAACTGAAAGACAGAGTCATTTTAATCACGGGCGCCTCGTCAGGCATCGGTAAAGCGGTGGCGCTGGCGCTGAGCCACGGGCATAACCGCATAGCCATATTGGCGCGCAGACAAGAATTGCTTTCCGATGTTGCTGAAAGCATCCGCAAGAACGGCAGCGAAGCGCTGGCCATCGTCGGCGATGCGCTGGATGAGAAGCAGGCGGCGGACGCCGTTCATGAGGCGGCGCAGAGATTCGGGCACATCGATATCGCGTTGCTGAATATAGGGATAGGACCTTCGCTCGAAATAGCAAAGGCCTCTCCCGATGACATCAAGCAGAACATGCGCATAAATTACGATACAATGATCAATTTCTTCTGTCCGCTCGTCCAGCAGATGAAAAAACAGGAGTCGGGCGGGATCATCGCCAATACCAACTCACTGGCCGGGTTCGTGGGGCTCCCTACGCAGGGGCAGTACTCGGCCGCCAAGGCGGCCTGCCGCATGTTCCTGGATACCGCCCGCATTGAGCTCAAGCAGTACAACATCAGGGTGCTGACGATATGTCCCGGATTCGTAGTCACGGAAAGAAATAAGCACCAGGGGATTCCCCGCTCTCTCACGATGACCACGGATCAGGCGGCCAAACATATCCTGGCCGCTTTGAAATCAGAACGTAAGGAATACCTGTTTCCCAACCACCTGAAGACGGCCGTCATGCTGCCGAAATTTCTGCCGCGGTCTGCAACCGAGAGGCTGCTGTCCCGGTTCTCGCATTAGTGACTGCACGATCACGTTTTTCAATTTTTAATGTCAGCCGGTAAGTTGAATGTTATAATGGCGTCCACACACAGGCCGGCCGTCAGGCTGGGTCAGAAGTTATACGAAGGAGGTTGATATGCCGGTTTACATCGCGTTGACTCGTCTCAATGAGGTGGGGAGAGAGGCCGTCAAGACCAGTCCCAGTAAAATCAAAGCCAATAAAAAAGCGCTCGAGGCCATGGGGGTAAAAGTGCTGGGACAATATATCACACTGGGCCGCTATGACTTCATCAACGTTTTTGAGGCAAAGAACGAGGAGACCATTCTGAAGGCTGCGGTAAACCTTTCGGGAAAAGGCATCGCCCACACTGAGACACTGGTAGCGCTCACGTTAGATGAGTTCCTTAAAATAGGCAAAAAGCGGGCCAAGTAGAGATATTCTGCATTATCCACATTCGATGATTAGCCTGCCCGTCGCCATAAACCGCCGGAGATAGGCGGAATGGATAGGCGAACCTGATAAGACTGGATTTATTCTGAGATTACCGGTTTTGCAGGATCTGCCCGACCGCTTTGCGCGCCCCGGACATCACATTCGCCACGCCTCCGCCGCTTTCGCTCTGGGCGCCGATGAACCACAGCCCCTGGATAGGCGTCTTATGGGCCGGCGGCTTGTTGCCCATGACGGGAGGCACCCCGCCGAACGAATGGTGTTTCAGATGGGTGCGCAGGCGGAAATCTTCGGGGGTGAGTATGAGACGGGTTTTGGTATGCCGGCGCAGGCCGGGTACATGGCGTTCGGCCGTCTCCACAAGTTTATCCGCCAGCTCCTCACGGCGGCTGCTCCAGGACCCTTCGGCCAGCGTATCCGGCGCTACAGTATAGATCGTCACCGCATGCTGGCCCGACGGCGCCAGCGATGGTGAATGCAGCGAAGGCACATAGATGAGCAGCCCGTCCCTGCCCTCATGGTAATGACCGGAGCGCAGACGCTGCACCGCTTCCTCCAGATCGTGAATATAGTAATAGTAGCAGAGCGCCGCCGGCTGATACGGTGTTGGATCAAAGTCTATTCCCAACTGCACCATCAGCACCGACTCCATCAGGCGATTGCACTCGACCTGATTGATTAAATCCGCAGGCAGGTTCTCCCTGCCGACCAGGTCGAAGAACACCTTTTTCATACCTCCAGAGGCCAGCACCACGTCTGCAGCTTCAAAACCACCTCCAACCATCCCCACCCCTTTGACCCGGCCTTCCTCGATCACGATCTTGCTGACGGCGGTGCCGGTGATGACCTTGCCTCCATTCTCCAGGATCGCCCCCTGAACGGCATCAACCAGTGTCCGGCAGCCCCCGATAATATAACAGAACGCAGCCTGTGCGCTCCTGGTGCCCGGGTAGGCCGGGATACGCTTGTCGAATGCCGTCTCGAGATGGATGGCGGGCACTCCCAGGGCCGGGAACTCGCTGGGCGCGGTGACGAAATCGGCCACGATACCCAGGAAGAATGTTTTAAGGACGGGCGACTTGAAGTAATGGTCCATCAACTGCGCGCCGCTCCAGTTCAGCCTGCCCTTGACCTTTTGAAAGGCTATTAACATGCGCAGCTTGAGCCACAGCGCTGCCGGACCCCGGGCCATCTCGACCCGGCGGGCCAGCGACATAAGATCGATCATCTGATCGTAGAAGCGATAGTAGCTGTCGAGCTGTACGCTCTCGTCCGGAAATATCTTCTTCAGGTGCTCCCGCCGCCAGTAAGGGCCCTCATATTCCCGGGGTTTCCACAGCGTAAATTCGGGCAGCGATAGTCCGCGGTCTTCGCGCACCACTTTGACCCGATCGCTGACACCCAGTTCCTCCAGTATGAGGCGTCCCTTGTCGCCCGGCGCGAAGCCCTCTATCAGAAGCGGGCCGATATCCCAGGCGAATCCGTCCTTCGACACGGTTGCAGTCACTCCACCGGCAGTTGGAAACTGCTCGAACACCGTGACGGAATGCCCGGCCCCGGCCAGATACGCCCCGGCGGTCAGGCCGGACATGCCGGAACCTATAACTATTGCCTTCATAACGTACTCCTGTCCGTTGAGACCGTCCGCCTGATAAGCCTACGCTGTTCCACCTTTCCGCTCCGCCAGCTCCTTCACCAGGGCGGCGTGGCTCTGGCGCGTGATGGGATACCAGATCAGGAAAGGCAGGCTGATTATGAGTATCACGGAAGGCACTACCGCGAAAAAGAGGCGTATGCCGAACAACGCGTGTTCCGTCTGCGCCACGTTCGGCACGTAACCGTACAGCTGTAAAGCCCATCCACAGACAGCCACTCCGAGCGCACTGGTGAACTTGGACAGGAAAGCCCACAGCCCGTAATAGATTCCTTCGCGCCGCTCACCGGTCATCTCCTCGTCATACTCGACCACATCGGGCAGCATGCTCCAGGGGAAAACCCACTGCGCGGAGAATCCGATGCCGACTACCACCGCTACCAAATAGATCCACGGCGTGGGGCCGTAGGGGAAAAAAAAGCCGGTGATAATGGCCCCTGAAGCTATGAACAATCCCAGCGCGTATGAAGGGCCTTTGTTGATCCTGTCCGAGACCAGCTTGGCCGGTATGAGACAAATACCGATCGTCACCAGCATGACCAGCAATATATATGAGACCTGGTCTTTCATATCCAGTTGATACTGGATGAAATAGGGCACCAGTGCGGTCAGCACCGTGAAGCTGAAGCTGCTCAGTATGAAGGCGATCATTAAAATTACAAAGGGCCTGTTCTTGAACGCAGTCAAGACCGCGCTGACCGGCGGCATTTTTGATGGTTCTCCTGCCGACTCGGGCGATTCCTTGATCGAAAGTGTGGTAATCAGGATAGTGATTGCAGCTATGGTTCCAAAGACTGCGCCGGTGGCGCTCCATGCCTGCTGCAGGTCCAATCCCGCGCCCCGGAAAATCCCGGCCAGCATGGTGGTCAAAGCTGCGCCCAGGATATATCCGACTACGTTATACACCATGCGGATCGAGGTCAGGCTGGCGCGCTCGTTGTAGTCGCGGGTCAGCTCGGGGGTCAGGGCATAGTAGGGAGTACAGGTCATGGTATGGAAGGTGTCCACCAACCAGAAGCTGAGCAGCACGGCAAAAAAGGCAGACACGCCTTCCAACCCCGTAGGCAGTGAGAACATGATCCAGGCGGCAAAACCGAGGGGCACAGCGCCGATGACCATGAAAATCCGCCGCCTGCCGAAACGTGAACGCACGCGGTCCGACCAGTAACCGAAAAGAGGATCGTTGATTGCATCCCAGGTGATTTTACCGACGAGCAGCGCCGCACCGGCCAGAGCGGGATTGATGCCTGCCACATCGGTGTAATAGTAGAGCAGGAAGAACTGCATGGCGGACGTTATCAGGGAAAAGCCCAGGTCGGCCAGACCATATCGGAATTTAAGGCCGAACGACAATTTTTGGTCCATGCTGCACCTCACGAATAAATCAATATCTCACGATAGACAGAGCGGACGAAACGAGTACCTGTCTCTCCAGCAACATACCCAACCTTGATCGACATAGTATATGTAAACAGACAGATAATCTCAACCGGCCGGTTTAAATGTACCAAACGCTTCTGCTAATATTTTTCGAATATCCGCAGGAGGTGGAATCAAATGGTCCGCTGACAACCTGCCGGGATCGCCTCAAGTATAGTAACGAAAAGGAACGGGTCAGAGGTCATCCTGGTTGAAAGGTTCGTCCCCCTGGCCGGAGAAAACGACAACGTTGCCACCAGAAAATGGTACCTGTTCGATCCGGAAGCGCTGAAATGCCTAATTTCGATATGCTGAGCAAGGCCGGTTTGAAACTGCGGGTCAATTCCCTGATTATCGACACTATCGTGAATAAGAAAAGAATTTAAGCTGTGATATAATTCCTCCAAAATACGCAGGGAGGCTCTGACGATGGCGCAGAAAGTGGACCTTTTCCCTCACGACAGCTCGCTCGAGCGGCTGCCCGCTCCCCAAAGGGACAAGGAAATGTCCCGGAAGCTGCAGCGCCTCATCGCCTATGCGTACGGCAAAGCCCCCGGCTTCAAGCTGCGCATGGACGGGGCGGGGATCAAACCGGGCGACATCAAGGCCCTGGCGGACCTGCAGAGAATTCCGGTCCTGCGCAAGGACGACCTGATCAAGCTGCAGAAGGAGCTTCCGCCCTTCGGGGGCTATCTGGCCGTACCCCTGGATGAGATCGACCACATCTATCAATCGCCGGGCCCGATCTATGACCCGCAGAGGAGGTTGAAGCAGGGCACCCTGCCGCCCGACATGGGCAAAGGACAGATAGCCGTTAACACCTGGTCCTATCACATCACCCCGGCGGGAATGTTAATGGACCGCCTGCTGAGGGCAATGGGTTTCACCGTCTTCCCGGCGGGGACGGGCAATACCGATCTCCTGGTGCAGATAATGCGCGACCTGAAGGTATCATACTTCGTGGGGACTCCATCCTTCCTGGCCGCCATCATCAAAAGAGCGGAGGAAATGGGATTCGATATCAAAAAGGACTTCAACCTGAAATACGCACAGGTCTTCGGCGAGATGGGAGGGGACCCCCTGAGGAAGATGTTCAGCGAGAAATACGGCATCACCTGTGTGGGCGGCGACAACTATTTGACCGCCGATATAGGCCCCATCGCGGGCTCCTGTGAAAAGGGCGCAGGCATGCACGTCAACACCGACGTGATCGTTGAAATAGTCGACCCGTCGACCGGCCGGGCCCTGCCTGCCGGCGAGGTCGGCGAGGTGGTGGTGACTCCCTTCGATGAAGTATATCCCCTGATACGCTTCGGAACGGGTGACCTCTCGATGCTGGTGACCGAAACCTGCGCATGCGGCCGGACTACATCCCGCCTGCCTAAAATCATGGGCAGAAGCGGAGACGCCGTCCGTGTACGCGCCATGTTCGTGCATCCCAGGCAGACCGACGAGGTTATCTCGAAGTTCGGGGAGATAGCACGTTACAGGATCCTGGTTAACAGGCCGGCCGACAGGGATGAGATGCTGCTGCAGGTGGAGCTCAAGGCCGGTCCCGCGGACCGGGACGCCTGGGAAGAATCGCTGAGAAAGGAATTCCAGAATACCTGCAAGGTGAGGTTCGACGCTCTGGAAGTCTTGCCCGCCGGCAGCATTCCGGGCGGTGAGAAGACAATCGTCGACAGGCGCGTTTATTAGATTTTGGCGGCGTTATAGCCAAACGATATTACTTGAGGCTACAAGGAGGGGATCATGGGAAATGCAACGGAGAGCCAGGCGACCCGGGCGCCGCATTCCAAGCTTCCGCTCGGTATTAAACTGAGCTTCGGCATCGGCGACATCGGCAGCAACATCTTCATCGTAACAACCGGGATGTACCTGCTATTTTTCATGACAAACGTAATGGGCATTAATCCGGCGCTGGCCGGCACTATGCTTCTGTTCCCCAAGCTTTGGGACGTTATCTCCGATCCGCTCATGGGCGCCATCTCGGATGTCACGCGTTCACGCTTCGGCAGGAGGCGGGTGTACCTGCTCTACGGCGCCGTGCCTTTCGGCCTATCGTTTTTCATCCTCTTCCTTGCACCCGGCTTTCAGATGGAGTTCGCCAACGCGTTACAGACATCTTTGTTATTTGCACTGGGCTGCACAGCCTTCACCGTGATCAACGTCCCCTATGCCAGCATGGTGCCGGAGATGTCCGACGACTACAACGAACGCCTCTCTATAGTCTCCTTCCGCATGACATTCGCCTCCATCGGCGCCTTGCTGGCCGGCGGGCTGACCATGGCGCTGGTGGCGGCCGGTGGAGGCGGCGCGGACGGCTTCCGCTTCATGGGCGGTATCTTCGGGCTGGTCATTATCGTTTCCTGCCTGTGGTGCTTCTTCGGCACGAGCAAAGCACCTTCGCTGCCGCCACACAAGGAGACGCCTCCTGTGAAAGAGCAGGTCAAGATCGCAGCCCGCAATTATCCGTTCGTAATACTGATGACGAGCTATTTCCTGCAGGCGCTGGCCATCGGCGTGATGATGGCCGGATTCGTCTACTATGTGAAATACGCCATGACCCTGCCCGAAACGGCCATGAATATCGCTTTCCCCATCTTTATGGTCACCGGCGTCATTTTTATACCGGTCTGGCTGGCTGTGGGCAAAAGGCTGGGCAAGATAAGGTCGTATTACATCGGCCTGGCCATATTCACCCTCTCAATGGGCTCGCTCTTCTTCACCAGCTCCTCACAACTGATGATTTTCTATGCCCAGATATTCATAGCCGGCATCGGATTCTCCAGCTTCCAGCTCTTCCCCTTCTCCATGCTGCCCGACACTGTTGAATACGACCAGCTGCAGTCGGGGATGCGGCGTGAGGGAATCTTCTCCGGCATGTGGTCGGCCGGCCAGAAAATAGCCTACTCGGTGGGCCCGCCCATCGTGGGTTTCGCTCTGGCCCTCTCGGGTTTTGTCACCGATGGGGTCCAACCCGAAAGCGTGGCCACGGGTGTGCGCATCGTCTTCTGCCTCTTCCCCGCTGCCATGATCCTGCTCAGCTTCCTGCCGTTCAGTAAATATAAAATGACCGAGGAGGAATTCGAGAAGGTCAAGGCGAAGATCTCGGACGCGGGCAAATCGTAGGGGCGGATTTTTAAATCCGCCCAAAGACGGGCGCAGCTAAAGCAACGCCCCTACTGTCCTTACATATCTATGCGGGGAAGGCCTTCTCGCCCAGCGCCATGCGTACCAGGTCCGTAATAAACACCTTGCGCAGGCCTCGCTCCGTCGTGGGGCGCCTGAGCACACGATCGCACATGGGGCAGAGGGTAACAAGCACATCGGCCCCGCACCTTATGGCATCATCCACGTTTTTAGCCTGCACCTCGGCTGCCAGCTGTGGATAAACCTTTACGAAGGCCCCTGAACAGCACAGCGCCTTTTCCCTCTCATATTCCCGCTTCGGGCGTTGTACGCCGATCAGATCGAAAATCTCGTCTACGAAAACATCCTTGGCGGGGGTGTAGCGCGATGCGCAGGGCCGCTGGTAGGCCGCCTTTACGCCCAGCTTCGTAATCTTGCTTTTATTATCGCGCAGGTAGTTGCGCATGTATTCGAGGATATGCATGTACTTGAAAGGCACTTCGATGCCATAGTCCCTGACCTTGGCATCGACCATGGCGTAGCAGTCATCATGCAGAAAGATGATTTCATTGCCGAGTTTGGCGACGTTATCTATAAATTTCCGGGCATTCTCCGCTACAGGCGTTTCCACTCCGGCATGCACATAGCCCACATAGCAGAAGTACTCGCCGCCCTTGGCGATAGTCAGGCCGTCGAACATCTGTCCGCCGATGGCATCCGGCGGCAGCGATAACTCCATCACGCAGAGCGAGAGGACGGGTTTATCGGGGTCGCCGGGTATCACCTGTCCCGGCAGAGTGGGGGCCATGGCAAACATCTTCAGGCTATCGGCGCCTGCATAGGAACCGTGCTTTTCCATCGCCTTGAGTATCAGGTCGAAGGGATCTGCGCCGGTGGGGCAATACTCGCGGCAGGCGCAGCACGTCACGCATTTGCTCAGTATGGCGGCAAGCTTTCCGTCCAGGAGGTCTTTTATATCTGCAGCAGCTTTCTTCCCGTCATAATCCACATAAAGGCATTTCGTCAGGCAATCGCCGCACAGGTCACATTTAGATGCGTTCCACACGTTTAACCTCCTTAATCCGATCTGCCTGCCGGGCCCTTCCCTGAGGCGTCTCGATTTCGCCGAAAAAATATACGTTGACTATGGTAACATAATAGGCTGTGAAAAACATGCGGGCTTTTACCGCCCGTACCCGTTAGTTAAGAGGCATGCGTAAATAAGGAGGATGTATACATGTTCAAAACCAGGATGACGGAGCTATTCGGCATTCAGCGACCTATCATGCTGGCCGGGATGAACTGGATCACGGAGCCGGGGCTGGTGGCGGCGGTGTGCAACGCAGGCGGACTGGGCATGCTGGCCACGGCGCGCTTCTCCCCGGATGAGGCGAGAAAGAACATACGCGAGGTCAGGAGCCTGACCGATAAGCCTTTTGGCGTTAACCAGGCCCTGGTCCTGCCCGGAGCGCGCGAGAACGTCGAGGTGGCCATCGAAGAAAAGGTGCCCGTCCTCAACTACGCGCTGGGCAAGCCGTGGTTTATCGATCGTGTACATGCTTACGGCGGCAAGGTTATGGGCACCACCGCCACTGTCAGGCACGCTGTCAGGGCCGAACAGCTCGGATGCGACGCAGTAATCATTACCGGAAACGAGGCTGCGGGACATGGCACCATTGCCACCTCTCTGGTCCTCATCCCTATGGTTGCCAGCCAGATAAAGATTCCTTTGATAGCGGCCGGCGGGTTTTACAACGGCCGGGGGCTGGCTGCGGCTCTGGCCCTGGGCGCGGATGGGATATCGATGGGCACGAGGTTCTCACTGACTAAAGAGAGCCTGGTACACAATAATTTCAAGCAGCTCTGCCTCAAAGCTACGGAGCAGGACACGCTCTACAGCAACGCCTTCGACGGCATGCCCGGGCGTGTGCTCAAGACAAAGGCGGCCGAAAGAATGATGAAGAGCGGTATACAATTCTCCGAAGCCTTCCAGGGCGCCGGAGAGATACGGAAAATGCTCGGGCTATCTTACTGGAAGTTTATCGGGCTGAGCCTTCAGATGTGGCGGGCCGAGGAAGGTTCCCCCATCTGGTCGCAGGCCCGCCAGGCCGTCGGTATGAGAAGGCATCTCAGGGCCATCAACGAGGGCGATGTCGATGAGGGCATACTCTTCGCGGGACAGGATTGCGGCGGCATAGACGACCTGCCTGGAGTGCAGGAGCTGGTTGACCGCATTATGTCCGAGGCTGAAGCGGCCTGCGATTCCCTGCAGCAAAAGCGGCGCTGACTGCGCTGGAAGATCAGTCCGATACAGAGGGAGAATGCGCTGCAAAACGTCGGATACGCCTGCCAGCATTGACTTTGATGGGTGAGCCGTGTCCGAAGCAGGCCGACTCAAACTCTTGTCCCGCCAGCTTCCTGGCAGATCGTCTTAGCTGAGCCACATCAGTTGTGAAGGGGATGGACGGCCACTTCAGGCCGAAACGCTGCGCCAGCAGGTCGCCGGTGAAGACGACGCCGTTGCTCTTGAGGAAGATGCACATGCTGCCGGGCGTATGCCCCGGCGTATGCAGTACGCGTATCCCTCCGGCCAAAGGAAGTTCGTCACCGTCAGCTACCTCGTGATCGACTTTGACCGGTTGGGTAGCCAGCAAGTGCTGAAAGGGACGCGCCGCACGGCAGAGCCATCCGGGGCGCGACGGTCCAGGCTGAGGCAGCCTTCCATCTATATAAGGCGCATCCGCCGCGTGGGCGACGACCCTGGCACCGGTGATCTCCACCAGCCCAGCCAGCCCGCCGGTATGATCGGTATGATGGTGCGTGATGATGATTGAAGCGATGCGCGAAGAGGAGTAACCCAGGCCGCGTACCCTTTCAATAATGATCGGCTCTTTGCCTTTAAATCCCGTATCAACCAGCGCAAGCTCGCCGCCTGTGTCGATCAGGTAGACATTGGAACCCAGGTCGGCCTGGTCCCACCACCGGCTGAGTTGAAAAACTCCGGGTATCACTTCCCTCATATGTTCTTAATTTTACACCGGCACAACATATTTGGTGACATGGAAGTATTGTGATATCGTTAAGCAGAGCCATCGGGAGGAGACCGCTATGACAATTGAGGAACTGCGCCGGCGCGTGGACGAGTGTTTCGATCGCGAGGAGTTTCTCAATGCTCTCGAGTACTCGGTTGAACTGATAAGCCGACACGCAGACCAGGTGACCTTCGAGGACATCTTCAAGAAAGGGCTGTGCCACTTCAAGCTGGAGGAGGATGCCGAGGCTATCGGCTGCTTCAACAGGGCACTGGAGAGGGAACCCGATAACGTGATGGCGCTGACCAACAAGGGCATCTGCCTCTTCAATCTCGACAAGGTTAACGAAGCATTCGCGGTTTTCAACCTGGCCATTAAGCTTAATCCCAATGTGTTCCCGCCATGGCATTACATGGGCCTTCATTACCTGAGGACCTACCTGAAGACCGGCGATCTTGCGGCCATGATAAAAATGGTCAACTGCTATCGCCAGGTGGTGGGGATGGCGCCCGATTTCGGGGAATTCACCATTCACGATCCGATCGATGATGCAGATTATTCCATCGATCGCTTCCTTGAGCTGCATAAGGGCGTGAAGGACCTGCCTGTAGAAATGCTGACTTCCCTCTAATACCGCCAACCTTTCTAAACAATAGTCTCATGCGCGCTATTAACAACACACCTGTCATAGCTTTCGCCGGCAAGGGTGGCGTAGGAAAGACCACCTGCGCGGCGGCCACAGCCCTGCATTTGGCATCGCACGGACGCAAGACCCTGGCCATCTCCACCGATGCCACTCCTTCACTTTCGCACATCTTCCAGTCGGCGCCCGCGGAGATCCCGTCGCAGGCTGCAGACGGCCTCTTCTTCCTGGAGATCGGCACGGGCCAGGCCAGGCAGATGTGGGAGAAAAAGTTCGGCCGCGATGTTTATCATGTGTTTTCCTCATTCGTGGAGATAGCCTATGCTGATTATGTTGATTTCATGGCTTCCGTACTGCCGGGACTGGCCGAGGAATTTATAGTCGATTACATCCGCGAGCTTTCATGCGGCAGGGAGTGGGATACAATCGTCTGGGATACGGCGCCGCTGGGACAGACCATGGCGCTGCTGCAGACGCCCGCGCTGCTCACACAGCATCTCCGGCTGGCGCCGCGCATCTATACTAAAATCAAAGCGGGGGAAGGCACCAGGGAGACGATACTGGATATCATCCGGCGCTGGGAGGAGCTGTCGGCCGCCGATGTAGCTTTCTTACGCAACGGGGTGGAATTCAATATAGTTGCTATCCCGGAGGCACTGGCGGTCAACCAGCTGGATGAAATACTCGGCGATCTGGATAAATATGATCTCAAAGTCAAGCGGCTGATCATCAACAACGTGATTCAGACGTCGGACTCCGCTTTCTTACGCAGGAAGGCCGGCCAGCAACAAATATACATGAAGCAGCTGCACGATAAATACAACCGGCTCCGGATGTCGCAGGTACCCCTCTTCCCGCACGAGATAAAAGGGCGTGAGACGCTGCTTAAGGTCGCGGAAGCGCTCTACTGAACTGATGCCACAGCACGCCGGTCAAATCGCCAGGGCGAAGTTCAGGTATAGCTGGGCGGCCTGCACCACCTGGCTGAAAACCACAGATTCCTCTGGTGTGTGTGCAGTCTCGAGCCGGCCCGGGCCGAGGATAATCGGATCGACGCCGGCCCCCCACAGCACGTTGCCGTCCGAATTGCTGCGGAAATCCTGCGTCTCCCAGGGTACCTTCATACCCTTGCAAACCTCGCGCAGCCTGCGCACCAGCGGCCGGTCCTGCGATATGCGATAACCCGACTGCGTATTTTCAAATCTGATATAGGCATCGAGAGAGGGTATGACCTTGCCGGCATCCTCCACAAGATGTTCCAGGTCGGCCTTGAGCACATCCATACGGGAATCGGGAGGCAGGTGAAGGTCCAACCAGGCCTCACAGGTATCCGGCACCACGAATCCGCCGGGAAAACCCGAAAGCTGCCTGATGTTATAGACCAACCCGCTGGAGACCGTAGTAGTATACCCGGTGACCTGCAGCAGCAGCTTGAGCATATTCTCTATAGCATTCTGCCCCAGCTCGGGCATGGAGGAATGCGCCTTTTTACCGCGTGTGCGTAAAAGGACTTCCAGATATCCATAGTGGCCCAGGCAGGGCATCATGTTGGTCGGCTCAGCCACCACCGCCCAGGGAAAACGGTACTCGCGCACCAGGGTTTTGGCGCCGTCGCTCTCCTCCTCTTCGCCCACCACCAGCGCCATGCCTACAGAGGGGAACCTGCCTTTTTTATCCGCCAGCACCGTAAAGGCCTCTATCATGGCGGCGCAGCCCGCCTTCATATCCGAACTCCCCAGGCCGCAGACCTTCTCCTCCTCCTCATAGAATCCGAAGTCATCGAGATCATGCGCCGTTACCGTGTCCAGATGACCCACGAAACAAAGGTCTACTTCGTCGGTTTTGGGGGGCAATACCACGATGTTATAGCGGTTTTCATCCACCGCCTGTCTCTTGACATTAAGCCCTCTCGATCTCAGGTACTCTTCGCAGAACAGCAGTATCTCCTCTTCCTTGCCTGACGGACTGTATATGTCCACCAGGTCCTGCAGGAGCTTTTTCAGTCGATCCGGCTTGATCTCAACCGCTACGCCTGTGCTCGGCGCCATTTTTTTTCCCCCTCAGGCTGCGTTTTTTCTCCTTCTCTTTCTCTTTCTGCTGCTCCGTCGCCGCCGGATTATAAGTCATATAGATGTGCTGCTGCGGATTGCCGAAACCCTTGGCGCGGAAGAAATGCAGGGCGGGCAGGTTATCCGCCTCCGTATCGATCATGAAAATACGCACGCCTGCCTCTATCATTTTATCCTCGAATTTATTGAAAAGGCGGCTGGCCACTCCCGTCCTCTGGTATTCCGGAGATACGACCAGCCAGACAAGATAACCATATTTCCAGGCTGATTTCTTTTTGGTGACCACATTGCCCAGGGCAAATCCCAAAATCTGCCCCTCCAGCGCCGCCACAAGGCAGTACTCTGTATCCTCGTTGAACATGGAGATGACTTCAAACTCGTCCCAGGTACGATAGAGCGTGGGCGTTTTATCAGCTGTAAAGACCTGCTCGCCCAGGTGAAAAACTTCCGGGATGTCGTCAACTTCCATCTCCCTGATATCGATATCTATCTTTTTCCTGCCGCCGTTCTCCCCTTGATCAGGCAGGGCCGCGGAAAGTGGCTTTTCATTGTTGCCGCGCTGCCCGGCAGCGCCGTTGATACTCATATAGCCTCCCTGTGAATGATAAATCGTATACGCAAGGTAAACCTGACTATCAATGCATTTAAAACTGATATCCCAGAGAGCGAGCCTTGTCGTAACACTTCTTAGCCTCGGTGGTGCGCTTGAGCGTCTCAAGCGTCAGCCCCTTGCTGTACCACAGTGCCGGATTATTGACATCGAGGGCCAGCGCACGATCAAAGGCAATAATAGCCTCGTCGTAACGCTTCAGCTCATGCAGGGCTTTGGCTTTATAGCCCCAGGGAAACGAGTTTGCATCATCAAGCGAGATTGATTTATCGGTTGACTTCAGCACGTCTTCATACAACTGGCTCTTCATCTGGGCATAGGTGAGCTCGTCCCACAAATCAACATTGGCCGAATCCAGCGAGGCAGCCCTGGCGTAACTTTGCACAGCCTCCTGGTACTTACCCTGGGCCTGGTATACCAGTCCCTTGCTCTCCCAGTAGACAGCGTCGTTGCCGTTAATAGAAACAGCCTTATCCACGCTTTCCAGGGCTTTATCATGCTGGCCCAAGTTCATGTAGGATATACCTCGATAATTCCAGGCATCGGCGAAATTGGAATCAAGCTTAATGGCCTGATCATAGCTATCAATAGCCTGCTCGAAGTTTTTCATAGCATCCAGAGCCTGCCCTTTATTGAAGTGGACCGCCGGATTGGACGGGTCCTTCTCCAGCGCACGATCGAAATTGAGCAACGCCTTCTCAAACGCCCCCTTGTTATACAGGTCGATTCCCGTCTCATTGAAGGCAACGGCCTCCTGATTGCTGCTGTATCCCTGGCTGCCCGTCTGGCAGCCGGCCAGAGTCACTACCAGCAGAACCAGAAAAAGCGCCGCCACGTGATAAAAAGCCGGTTTACATACAATTATTTTCTTTTCCATTTGTATTCCTTAGAGATTTATTATAGACCATGTACGGTCGGACTTTATCACGGAATTGTAGCACCGGGCCTCCCGCAAGTAAATTCGCGCAGCCTGATTAATTCATCCCTTTAATGGTACTAAATAGTTATTGACACACGAGTACGTGTAAGGTAACATTGTCCGCGAACGTAAGGAAGGTGTGTCTTGATATGATATATAGAATTATCACCACAATTATCGCCTTGGCACTTATAACTCTGACTGCCGCGCCATCACTGGCACAGGGCCTGTTACCTGATGGAGAAGAGGAAAACGTGATCGGTGGCGGCGGTGTAGTCACTCCGACCATACCCCTGCAGGTCGCAACCCAGGGTGCCACGAGTATAACGGGTACATCAGCCAATCTCAATGGCTATCTTCAGTCGATGGGACCGTACAGCGTTGTTGATGTTTGGTTCGAGACCGAAGACGGTGGGGAGATCTCGCACCAGTCAATGAGCTCGCCCGGATTCTTTACAGCCTATCTGGGGCAGCTCGAGCCGGGAACGGCCTACAGGTACAGGGCAGTGGCCATGGCGACCCTTTTGGGGGGACAGAAGAGCGAGGGCTCGTTCGTCAGTTTCACCACGCAGCACACGGTACCGCAGGCGCCGATAGAGGTCTCGACATCATCAGCCTCCGACATAACTTCCGGCTCAGCGGTGTTACGTGGTTACCTGTCCAGCATGGGTCCCTACGACAGTGTCACCGTATGGTTCCAGTGGGGCAGCTCAACAGGTTACGGCAACACCACCGTCCAGCAGACCGTCTATGCGCCGGGACCTTTCAGCATGCAGATATCCGGCCTCAGCCCCAATAACATGTATTATTTCCGCGCCGCCGCCAAGCCTGACCTGGTGGGCGTATCGGCAGTATATGGCAATGCTCAAAGCTTCAGCACGCCCGGCGCGGCCAGCCTGACAGTTAGCACCGGCTCCGTATCCGGTGTGACCAGTAACTCCGCCACACTGGTAGGCTATCTCGAGTCATTGGGGACCTACCGCAATGCCTATGTCTGGTTCGAATGGGGTCCGACCACTGCCTACGGACAGACTACGACTATGCAGACGATGTATTCGCCCGGCACATTCAATTTCACTCTCCAGGGACTCAATCCGGGCACCATCTATCATTATCGTGCCCTGGCAGTGCCTTCGGCGACGGGCGGCATGACCGTACATGGATTCGATAGTATTTTCACAACTACGGCTGCTCCGGGAGTAAAGGTCAGCACCAGCGTTGCCACCAACATCACCGCTCAATCCGCCACGCTGAATGGCTACCTGAACGCCATGGGAATGAGCAGTTACGCATATGTATGGTTCGAGTATGGGACCGATACTACTTTCGGCAATTCAACTCCGCACCAGAGCATGAGCATGCCGGGCAGCTTCAGCAACAGCGTTGTCAAATTACAGCCCGGTCTGACCTACTATTACCGGTCCGCTGCATTCTCCAACGGGTACAACGTATACGGGCAGTACAGCACATTCCAGACCACACCTTCATCGCCCGTGTCCCTGACGACAGGCGCAGCCAGCAGTATCAGCACGACCGGCGCCACACTCAACGCTTACGTTAATTCGCTGGGTGGGCAGCGTTCAGTGCAGGTGTATTTCAATTTCGGCAAGAGCATGGAGTTCGGCAACGTTACTGCAGCGCAGGCTGTGACCTCACCCGGCACGGTCTCCTATCAGGTATTGGGGCTGGTCCCGGGCACAACCTACTATTTCCAATCGGTCGCTCAGACGCCGGAAAACCTCAAGGTTTACGGCTCCACCGAGATATTCAGCACCGTATCCAACTCCACCCTGTCCGTGGCCACCTACCCCGCCACATCTATTACAGCTTCAAGCGCCATCCTCAACGCATACCTGCAGGATATAGGAAACACCGCGACGGCTCAGGTCTGGTTTGAATACGGCACCACGGCAGATTTCGGCAATACCACCAACATGCAGACATTGAACAGGAGCAGCTCTTTCAGCTCGGTCGTTACAGGCCTGGCGCAGGGCAGGACATATTATTACCGCGCCGTGGCACTCAATCCGACCGGCGGCGGGCGCTCCGTAAACGGGTCCGTAAGCTCGTTTGTAACGCCTGGCAGCGGACCGACACCTCCTCCTGCTCCCGGTGTGCCTGTCTTTGTCTGGCTGATCATAGGCGGCTTTGTAATCGTCATCATTATCGTCATCATTCTGCTGGCCAGCCGCCGCTAAGCTGGATTCCGAAGTATCAGACCCGGCGCAGGTGACCTGCGCCGGGTCTTTTTTAACCAAACATCCCCGTAAAGATTACCTTACACGCACAGCCGATGATATAATAGTTCAACTTATCATCGCAGGATACGCGGAAAATGGGAAAGATATTCTTTATCGATGTGACCAACCGGGACGGCGTGCAGACGGCCAGGTTGAGCCTGTCCAAGCTGCAGAAAACCATGATCAACATGTACCTCAACGATTTCGGTGTTTTCCAGTCGGAGTTCGGCTTTCCTACGACCAAACACGAGACCAACTACCTGCGTGCCAACCTCGAGCTGGCCGCCATGGGGGTGCTCAAGCCGATTCGCCTCAGCGGGTGGATCAGGGCAACCACCGAGGATGTTGAAAAGACTTTCGATATGGTACCTGAGATCGAATATCTGAACCTGTCTATCTCGACTTCGCAGCAAATGATACAGGGCAAATTCAAGGGCCGGAAATCCCGGGTGGACGTTCTGGAGCAGATGGCCGAAGCGGTCCAAATGGCCAAAAAGCTGGGCGCCAGGGCGATCGGCGTCAATGCCGAGGACGCATCGCGTACCGACATCGATTTCCTGATCGAGTTTGCCAGAGAGGCCAGGGCGGCGGGCGGCGACAGGTTCCGCTACTGTGACACGCTTGGATTCGACGATCCATTTTCGATTTATGAGAGCGTAACAAAGATAGCCGATGCGGCCGCTATGCCGGTGGAAATACACTGCCACGGCGACCTGGGTATGGCGGTTGCCAATTCGATAGCCGGGGCCAAAGCTGCCGTTGATGCCGGACAGGACGCTTATATAAACACGACTCTCAATGGCATAGGCGAGCGCGCCGGCAACGCGGACCTGCTCTCCTGCATCCTCGCCCTGCTCAAGTCCAAGGGTTTCGCCAATAAATACAAACTGGGCAGGGCGATAAAGCTCAACCGCGCCTACAAACTGGCAAAGTACGCCAGCCTGGCCTTCGGCGTACCTATCCCCATCAGCCAGCCGGGAGTAGGAGAAAATGCGTTCGCCCACGCCTCGGGTATCCACGCAGACGGCGTGCTCAAGGACCCCGAGAACTATGAGCTCTACAATTTCGAGGAGCTCGGCAGGGGTGAGCCAGAGCTGGTCGAGACCGGCCGCATGATCTGCTCGGGTGAATATACGGGCATCTCCGGTTTCAGCCATATCATGGGCAAGATGGAAGTCTCGTTCGCTAACGCCAGCGAGGCCCGCAAAATACTCGAGCTTGTGCGCTTCGCCAATGTCGAGGCGCAGGTCCCGCTCACAAAGGACGAGTTGCATTTCATTGCCAAATACCCCGCGATCATCAAACGGCTTTTGACGCTAATACCACTTGAGTAGCCTCCCCATCAGTCCATTTAAAATTTAATCCCCTCCATGCCGTGGTTCCAATGTACCCGGGCTTTGCCTTAAAAGTCTTTGTTGCCCCAAAAGTGGGCAATCTGCCCCAAAAGTCAGCCTCTTACGAGTGGGGAGGTGAGGTAGATGTGCAGGAAGAAGGATAACTTATTCTGTGGGAAAATTGGACGAGCGCTATCTGTATCTCTTGTAATTATTGGGGCAGTTGGCTGTATATTATGTGATCTAGCCTTATATCGCATTGCCCCAATAACCGTGTTCGTTAATGGATGTTGTTTTTTCCTAATTGGCGTGATTCTATTAATCTATTTACTTCTTACTCGTCAAAAAGTAAATCACTCCGATCAATCCTATAAAAAATGCGCCCCAACAATAAGGCTGTATAACTGCAACGCAATTTATATCACAACCAATTGGATCAAAATAATAAAGACCCCAATTAGTATTGTCAGAGGATTTATTAGCAATTTCCTCAAGGTGAAGTGTAAGCCAAGTCAAAAACCCACCTGCGAAACCAATAATAAGAACAATACTAAAGATAATCTTCCCCAACACAATCAACCTCCGAGTTAATATCTATACTATTGTACCATCATAAAAGACTGTAATAACAAAATAGGAGAATGATTAAATGAGAACAGATAGGGAATTTACGGATAAACAGAAGGAACTAATCAGACAAATGATACGAGAGGGAATACGCAATGATTGGGCAACCCTTAATCTCGACATAGGCTATGGTATTCTCGTTAAGAAATCCTCAATAAATGTAAAAACCTCTAAACATAGCATTAAGAATAGAAACCATCATCAATGAATTGGATACCTAACGCATGTAACCGATTACGACATTTATCTCTGAACTCATTTACTAAAGATAGAGGGTTTTCTGACATGTCTATTTTAGCATTGACATTTTTGACTTCGTTTGACAGTTGTGACACAAATTTCTGTCCCGTGACAGATTCCAACTTCTTAGCGTGTATTAAGCAAGAGTTGCAAATATTTCGCACAGATTCGCTTGCTAAGGCTTTCTGTGTTTTTAGAAGCTCTGCTTTTAATTGCTCAACCTCACTTTTGACATTATCAATTTTCCTTTCAAACGGTGATTTAGGCATCTCCCTACCTCCCAAACGATGATTATTAAAGTATAACAGGAGTGTCAACAAATTAGATATGAAACACGTATGTCATTATACAATTGAAGCATATCGCAAAAATGGTAGAATGACTACGTGTGGGTATTTTGGTGGGGAATTCTTAAACAAGCGCACTCAGAAACTTGCGAACTGCTCGGTATCTATAGTTGGAAAAAGGCAATTGTTTCCGCTATTGCCTTCGCTCTGGCAGTCGTTATACTCAGATGGTTACCTGGAGGCGAATATCAAATGAGTGGGGAATTACGTTGGATTATAGCAGTAGTGATTGCAGCGGCACTTCTATATTTACCAATTTTCGCTTATAAATTAATGTCGATACCATCCAAACAACAGGCTTGTTTAAAATCCAAACTGAATAGATATGAAGCAGGAGAAGACGAAATATCGCAACTCATTAAAAAACTCTCTTCGCTAAAAATGAATATATCTGATGAGGAAAAAAGTTATATTGATTTACTTGTGAAGTATCAAGGGAAATTAGCAATTGGCGGTATTACAGTCGAACCAAATATCCCCAATACCAAATATATAGATGGGAAAACAGGGCAATTGATGTCACTAACTACAAAATATGGAATTACATATACTCAATTATTTGAATTCCTCCGACAAATAAGATTAGTAGGCATCATAGATGTCCGTAGCGTTTACTTGACCGAGCATGGTGGATACCAAAATTTACAAGAAACATATACTCTCAATGATTTGGGCTTTCAAGTAATGAAGCGAATTAATAAAGAAATGGGGTAAACGAAAATGGCATGGTTTAAGAAGCCTCTCAGGAAAAACATCATCATAACTATAGCCATATCGCTAATCGTATTTGGAGGCAGTGGATATTGGATTGGGTATTCTACTGGTTACACTAATGGCAATGTGGTTGGATGGGATAAGGGTATCAAATATGGTGAAAATGTCGGATACGAAAAAGGATATTCCTTGGGTTATGACAATGGCAAAGAATTTGTAGTAACTCACTTAGATCAATATGTTACGATACCTAAAGCGGTCAGTTATGAAGAAGTGGTGGAGTTCTTGGAAATGGATAAGACAGATGAGATTAAGTATGTAGATGATGTATTTGATTGTGTTTCCTACGCAAAACAGGTACGGGATAATGCGAACGCAAAAGGCATTAAATGTGGCGTGGTAATTCTTGATTTGCATAATGATACAGAGATAATGGGTCATGCTATTAATGTATTTGATACTAATGATAGCGGTTTGGTATTTGTATCGCCGCAAACAGATAAAGATGTTGGTGATTTAATGGTAGGAAGTTATTATAAAATGGATTTACTATATAGAATAACCAAGGTAGATATAATTTGGTGAAGATAATAAGAAATCGCGTACAGTTTGGAGTGAACACCTATGACTGGGCACTTAGGATTAGGAAGGTTAGAGGCAGGGAATTGGCATCAGTTATTTTGGTAGGAATAACTGGCGGGGAAGAAGTACACGCAGGTTTTTGTCTAGAGAACAGTATCGATAGGATTGACTTTATATGGTAAATAGGCAGGGAGGTAGTGAATGCTTAAAGTTTACGAGTGGTGTAAAGAACATTTGATCTGGACATACTTTCTTCAAATATTTATTTGTTGGGGAATATTGTTCGCAGTAGTATTGCCAACATATAAGCCAAACGTATTTGAGGTTGGCATGGTAATATACATGATATTTTTTTGTGTAACTTTTGTAATTGTTAATGCTTGGGTAATATGGCAGAAAAAGAGGAGTTTATGGTGGTTGTTGCTAATGGGGTGGTTTTCCCCGTTGTGGCTAAAGAATAACAATGTTATTGAACCAAAAAAGAAACAGGATAGACCTTGGTTAGATGATGATGAAAATTTATAGTTGGTGTAAAAAGCATTTAAATTGGACATGGGTAATTTTCTATGTGCTATTCCTGTTGGTGTACTTCTGCATGGCACAACCGAGTAATCTACCCGAACCATTGCCTCTAATTGTTGTTCTTATAGCTGAGATTATCGCCCTTGTAGTTGGATTATGGGTTTTGAAACAAAAGAAAAGATCGCTATGGTGGATACTGCTACAAAATATTGGATCGCCCTTGTGGTTATCTAATAAGTCTAATCAGGCACAGCCATGATATTAGAATTAATGTATTTGCTTTTTCCGTTTCACGTTCCAGTAAGGACTCTTACACTTAGGACAGACACGAGGCTCTCTCTTGATATTTCTTGGAATCCACTCATGACCACACCTCTCGCACCTGAATCCCTGTGCCTTGATCTCAATAGTCTCAGTCGGCATACATCAACTCCATCCCCAAACTTTCACTATAAGTATATACCTTTTAAATAATATAGTCAAGGGGTATTGACAGATGCCTACTCATGTGGTAATATATTGCCAGAGTATATAGTAGGTAGGTAATTAAAATGGATGCAAGACAAGAACGAGGACTTCAAATCGCGGCGACCTCAAGGATTGAGAGGAATAAGATTGGTTGGAAAGTACCTTCTCAATCGGGGGTTGGAAATTATATTGTGAACCTCGACCAGGGCGAACCATTTTGCACTTGCCCTGATTTTGAGGAACGACAACAGCCTTGCAAACACATTCACGCTGTCGAGTATGTTATTCAGCGAGAAACAAAACCAGATGGCACAGTGACTTATACAGAGGGAATTAGAGTAACCTATAACCAAGATTGGCACACATACAACGAAGCACAAACGCATGAGACGGAACATTTCTTGAAACTTCTAAGCGAACTGTGCAATGGTATTGAGCAGCCTATTTACAAATTTGGCAGGCCACGCCTTCCGCTTTCAGATGTTGTGTTTGCGCTTGTCTATAAGTCATATTGCATGATGTCTGGCAGAAGGCTTACCAGCGACCTCTTAGAAGCCCAAAATGACGGGTTTGTGGATAAAGCACCACATTACAATAGTGCCTTCCGTTACCTTGAAAATCCCAAACTCACGCCGGTCTTAAAATGTTTAATAGAACAGAGCGCAAGCCCGTTGAAAGCCGTAGAAACCGATTTTGCGGTTGATTCCTCTGGCTTTTCCACATCCACCTACCGCCGCTGGTTCGATCATAAGTATGGGAAAGAACGATCTAAACAGACTTGGGTAAAAACTCATATCATGTGCGGTGTTAAAACTCATGTGGTAACAAGTGTAGAAGCCGATCCGTATGAATCCGCTGACAATCCACAATTTACCCCACTACTTAGCCAGACTGCTAAAACATTTGAGATTAATGAGGTATCTGCGGATAAGGCTTATTCAAGCAAACGGAATATCAAAGCAACTCAGATGATTGGCGGAACAGCCTTTATCCCATTCAGAACAAACGCAGCTATACAGAAAAATGCCTCATACAACGATATGAACGATATCTGGAATCGAATGTGGCACTTTTACAACTTTAACCGTGAGGTCTTTCTACAGCACTATCACAAGCGTTCCAATGTAGAAACTACTTTCAGCATGATTAAGACAAAGTTCGGAACCGCAGTTAAGGCTAAAACGCCTACAGCCCAGGTGAACGAAGTCCTGTGTAAGATTCTATGCCACAATATCTGTGTACTCATTCAGTCTATTTATGAACTCGGTTTAGAACCTACTTTTTGGACTTCTGAGGCAAAAACGTTAGTTGCCCCAAAAGTAATAGGAAAATGAGACTTTTAAGGCAAAGCCATGTACCCGGGCTTAATAATTTGCTAACAATCTTCTGTTAGCTTTGATTACAGTGGCACGGCCATAATAATTGATTTATAGTATTTGCAGGCAGTCATATGAGCGGCAGAAAAATTCTCGTCGTTGACGATGATGTCAAGACAGTTACCCTGGTAAAGATGTACCTGGAGCGGGACGGCCATTCGGTACTGACCGCTTACGACGGTCCTGCAGCATTGCGCATATTCAGGGAACGGCAACCGCACCTTGTCCTGCTGGATGTCATGCTGCCCGGCCTGGACGGCGTCGAGATATGCCGCATACTGAGGGCGGAATCTGATATACCTATCATCATGCTTACTGCGAGAACGCGCGACGAAGATAAGATGACCGGCCTGGATACCGGGGCCGACGACTATGTAACCAAACCATTCAGCCCGGGAGAGCTGGCCGCCAGGGTGCGCGCTGTCTTCAGAAGGCTGCCGGCGGAACGGGGTCCGGCCGAAATCAGATACGGCGGTTTTTACCTGAACTTCCCCAAAAGAGAGGTGCTCCTGAACGAGAAAAAACTCAGCCTGACATCGGTAGAATTTAAAATACTGGCTGCCTTCCTGCGTGAACCGGGCCGCGTATTTGATCGTGTTGAAATCATAGATAAGGCTTTCGGATATGACTTCGAAAGCTTTGACCGGGCTATCGACGTTCATATACATAACCTGCGCCGTAAAATCGAGCCCGATCCGAAACGACCCAGATATATCAGGACAGTTTACGGGGCGGGATACAAATTATCAGAGGAGTGATTTGAAAAACAGCCTGCAGTTCCGCTTGCTGGTTGCTTTCACGTGCGTAATCCTGCTGACCGTAGGCGCCGTGTTTTTCATGACATGGAGGGCCACAGTAGAGCAGGTTCAGGAATTCAGCTATCGAATCGAGCGGATGGTCATAGACCGCATACAATCCCAGGTCACGGAATATTACCTGGAAAACAACAGCTGGGAAGGCGTGCAGCCGCTGGTCTCACATATCGGGGAACAGTTCAGCCACCGGGTCATACTGGCGGATGCGGACGGCAAGATAATAGCCGATTCGTCGTCAGAAACACCCGATGAAAAATTGAACCTCGAGAACTTTTCCAGCAAAACGTTGACCTCCTCGCTCGATCACCGGGGTCCCGAGCCGGGCGGACCCCCGGCATCACAGCCCCCGCTCTTTATGTTCTTCGGACCGCGCGTACCGCCCCCGCCTGATTCAGCGGAACCTGCCACGGCCGCCATGGACGAATCAAAAACGATAGGTTTTTTATTTATCCTGCCGTTAACGCAGTCTGAGATCGGGCTGGCGGCGCTTCAGATTATATACAGCCAGCTGGGCAGCTATTTCTTGATCGGGGCATTTCTGGCGGTTATCGTCGCTTTCCTGATTACCCTTTTTCTGTCGCGCCGTATCCTGTCACCCATCAAAGAGCTGCGGTCGGCGGCACAGCTTCTGGGCAAAGGTGATTTTTCGCAACGTGTTGACATCAGAGATAGAAGCGAGATAGGCGAACTGGCCTCCACTTTTAACTCCATGGCCGATAACCTGCAGCGCGACGAGCAGCTGCGGCAGCACATGGTATCGGATATCGCCCACGAACTGAGAAGTCCGCTCACCAATGTCAGGGGCTACCTCGAAGCAATAAACGACGGCGTTATGCAGGCCGATAAGGAAACTATCTCATCGATATACGGAGAGACCATCCTGCTCTCCCGCTTGATAAACGACCTGCAGGAGCTGAGCCTGGCTGAGGCAGGCGAACTGAAGCTCTTCCTGCAGCCCGAGGACGTGGCAGAACTGGTGCGGCTATCTATTACGGCCGTACAGGCCAAAGCATCCGAAAAGGATATAGACCTGTCTCACGATATCCCCGCAGACCTTCCGCGCGTTAACATCGATTTCCTGCGCATCAAACAGGTGCTGCTCAATCTGCTGGAGAACGCTCTGGCCCATACACCCGCGGGCGGCCGGATAAATATCGCAGCAAAATCAGATCACGGATTCATCGAGATCAGCGTATCGGATAGCGGTGAGGGCATCCCTGCTGATGAGATAAACAATATCTTCGAGCGTTTTCACCGCGTCGATAAATCCAGATCGAGGTCGACCGGCGGCAGCGGCCTGGGATTAACCATATCCAGGTATATCATTGAGGAGCACAAGGGCAAGATATGGGCCCGCAGCGAATCAGGCAAAGGCAGCTGCTTCACCTTTACGCTGCCGGTAGCGCAATAAGCATTTCGGCGTATATATCAGGCTCAATTCTCAGCATTGAACCCGCCTGGGCTAAATAAAATCTTAACATTTGAATGTTACCTTTAATAAGATTGAAATCAAGAATTTGGTTTATAAGTAATTAGCGTGTAAAATCTTACGGATATGCTCAAGGCCCCTATTAAACTCCTCATCGTCTTTTTAACCTGCTTCACAGTCTTCGCGGCAGGTTGCACTGCTGCATCCACCACAACTTCGGCAACCATCAGCAGGCAGATTCCTGTTACGCGCGGCGACCTGGTGGTGAGCGTCTCGGTGGACGGCAACCTCGAGATGACCGACTACTATAATCTCCGGTTTGCTTCAACCGGCGAGGTTAAAAAGGTGCTGGTCGAGGAAGGCGACCAGGTGAAGCAGGGCCAGCTGCTGGCATACCTGGATGACACCACTGCTCAACTGGATGTGAAAGCGGCCAATAACGCCGTGCAGTCTTCTCTCAGCACCATGTACGAAACCGTCCCACGGCTGCCACAGTTTCCAACAAGTTACTATATTGCAAGTTCAGTTACTACCGGGCCAACAATACCTGTGACTACTACAACTACGGTTACCACATTAACACCCCCTGGAACAACTGGCGTGCCTTCGGCAGGATCTAATACGGTAGTAACTATCACAGGGAATACACCAACGTTAAAAAATCCCGGTACTATAACAACAACTTCGACTACAACAGATATTGGAACCACAAGTGTTGTTCATACAGGTACTGGCCCGACTGGCGTAACAGTCACAACGACGGTAACCCCTCCCGTGGGGCCTCCAATTGTAACCACTACAAATATAGCTGCGGGCGACATACCGACGGAGGCCATACCGATAGATAGCACGACAGTCACAACATCGGTGACCACTACACGGACATCAACCACGACCACTTGGGCAGCACCAGAAGGAATTCACAACGATATCAGTTACCAGATGTATTACCCCAACGCAACCATACTGTCATCCTACCTGTGGGCGCAGGAAGAGGTAGCCAGGGCGTATGCCCTGTTTGAAAACGATGAATTCAGCGCAGCGGCATCCGAGCTGTACGTGGCATCGGCGGACCTGGAAGCCTGCATAAAAATACTGGAGGACGCCATCACCAATCCGGAGTCCGGCCTGGGCAATACGGCGCCCTTCGTAGACGAGACCAACTATACGCTCTTTTCAATACAAAATGACGGGTCGTTCGCCGCTTACTATATTCAGGAGCTGCGCAGGGAAGCGGCTGCACTGAGACAGGCGCAAACAGATATTCAGACCGTGTACGGACTGATAAACGAGGGCAAATACGACGAAGCAAGGCCGCTGCTGAGCACAGCCCTCGAGACGGTCAATAAGACCGCCGGCGAGGTCATCGAAAACATAAACAGGCTGAAACTGCCCAACGATACAACTATCTACGGCAAAGACATCAGCCTCTACCTCTACAATGCGGCGCTGGAAAGGATTAACGCGGCAATAGCGGGCATAGGACAGGGCGGGATGTACTCCAGCAGTATGAACGACAACCTGATCGTCGCGCGCCACTATATGGAACTATGCAACGGGATATTGGGCTCCAATGAAATGGTCCTCCAGCACGGCCTGGGGCTGAAGGCCGAGCAGAATGCCAGAATCGACCTGGCCGGCAAGCTGGTCAGCCAGGACACGACACAGAATAACTACGTCAACACATTCATCTGGGCGCCCATCGACGGCACGGTGGTAAGCGTAGGAGTAAAGGAAAAGGACATATTATCCTCAAAAACCAATACATCCACCAATGCTATAGTGCTGGTCAATACCAAATATATCGAGTTCTGGGGCTCGGTTGACGAAATCGATATTACCAAAATAAAGGTCGGCCAAAAGGCCACCATATCCGTGGATGCAGTCCCAGATAAGACCTTCAGCGGCGAGGTATTTTTCATCTCACCCAAAGGAACACCCGACTCCAATAACGTGGTTAAATACAGCGTCCGCATAAAGCTTGATCCCACCGACGTCGAACTCAGGGGCAAGCTGACCGCCACGGCCGATATCGGCGTCTCCACGGTTGAGAACGCTCTGCTGGTACCGCTGTCCGCGGTAAACACAACGGGTACGGCCTCCACAGTCACGGTCGTCAGCGGCACCAAAGGCGAAACGGAGAAGAGGGAGGTCACCCTGGGCATCCAGAACCAGCAGTACGTACAGGTAATCAAAGGGCTGAACGACGGCGATATGGTAATAGTCGTCGATAAGGCGAGCGGCGCCCCTGTATCTACCACCATGGGCCCACCGGGAGGCGGGCCACCTCCGGGAGGAGGAGGTCCACCTCCATAAAGATAACGCCATGAAAAAACGATTGACTGCTTTATTGCTATTAATATCTATCCTTCTTCCTATGGCGGCTGCGGACTGCGCTTCCAGCCAAACGGCTGTGGCTTCTCAGCCTGTTGAAGTTAAACGGGGAGATCTGAGCATAGTAGTGACCTCAGACGGCACTCTCACCGCGCCCGACCAGTTCAACCTCGCGTTCAATACTCCGGGCACCGTACAGACAATACTGGTGCACGAGGGTGAAAAAGTACGGGAGGGCGCGCTTTTGGCCACGACGGACCCCTGGTCGCAGATAAACTCGATAAAAACCGCCCTGTTCAGCATTCAATCCGCGCAAAACAGCATAGACCTCGGGTGCGACACCGACCATCTGCCCTACAATTATCCCGACCTGAGCATAAGCCGGATGGCCGATGAAGCGGTTAAAGATATGAAAACGGCAGCGGCCTATTTCAGCACAGGCGACTATAAGGATGCCGGTTACTGGCTGGTCATGACTTACTTCGATATCCAGGTTTGCGAAAACCTGATTGAGACCAGGCCCAACGCCGCGCAGCTGGCGGGCGCAAAGATCAATTCGACCTGGTACCCTGCCGTAGATGCGGGAGGATGGCAACCGATAACCACGGATAACGAGAAGGCCATAGATACCATGAGGTTGTACCGCGAAAAGCTGATCATAATCTCCAACCTCATGAAAGACCCTGCGGTACCCTACGAAGATATCGCGCCTCAATTTGAGCAGGCGTTGCAGGAGATCTCCGAAGTGGCCAGGACCGCCAGGAGCACTGTGACCATCAAGAGCAGGATGATCTTCAAATACGCCGATACGCCAACAAGTGTCGATTTTCTGCAGTCCGCCCTGCGATTACTCGAGGGTTTGCAGCAAAGTAGGTCATCGGATGCAGGCGATCTAAAAAATGCGATCTGGGACCTCTATACGGCCAAACTAAACCTGCAGGTTGGCCAGGACGTGCTTGAGAACCAGACATTGATATTCGAGAGCGGCGGAAAAATCAACTGGAAAACATTGCAGGACTACAACCTCAAACTCCAGGCCGCTGAGATCAACCTGTATAAAGCCAAGCGGGATATAATGAACACCGTCATTATCTCCCCTTCCAACGGCACGATCTTCAGCGTGAATCTCAAGGTAAACGACCCGCTGTCCGCCGAGGATTATGCCACCCGTCCCGCCGTGGGGCTGGTCAACACCCGGGTAATCAAATTTACCGGCAAGGTCGATGAAATCGACATTATGAAGGTGCATGTGGGCGATAATGCCACGGTCACTGTAGACGCCATCCCAGATAAAGAATTTAACTGGACGGTGAAATTCATCTCACCCTTCGGCGCGAAGTCAGGCAATGTTGTCAAATTCGATGTGATCATAGTGCCAACCGGACTTCCCGAAGACGATTTGAAGGACGGACTGCGCGCCACCGCCGAGATAACGGTAGCCAGCGTCAAGAATGCTCTGCTGGTGCCCATATCGGCTGTGATATCTACTCCCGGCGGCTCGATGGTGCTTCTGGTCAACAGCAAGACCGGGCAGGCCGAACCCAGGAGAGTGACCACCGGTCTGCAGAACTTCCAGTACACCGAGATAACTTCCGGCCTGGCGGATGGCGACAAAATTCAAATGCCCGGGAAGACGGCGGCGGGGTCTATCACCGGCCAGACCAGGCCACCGACAAGTACAGGCGGCGCCATGCGCGTACTGAGGTAAAGCTCCTGCGAAATACTTTGAAACGGGCCTAAAAATGATTGAAATTAAGAATATCAGCAAGATTTACGATATCGGAGATGTCCGGGTTAAAGCACTGGACAATGTCTCGTTCATCTGCGAAAAAGGCGAGTTCATCTCGATCATGGGCCATTCCGGCTCGGGCAAATCCACCATGATGAATATACTGGGATGCCTTGACCGTCCAACCTCGGGAAGTTATATCATAGATTCAGTGGATGTGGCCGGTATGACCGATGACGAACTTGCCGCTATGCGCAACCGCAAGCTGGGCTTCGTCTTCCAGTCCTACAACCTGCTGCCCAAGCTGACCGCCGTGGGCAATGTGGAATTGCCACTGATATATTCCGGAAATAACCACCGGCGGCCGCGCGCCCTGGCGGCGCTGGAAGCGGTGGGTATCGGCAAACGGGCCTTCCACAAGCCCAGCGAGATGTCCGGCGGCGAGCAGCAGCGCGTGGCCATCGCGCGTGCCCTGATCAACGATCCGCTGGTCATACTGGCCGACGAGCCGACGGGCAACCTGGATACCCAGATGAGCCATAACATCATGTCGCTGCTGGTGGAGCAGAGCAAGAAGGGTATAACCATCATCGTGGTCACACACGAAGAGGATATCGCCGCCTACACACAGCGTACGATTTACCTCCGGGACGGAACAATCATCGAGGATAAGAAGCGATGAGCCTCTGGGAGAGCCTTAAGTCGGCCTGGCAGGCCATCTTCTCCAACAAGACGCGGTCTTTTCTCACCATGCTCGGCATCGTGATAGGCGTGTGCGCAGTGGTGTTGCTGGTCTCGCTGGGGCAGGGCTTCCAGGTCAGCATGACGACCACCTTCAATAATATGGGGGCCAGCGCCCTTTATATTTCCACCTCCACCGATAAAGCGGTGACCAGCGTTCGACCGCTCACGCTTGATGACGCCGAGGCCCTGCAGGACAAGACAGTGGCCCCCTCTATAAGCGTTGTCTCACCCACGCTCAGCAGCAGGGTAACCGTTCAATACGGCAACAACAGCGCCAGCGTACAGGCGACCGGTGTGAAGCCGGTAATAACGGAGATACGTAACTATCAGGTGGATCAGGGACGGTTCATCACCGACCAGGATGTTTCAGCCAGGAGCAATGTAATTGTGCTCGGATACCAGACGGCAACGGACCTCTTCGGCAGCGAGAGCGCGGTAGGCAAGAGCGTGCGCGTCCAGGGCAGTAAGTACCAGGTAATCGGTACCCTTCAGAAGATGGGAGGTTTCGGCGGCGACAGCTATATCCTGATGCCTCTGACCACCATGCAGTCCAAGCTGACCGGCGGCGGCAACAATGTGCAGCAGATCGCCGTCAAGGCTGTCAACTCCGACCTGGTGGACTCGGTGATCTCCGAGGTAACCAGCATCCTCAGGAACAGGCATTACATTAGAACAGGCGCGGCGGACGATTTCACTATAACCGACATGCGTGAGACGCTGGCCAGCATGCAGGCAACGCTGGCAGGCTTCTCGCTCTTCATGGGGGCGGTGGGCGCCATCTCCCTCATCGTGGGAGGCATCGGCATCATGAACATCATGCTGGTATCGGTCACCGAGCGCACGCGCGAGATCGGCATCCGCAAGGCCATCGGCGCCAAACGCCGTGACATACTCCTGCAATTTCTGATTGAAGCTGCTGCTTTAAGCCTGACCGGCGGCCTGGTCGGCCTGGGCCTGGCCATGCTGGGGGCTACGCTGATGGGCAATATCTCACTTGGAACTACCACTGTAACGCCCGTCATTTCAGCCGGCATCGTTTTTATCGCTTTAGGTGTATCGATAGGAACGGGACTGGTCTCCGGCACCTATCCGGCCTTCCGCGCCGCCCGCCTCGACCCCATCGAATCGCTGCGGCACGAATAGGTAAATCAGTCCCCTCCGGAGCCCTATTTCTTAAGTGCCCGCAGGTCGGCGCCGGCCCGCGTGGTGAGCAGGTCATCCTGCGAAAGTCGAAGGGTGGTTTCCAGATCAGCTACCGCAAGCGCAATCTCACCCGATGCGGTGTAAACCAGGCTCCTGTTGTAGTATGAGGCCGCATCATCCGGCGCCAGTCGCACCGCCTGATCGGCGTCCTGTATGGCAAGGCCGGGCTCGCCCAGAGCTGCATAGATAAGGCTCCGGACACAGTAAGAGCGCGGCAGAGTTGGATCAAGCTCAATCGCTCTACCTGCATCAACCAGTCCCGCCTCGTATTTCCGGCTTTTATAATTGGAGTAGGCCCGTTCGTTGTGGGTGGGCGCGTAGTCAGGCTTAAAGGCCAACGCCTTGTTAAGGTCCAACAACCCTATGCTGAATTGCCACTGGTTATTGTGAAAACGTCCCAGCTCGTAATGAACCCTGTAATATTCCGGCGCAATCTCACAAGCTTTATTCAGGTCATCCAGTGTATATGTATTGAGGCGCTTCTGCTTGTAATACCAGGCGCGAGCTATATAGGCATCGGCCAGCTTCTCTTTTAAGCTAAGGTCCTCCTGATTGCTGTTCAGCATTGAGGCGGCTTCAGCGATTGCCAGATCGTATTGTTCGGTCGTCAGCAGGGCGGAGCCGGTATCGGCGGTCGTGCTGTTATCACTCACATTCAGGATCGGCTGCACATTTGGCGGCGCAGTCAGGTTGTCAAAAACTCCTTCCTGAACCGAAACGGGCAGCGCGGCGCAGGAAAGCGCCGGTGCCTGTAAAAGCAGGAAACAGAGCAACCACCCTAGTGATATGTATCTCATCAAGCTATGGCTGCAGGGCGTTGATTATGTCGGGATGTATGCCTTCGAAGCGCGATAGCCAGGCCAATCTCTCTTTTTTCAGAGCCTGACTGAGGGCCGTAATTTTTTCCCGCGGGTAGTAATTGCTCAGATCGAATCGGCTTATATCCAATCCGGGTATGTCGTTCGGCACCTCGTAACCCCAGAATTCATCCCGTTTCCAGGTGATTTTATCCCTGGCTATCATCTCCAGTATCTTGACCGAATCTACAACGGTTATCTTCTGCCCTCCGGTTAGGCCTCCCACCCTGCCGGTATTCAGCAAGTAGCATTGCATGTGTGGATTTTTACGTAAAATATCGAGGAACATGTTGCCTTCCTCTTCTTCGGAACCGACTATAAAAGGATTGGTCCCGACGACACGTCGCTGCTTGCCCGCCTCGGAAGGATCCCCAGCCGACGTTTCCACCGATTCGCCGAGCATGAAGGCGGCCGCTCCCCATTCCCGAGAGAGCTTGACTACCGGCGGTACGATTTCGTTGTGCCTGGTAATGAATATCAGAAAATCCACTTTCTCAAGGTCGACTTCGCCATCTGTAAACGCTATGTCGCGGCGCTTGACCATGGCGCGGCCGTTCGACGTTAGCGTTGAGTTGAAAAAGTCGACCTTGCCGGTTGCCTTGTCGACGTACACGTTCTCAAGGATAGCCCGCGGGCTGATTGCAGCCGCGTAGAGCAGCGGCTGGGCGGCGGATTCAAGCCCTTCGGTCTTCATGTAAAAGGACTCCTCGGTGCCGATTGCACTGCTGTCGGACTTGAGTATGACCACGTCATCCTGACGGATAATCACTCTTTCGGGCGGCCTCAGCCAGTGCGAATGACAGGCCAGCGAGGTCTTGCCGGTGCCGCTCAATCCGAAGAGCAGGAAGCCTTTATCGCAAAGCCTGCCATCCTTCATAATTCGCAGTATTTTGCTGGCTGCATGCAGGCCGATGTTGCCTTCCTTCTTGGCCCAGTACATGACCTGGCGCAACATGGCCTTCTTATTCTCCCCTTTGTAATCACTGCCCAATATTAACGTTGTGCCAGATTCGGGGACGACCAGCACCTTTTTTTCAGGCCAGTCCGGCACAGTAACCGTAATGAAATCAGGCTCTCCCGGCTCGGTGGGAAAGAGAGTATTACCCCACATCAGTGGTATGCGGGGATACCGGGCGTCTACGTAAACACGGCACCTTTTCTTGTAGCCGTTGCTCTGGCACATCACGCGGTCCAGCATGATCATATCCCGGTGATTGAGATATTTCAGCACCTCGTCCACCAGCTTCACGTTCTCGTCTTCGATCTCACCCAGTATCACTTCGGTAAATTTGGCGATTCTGTTGCGCACACGCGTCGTTACCGCAAGGTTGCCGAATTCAGAGATAACGCCTCCCTGCTCAAGAGCCCATTCCCTCAACTTATCTTCTGAAGGGTTATCTATGATATTCCCGGGATCGAATTTCGCGGCAAAAATATCTCGCATTTTATTTGAGAATAATTATGCAATCCTTTTTAATACTATTAGAGTATACTGCATCGAAAGATAAATTTATAATCGCTTTAGTAATAATCAGCAGGCTGCGGCATGTGCCGTCTTATACTGTAATTTCACGCCTATTTACGCAAACGTATATCCACCGCACCGCCTGAAAAATCAGCCCCAAAAATTCCATCGTAGATACAATTCAAAAATATTTTTGATTTTTTTGCCAAAAATACTTGACATGATTTTTTCTACATGCTATAAAAAACAAAAGAATAAAAAAATACGATTGCGACAAATAGGAAAAAAATTAAATTTTTAAGGAGGCACAGCCCAAGTTGGCGCAAGCATCAACGACCAAACAACAAGACTTATTCGAGTTCTCCGCAGAGGAGGAACCTCCAGGTCATCCTGCGACGGAAGTAGAAGAGCCTCCAAGCTTGCGCCTGTTGAGGAACCGGCAAAGGTTCTTCAACAGCGTATCCGATGAAAACTGGAACGATTGGAAGTGGCAGTTCCGCAACCGCATCACCAGTATAGAAGAGCTATCTAAACTTATCTTTTTAACGATACACGATCAGGTCAGCCTCAGGCTGGTCACCGACAAATTTCCTATCTCCATCACGCCGTACTATTTCTGCCTGATCAACCACGATAATCCCGATGATCCCATACGCCGGCAGGCTATGCCCGTTTTTGAGGAGATAGCCCTGTCAGGCATTCTTTCCGAAGACCCTCTGGAGGAGGAGAGAGACTCTGTTGTCCCCGGTCTGGTACACCGTTACCCGGACCGCGTCCTGATGGTAGTAACGGATATCTGTCCGATGTTCTGCCGCCACTGTACGCGCAAGCGTGAATGGCGGCGCGGCCGCTGGGTGCGTCCTCAACAAGAGATCGACCGCATGATTGCCTATATACGCAGCGACCCGAAAATCAGGGACGTTATTATCTCAGGCGGTGATCCGCTGACGCTTTCCACCAGGCACCTTGAAGACATCCTGAAAAAGATACGCGCTATCCCTCACGTCGAGATCATTCGTATCGGCAGCCGCGTACCTGTGGTTATGCCACAGCGTATCGATGATGAGCTTTGCGACATGCTTTCCCGCCAGGGCCCCATCTGGATGAATACACATTTCAACCACGCCAATGAACTGACGGACGAAGCTAAAGCCGCCTGCGACAAGATATTGCGCCGCGGCATACCTGTTAACAACCAGTCGGTCCTGCTGGCCGGTGTAAACGATTCTGTAGAAGGCCAACTTCAGCTCTGCCACGGCCTGCTTAAGGCGAAAATTCGCCCTTACTACCTCTTCCAGGCGGACGAGGTCGAGGGCACAGAGCATCTCCGCACCACCGTGGAAAAAGGCCTGCGCATTATCGAGGGTATGCGAGGGCATACCTCCGGGCTGGCGGTGCCCACCTACGTGATCGACCTGCCGGGCGGCGGAGGCAAGGTGCCTCTGCAGGCCAGCTACCTGGTATCCAAAACGGACGGCCAGCTCATATTCAGGAATTACCTGGGTAAAACATACAGCTACCACAATCCCAGGCCTGCAGCAGCCCCGGCCGGACGCAACGGGCGACGCAAGACAAACGATCAGCAGATGGCGCTGGAACTCGTAGCAGCGAAATAAGGACGACATGCTAATCGGCCTTGCCTACGACCTCAAGGACGACATAGACGCGGGCGGGGATTTCCCTGAGGATGCACTCGAAGAATACGATTCGATCAAGGTCGTCAGGGCTATATCACGCAGCCTGCGCTCGCTGGGACACCGGACGGTCAATCTCGGGGGAGGGCGCAAGTTCCTCGTTAATATCCTGAAGACAAAGGTCGACCTCGTTTTTAACATCGCCGAAGGGAGAGGCAACCTGCGCAGCCGTGAGGCCCAGGTGCCAGCCGCACTTGAGATGCTGAATATTCCCTATACTGGTTCAGATCCGCTGACCCTGGCCGCAACCCTGGATAAACCTCTGGCCAAACAAATAGTCGGCTACGCCGGCGTCTCCACACCCCCCTGGATAACGGTTGAATGCCGGGAGGATATCAAGGCAATCAAAGAGCAGACTATTGCTTTGCCTGCATTCGTCAAGCCCGCTTTCGAAGGTTCAAGCAAGGGTATCAGGTTGACCTCTCATGTAAATACGGCCGGCCAGGCCCGGGCTGCCGCCAGCGCTCTGCTACGCAGGTACGATCAGCCCGTAATCATAGAGAAATATATCGATGGCGAGGAGATCACGATGGGAATAACCGGCAACAATCCTCCCTCCATCGTTGGTATAATGCGGGTGGTGCCGAAGAGAAAATACAAAACATTCGTCTACTCACTGGAAATCAAGCGTGACTGGCGCAAACTGGTGGATTATGAATGCCCGGCCAAACTTGCAGGGGCAACGCTTAAGCGCATCAGTGAAGCCGGCATCAAGGCTTACAGGGCGCTGGGCTGCCGCGACTGTGCGCGCGTCGATTTTCGCGTGACATCGAGCGGCGTCCCTTACTTTCTGGAGATTAATCCTTTGCCCGGTCTTAATCCTGATTCAGGAGACCTGCCCATCATGTCTCGCAAAATGGGCTGGACCTATCAGCAGCTGATCCGGACAATACTGGAATCCGCACTGGCGAGGAGTCGATTATGCCTTTAAGAATTGCCATTATTTATAACGATCCTCCGGGTCAGGTCATTATTCCCAATGGGGAAGAGGAAGCCACGACCGGTGTCCTGGAGGAGGTCGTGGCCGTCAAGAAAGCTCTTATCAGCCGGGGGCATGAGATCGAAAAAGTCCCTCTGAGACCTCCGCTGGAGGGTGTTCCGCACGTACTGCGCAACATTCAGGCCGATGTTATCTTCAACCTTTTCGAGGGTTTCGAAGACCAGCCTCATTCGGAGCCGGTGGTGGCACGCATGATGGAAGACATGGGGCTCTCTTTCACGGGCAATCCTTCCAGCGTGCTGGACCTGACTCTGGATAAGGCGGCTTTTAAAAACGTTTTACGTGATGCAGGCATAGAAACGCCCGACTTTATGGTACTGACTCCGGCCGATGTTCGCGATTTCCGGCTCAGATTTCCCTGCATTGTGAAGCCGAGAGATGAGGATGCCAGCCACGGGCTTTCGCCGGAAAATGTCGTATCAGATATGGAGCAGTTGAAGGAACAGGTTGTCCGGATCAGCAGCCGCTTTCGGGGCAGCGCTCTGGTGGAAGAATTTATAGACGGCCGCGAGTTCAATGCATCTATCCTGGGAAACTCCGTGCACGAGCTGATTGAGATCTCCGAGATCGTCTATACTCTGCCGCCGGGCCTGCCGCGCATATTGACATTCGATTCAAAATGGTACGAGGAAACCGACTATTATATAAACACCGCCGTATCTTGCCCGGCAGAGGTCGATGCAGATTTGAGAGAAAGAATCACTAAAACCGTCCTGGCCTCCTGCCGCGCGGCAGGCTGCAGGGGATATGCCCGGGTAGATATGCGGCAGGACGTTGACGGCAGCATTAAGGTGCTGGAGGTCAACGCCAATCCGGACATCACACCTGAACTGGGTATCGCTCTCCAGGCAGATGTGCGAGGCATGACTTATGCCGATCTGATGCAAAAAATAGTCGACCTCGCTCTGGAGTAAGACTTTGGCAGTTAGAATAAGAGGCATCGTGCCTTCCGACAGGGACCATATCATCAGAGTGACCGACGAGACCGGGGCATTTCTGCCGGACGAATTGACTGTGCTTGGCGAGATCATGGACGAGTATTTCAATGATCCTGAAGGTTGCGGATACCATTTTTTAATAGCTGAGCTCGAGCACGATTTCGCCGGCTACCTTTGCTACGGTCCCACTCCCATGACGCACGGCGCATGGGACATGTACTGGTGCGCCGTCTCACCCCGGCTTCAAGGCCAGGGTATAGGCGGCACTCTCTTCACCATGGCAGCCGATCATATTAAAAACCTTGGTGGTCGGCTTATATTGATCGACACCTCCTCTAATCCCAACTATGCGGCAGCCCGCTCCCTGTACATCACGCTCGGTTACAAACATGTCAGCACAATCCCCGATTTCTATAATCCCGGCGATCACAAAGAGACATTTTGGAAAGCACTCTGAAAAGCATATAATATCCGCAACCCGGCAAGCAGGAGTTGAAGATGATTCGTTTCAGACCATCATCGGTTTGTTTCATTTTATTGCTGATAACGCTTCTGCCTGCCTTTGCCTGCGCGCCCACGGTTTCAACGGCTTCTCAGCCGGCGGAGGCAACAACGCTTCCCATATCCCTGACCGTCCTTCATGTAAACGATACACATTCATACGTGATACCCCACAGTATGCTGCTTAAGGTCAACGGCAGGGATACGGTGGCCACGGCGGGCGGGTATAGCCTGCTCAACTCCGCTGTTGAGGATATTCGCAGCCAGGAAAAAAACGTCCTGCTGCTGCATGCGGGCGATGTGCTGGAAGGCACCATCTGGACAACCAAATTCCAGGGAATGGCCGACATTGACGCCATGAATGCCATGGAGTTTGATGCCCTTGAGCTGGGAAACCATGACTTCTCACAAAATGCCCAGGAGGCGGCAGCCCTGGTGAAACGCGCAAGGTTCCCCGTGCTGGCGGCCAACATGGATGTGTCGCGGGAGCCGTTGCTATCAGGCATCAGTCCATACGTTATTTATGCCATGGAGGGCGAAAGGGTCGGCATTATCGGACTGATTACACCCGACACTGCTTTTCTCAGTTATCCCGGGAAAAACGTCGCCTTCCTGCCGGCCGCTGAAACAGCCCGCAAATATATTACCGAGCTCGATAAGCTGGGCGTTAATAAAATCATTATCCTCTCACACCTGGGCTATCAGGACGACGTCAGGCTGGCCAACGAGGTAGCCGGCATCGATATTATTGTCGGCGGACATACGGCAACATTCATGGGTGGGCCCGAGTTCGAACAGATCGGCCTCAAGCCGGAGATGCCTTATCCCACTGAAATCACGGGCCCCGACGGCAACAGGGTGTTGATCGCGCATGCCTGGGAAAGCAACCATCTGCTGGGCCGCATCAAGCTGGATTTTGACGACAGGGGAAACATCGTCGGCTACTACGGCCAGCCATTTATCTTCTCGACAAACAACTTTATGGTCGAGGATACCTGGGGTTGGAACCATCTCTGCCCCTGCAGGCCGGAATATTCGCAGATAATGAACGCCGTGGCTAAAGTTCCCGGTTTTAAAATCTACTGGAACAGCCCCGACATGGACGCTGTATTGCAGCCCTATGTAAAGCAGGTCTCCGGCGAACTCAATACTATAGTTGCCACAGCCGACGAGAACCTCCTGCGGGGTCTGAATAAAGGCCCCGGACCGCTGATAGCCGATGCCTTCCTCTGGCGCGCTAAGGGGATCAATCCGGAGGTCCAATTCGCTATCTTAGACAGCTACAATATCCGGTCCGATATCCTGAGGGGCGCCATACTGCGCAACGATATCGAAATGGTTCTCGCGCTGCGGCAAAATCTGGCCACCATGAAGATCAGAGGCAGCCTGATCAAAATGCTACTGGAGATGGGCATCGATTCGCACATCAAAGTCAAAGATCCTCCCCCGTGCTTCGAAATCTCAGGTCTCAAGATGACAATCGATATGAGCCGTAACAGTGGCGAGCGTATAACTTACCTTCAGGTCAGGCAGGCGGACGGTACGTATATCGACATGGATATGGATAGCGAATACACCATGGTCACCACCGATTACCTGGCGGACAAAGGCGTCCAACCTCTCATCAACAAGGTCAGCTGGATGGGACCTCTTGCCGATAATTTCAAATCGTGGCTTAAAGATTACCTGAGATACGCAGACCTTAATATCAGGGACGTCGACGCTATGAGCGACTATCTCGCGATACTGAGAAACGTTAAAAACGACACCATGGAGCGCACCATTATCATCCCGCCCGGCCGATAACCGTATGTCATCTCATGCGATTGCCCGGGGTTGATTAAGCCATAATATGACGGTATGATTATAATTAGAATTGGCTAAAGCACCGGGGGAAGGAGGTTACCATGGCCATAAGAAATAAAGAGGATGCTCAGAGGGTACTGAGGCATGTGCCCGACGTGAAGCGGTTCTACTGCCATGATGGGGAGATACTGAACAACATATACGATTTGAAAACTGCGCTGGGTAAAATGCATGCTTCAACCTATCGTCATCACGTCACCGATGAGAAAAACGACTTCGCACGCTGGGTGCGTGAAGTGCTGGGTGACGATAAGCTGTCCCACGACGTCGCCAAATGCCAGGATCAGAAAGAGGCCGTAACGGTCGTCTCGGAAAGGATAATCTGGCTGCGAGAGAAGGCTTAATACATTTAAAAGGTTAAATATCAGGTATCAGAATTGAGCATTACTTACACTCCTAAAGACGCGGTAATAGATGTGGTGGCCGTGGCTCTCATTCTGGCGCCTGAGCCTGCGTCAACGGCAATCGGCATAGCGATGCTGGCGCGCCCGAGGGGCACATCAAAACCCGAGACCAGACTTCCCAGGCGCACATATCCGGAATACGTCTACAAAATTGATAATATCCGCGGCAGGGAGATTACCTGGGAGGTCAGGACCATGCATCCCGGCCAGCTGCCGCTCATGGACCTGAACAGGCCGGCGGTGCAGATCAAGCCGCGCGAGCAGTTCATACGGTCGCGAACGGCTTCCGAAAAAAGCGCGGCGCAGAAGAGAGCGGAGAATTTACCTTCCGGAGTGAAGGTGCACCACGAGATATTCCGTCCCGGTCCGGCCCCGGTCAAAGGCCAGGCTGCTTTTATACCCGGCGAGACCATCCATCACACTTTACGACAAATGCCTCAAGCAGGGCAGCCGGGCGGCAGGGCCCAGCAATCAGCAGGCATTCACCATACCATTGAAAACAGCCCGGGATACCGCAGGGCGCAGGCGGGCGGCGGCTACGCGAGCACACAGCCCGATATTGTCCACCACACGATCAGAGAATCGCCGGCTGCCCGGGGAGGAAATCCCGCCAATATAGTGAAACCTGTCCGCATCGTCGAACATCATACCATCAATCCTAATCCACCCGTTCAGTACAGGGGACGACTTGTACGCCAGGACCCTCTTATCCCGCTCTCGGAGCGCAGAGGCGGCCGCTGAGCAAATCCCGCCATTTCACGAGCGCAACATAACTGCCCCCGCTAACAATTAATTGCCAACTTTGCCTGCAAGTCATAGAATTATCACCTGGAGACCGAATTAAACAACCGGAGCAGATCCATGCCTCATAAAGCCAAACGACACGATTACAAATCGCATATCATCGAGGAATACTATATAACCGAGGAGCCGTTTTATCTCCCCCTCAAAGATGAAGTGTCTCTCTTCGAGGCCGCCTACGCTGAGCGCATACCCGTGTTGCTCAAGGGCCCGACAGGTTGCGGCAAGACTCGTTTTCTCGAATACATGACATACCGTATGAGCCAGAAGGAGCGCAAGCGCAAAGACTCCTCCGGGCAGCGGGACGGTATTCCCCTGATCACCATCGCCTGCCATGAGGACCTGACTGCCAGCGATCTGGTGGGGAAGTATCTGCTGGAAGGCGATACAACTCGCTGGGTGGACGGCCCTCTGACCCGCGCTGTCAAGAGCGGCGGTATCTGTTACCTGGACGAGGTAGTGGAGGCCCGCAAGGATACCATCGTGCTGATCCATCCCCTGGCCGACCACCGCCGGTCGTTGTATATCGAGAAAAAGGGGGAGATGCTGGAAGCCAGCGACAGCTTCATACTGGTTATCTCTTACAATCCCGGCTATCAAAGTATACTGAAGAACCTCAAGCATAGCACCAGGCAGCGTTTCATCGCCATCGAGTTCACCCACCCACCCAGGAACATCGAGACCCGGATTATCGCACACGAGGCCGATGTCGATGAGGACACGGCGGGCAGACTGGCACAGCTGGGAGAAAAGATCCGCAATCTCAAGGAGCAGGACCTTTCAGAAGTCATCAGCACCCGCCTGCTGATATACGCCGCCCGTATGATCCGTCAGGGCATTCCTGCCAGGCGGGCCTGTGAAGTGGCCGCCGTCTGGTCGATCACGGATGATGCCGAAGTACAGAAATCACTTAAGGAAGTCGTTACCGCCATATTTGAATAAAAGGTCCATGAGCTACAATGAGCAGGGCTAATGATCAAATCAAACAGCCTGAACCAGAGACCGCCGGCAGTTATCACGGCATAGAGTTTGCCTCGATCGAACCGTTGCTGCAGATTTACTGCAGGGCACTGACAGGCAAAGAGGTGGATTTCACTTCCGGAAAAGGCTCCACTGCGTCCCTGCGCAACATCTGGTGGAACCAGCTGGCATCAGGCAATCCTCCCGATGGGCATATCAAGGTACTGGTCCCGGCCTCCTTTATGGAATATGCCGGCTACCCTGATAACTTCAACTGGTATAAGGCAGCGGTAACACAACAGGTCGCGCACAGTGAGTTTAATTCTTACGATTTCGATTACGATAAAGAATCCACCATTTTTGAAGATCTGCGCTACCAGTTGAAGGGCGAGACGGGACACGGCAGTTCACCATACGAAAAATATTTTGCCCTTTTTGATGATCCCAGACTGGCCATGCAGGTCTTTGTGGCAGTTGAGAACGTACGCATTAATTATCTCGTAAAGCATCATTATCCGGGTCTCAAACAGAGCTACCGCCGCATGCAGGAATATAACCTGCTTGCGCTGGCCCGCGTATCGGGAATAACTCTGCGGCGCGCCTTCATTGAGCTGCTGGAGGGGCTGGAGATCGATGCCATCCTGGCTATCGATGAAGATGCCCTGTATGAGCCCCTGAATACCGCCAAAGACGTCCTTGATCTACTGTGCACCTCTTCTGCCGCCGTGGAAGATTCAGCCGAGGCCGCCATCCGCATTTATCAAATCGCATTGACGGTGCCTAAAAAGGCGCTTGTCTCGGGCGCAGGCGGATACGGATCAGAGAACAGAGAGCCCAATATGTCGGACCTTGAAGGCCAGGAGTTCATGGGAAATTTCCAGACGGATAAAGTTAAACTCGATCTGGAAATCAAGGCCAATACCGGCCGGAAGTCCAATATGCCCATGTCCGCTGAAGACATGGAGAAGCTGGCCGACCAGAAAATCGGCATCACCGATATCAAAGACGTTAAGTCACTACCCGGCAGCGGCCTGTCATCAGCCTCCATTCCCCGCGGAGTGCATGTTTATCAGTTCTCGCCTGACAAGTATTCACAGGTCGACCGCTACAGGCCGGCCGACGCAATCAAGCCTTCCCCGGCGGAAGCAGATGAACGGCTATCTTATTATGACGAGTGGGATTTCAGGGAGAACCGTTATATCAGCTCATGGTGCTGTATCAGGGAGAAGGTTCTGGGAGAAGGCAACAGCTACTTCTACGATAAAACACTGGAAAACCGAAGATCGCTGGCCGCTGAAATCAAGCGTCAATTCGAGAGGTTGCCTGCCGAAATGCTATACAAGGCAAAAAACCTGGACGATGGAGATGAGTATGATCTTGATCTGGTTATCGGCGAACTGATAGACAAACGGGCGGGGCATACGCCAACAGGCAAAGTCTATACAAAGAAGAAAAAGATCCAGCGTGACGTGGCTGTAGCATTTCTGCTGGATATGAGCGGCTCAACGGCCGACCTCATCAACAAGAACCGCCCTACCATGCAATACGAAGAGTCGTTCAAGTACGATTTTATGAAATTCGTCATGCAGCCGCGCCGCCGCATCATCGACCTCGAGAAAGAGAGTATCGTGCTGCTCTGCCATGCCATTGAGACGCTGGGAGACAATTACGGCATCTACGGCTTCTCCGGCCATGGCCGTGCCAACGTCCAGTTCCTGGTCATTAAAGACCTCAACGAATCTTTCGGGGAGAGGATCAAGCGCAGGGTGGACCAGATAGCCCCGATTCATGGCACGCGCATGGGCCCGGCTATACGCCATACCATTGCCAGGCTGGATACGTGCGGCAGCAATCTAAAACTGCTTTTCCTGGTCAGCGACGGTTACCCGCAGGATTCCCTGTACGGCTACGATGACGACGATAAGGAATATGCCATCCATGATACCAAGATGGCACTTATGGAAGCATCACAAAAAAACATTACTCCCTTCTGCCTGACCGTCGACTCGGCCGGCAACGACTATCTGCGAACCATGTGTAACGATATAGGCTACGAAGTCCTGGACGATATCGAAACCCTGCCCCACCGCCTGCCCATGCTTTACAAGAAGTTATCGATGTAGGAACGGCCGGCGCAGGTCGCTTCCACAGGAGTTAGAAGCCGGTTTGACGCTGATCGGCACACGTCCATATAATTCCGCTGTAGAAATGCCTATGAGACGCACAGCCACCATACATACTCTCGGTTGCAAATTAAATCAGGCCGAATCAGAGGCGCTGGCAGCAGACTTTGCATCCCGCGGCCTGACAATAACAACCGGCAATATCGCTGACATAGTAATTATAAACACCTGCAGCGTGACCCACACTGCTGACGCGAAGTCACGCCACCTTGTCAGGATGCTGCGCGCACTCAACCCGGGATCTACAATTGCAGTCACGGGCTGCTACGCGGAGAGGGCGGGAAAAGATCTTATCGGCTGCGGCGCCGACACGGTCGCCGGCAACCGGGATAAAGCTGCGCTGGCAGAATTTCTGGCGATCCGGCCTTTGCACCGATCATCCCGTGTTTTTGCTCAGGGCTCCACCAGAGTACGCAGCTTCGTGAAGATACAGGACGGGTGCGATAGGTTTTGCTCCTATTGCATCGTACCCTTCGTTCGCCCGATAAAATTCAGTGTAGATGCAGACGCCGTGCTCGATGCAATCCGATCAAGAGCCGCCGAAGGATACAAAGAGATCGTCCTTACGGGTACTGAGATCGGATCATATTCCAGCAATGGACTGAACCTGACAGACCTGATCAAGCTCATTCTGCATGGAACATCTATTGCAAGATTACACCTTACCTCGCTGCAGCCTCAGGAGATAACAGAGGAATTGCTGGCCTTGTGGCAGGATAGACGGCTGTGCCGCCACTTTCATATAGCCCTTCAAAGCGGCAGCGATAAGGTACTAAAACTCATGAGGAGACGCTATACGACGGATATCTTCAGGCGGTCGGTAGAAATGGTGCGCGCATCGGTCCCCGATGCGTCAGTGACAACCGATATCATAGTGGGCTTTCCCGGCGAATCCGATGAGGATTTCAAAAATTGCCTCGATTTCTGCCGCCAGTTGGACTTCTCCGCGCTACACATCTTCCCGTACTCATCGAGGCCGGGGACTGCGGCGGCGAAAATGACTGAAAGGGTGAGTGAACATATCAAGAGGCAACGCAGCGGTATTATGCTGGAATTAGCCGCCGGCTCTGCGGATATGTTCGCCGGGCGCTTCACAGGTCAAACCAGAGAAGTGCTCTGGGAAAAAGAGGTGCGTTCGGGCTCGCAGATTTACTCGGGTTTGACCGACAATTACATCCGCGTTTACACCGGAAGCAGCCGCGATATCACCAACACAATCTCCGGCACCTGCCTGGTCGGCCATATCGGGGATTCAGGGCCTTCATTTATCGGCAGGTCGAAAAAACGCAAACAGGGCGGACTCTGGGGGAGACCACTATTATGAAGATAGGAATCAAAGTAATCCCGCGCTCGTCCAGGGAAGAGATCGTAAAAACCGATAAAGGCTATCTGGTCAGGGTTAAAGCGCAGCCGCAAGAAGGCAAAGCTAACGAGGCCGTTGTTAAGCTGGTGGCAGAGCACTTCGGGGTCGCCAGGTCACAGGTGCGCATCACCAGTGGTCTGAGCGGACGCAACAAAATAGTTGAGATAAGGACGGACCGTGCATGACATTCAACCGAAACGCCTATCTCCAGCCAAGCGAACTCTGCGATTTCGACACCGGTCGCCAGATTAGACAAAAGCTGATGGAACTGACCGCCGGCTGCACAACCCGTCAGGCGAGATTCGAAAAGATATTTGCCTTCGTCAAAGAACTGCCCTATGGTTTCGAAGACTGGGATTTAAAGGCCTCCGATATCCTGAAAAAAGGCTGGGGCATGTGTTCGGGCAAGACCAACCTTCTGGTCGCCATGCTTCGGTCGGCCGGGATACCCGCGCGTTATCGCGTGTATCGTATTAAAGCGGACAGCGCGCTGTGGAGCCGGATGAGCCGGGCAAGCGGCCTGCCGGTGCGGCTGGAGGAACTGGGAGATGAGCGGGACCATGTGGATTGCGAAGTGTGGCTTGGACACTGGATAGTCAGTGATCCGGGACGCGACAGCGCTATGGAGAAAGGGATACTCAAGCTGGGAGGGGACCTGAAAAGGCATGTGATAACCGATGAAAAAGGCAGGGAAAAATATATACGGCTGGCAGTTATCGATCAATGGGCACGGCAAAGACAATCACGGCGTGCATTCCGCAGAGGCCGCACCGATGCTTTTACCGAGATCAATCGCCAGCTGGATCAACTGAGAAAGCTCGGCTCAACTATTTGACATTGACCGTCACCGTCTGGAATTGGGCGCCGTCAGGGCTGGTAACTGTCAACATATAGGTCGTTGTGACCATCGGCGATACCTGTGTACTGCCCTCGCCGGAAACTGGTCCCACGTTCTTATCTATCGATGCAGAAGACCCGTTAATCGTCTGCCAGCTCAGTATCGATGAGCCTCCGCTGCGGATCACATCAGGAGTAGCTGTAAATGATTTAATGACAGGTGTATCAATGGTAGGAGGAACACCGGATACGGTCAGGGTTGTAGTAGCTAATATGGAACCCTGGGCATTGGTTGCCGTCAGCCTGTATGTCGTGGTAAATGCGGGATTGACCGGTTGCGAACCCCGTGGACGAATTATACTGAGACCGGGTTCGATTGCTACGTCGAAGGCATTAAGCACATCCCATGTGAGGGTCGCATAATTGCCCGACACGATGTTGGCAGGGACGACATTGAAAACGGCCAGTTCGGGAAGATTAAAGGACGGGGGCGTCACCTGTGCCGGAGCGGGTGAAACCGTATCCGGCTGCGAAGGCGTAGAGGGGCTTTGCGCCGGAGAGGGTGACGCCGGGGGTGTCACCACGGTCACACACCCCACCGCCAGGACAGCAATAATGATAAAGGCTACTAATAAGTATCTCATTTAATATCTCCTGTATCCGGCAGCCCGGACACTTCACTCCGGGTATTCTAACAATTATCCCGCCTTCCAGGCCAGTTGCTCCGATCACAAACCCTTTATAATCTCGATTATCTCATCTATATCCGGCAACTGGCTCAGCGGATATGTTTTAAGAAGTTCAATAACGCCTGTATCGCCGATAATAATATTGGCTCTCTCCGAGAAACCGTTTTTCTCGCGGAATATATCGAACAATCCGGCCACCTCGCCATGGGGCCAGAAATCGGAGAGCAGAGGGATCTTCTTTATTCCTAAATTATCGGCCCACGCCTTCTTCGAAGGTACGGCATCGACGCTTAATCCCACCGGTACCGTTTTGAGCGATTCAAAGACCTTAAAATTCTTTTCGAGCGAGAGCATCTGACTGGCGCAGACGGCTGTCCAGGCCAGCGGATGAAATGAAAGCAGAACGCGTTTCCCCCTTTGAGCGGATAGGACGAAGTTGCTCCCGTTATGGTCCTGAAGAGTAAAGTCACCCGCGATATCTCCGACCTTCACTTTACGCACTATTTCCGCCATAGTCCGCCTCCTTGTCACGGGTCGATAGTTGTTCTGACCGTGCATCACTATTATATCTCGCCACATCGATGCTGATAAATTCGATTATTCGGTCTGCGCAGGATGAAACAGAATAAAGCGGCCGGCGATGATATAATTTGGCCGTGACTGAGTGACCTGTTGGATAAATCGACCGCTGTGGTTAAATCCTGCGGTTTAGATTAAAATATTGCAGACTTTAAGCCAATCTCACATAAAGGGGTAGACATGGGCGAAAGCAAGCATGCACGGCATGAACTCAAACACCGGGTCAGGGTAGTAACCGCAACTGCCTTGTTCGATGGCCACGACGCGGCCATCAACATTATGCGCAGGCTGATCCAGGCCGGCGGAGCTGAGGTCATCCACCTCGGCCACAGCCGGTCGGTTGGCGAGATAGTGGAAGCGGCCATCCAGGAAGATGTGCAGGCTGTAGCCGTTTCCTCATACCAGGGCGGGCATATGGAGTTCTTCAAGTACATGAAGGACATGTTCGATAAACTCGGAGCGGGACATATAAGGATCTTCGGGGGAGGAGGGGGCGTCATACGCCCCAACGAGATAAAGGAGCTGCAGGACTACGGCATTGAGCGCATCTACGATCCTGAGGACGGCCGCAACATGGGACTGGTAGGCATGATAGACGACCTGCTGCAGCGTTGCGATTTTCACACCATCGGCATTACCTCCGAACATGACAAATCCAAACGCGGCGCAGCCATTCCGGCGCCTGCCAAACTCAATACGGAAGAACCCGCAAAAGTTGCGCGGATGATCACGCTGGCTGAGATGGGAGTCGATCCGTGGTCCAAGTACAGCGAAATATTGAAAGAGAAAGCCGGACAGAACAAGGCCCCGGTGATTGGAGTAACCGGCACGGGAGGCTCAGGTAAAAGTTCGCTGCTGGATGAACTGGTATTGCGCTTCAGGGCGGATAATCCCGGCAAAACGGTGGCGGTGCTGTCAGCAGACCCTTCCAAACGCCGCACCGGAGGCGCATTGCTGGGCGACCGTATTCGCATGAACTACGTATACGGCGGCAATGTATATATGCGTTCCCTTGCCACCAGAGGATCAAAAACCGAGGTTCCCGAGGTGATCCAGGACGCCATCAATGTGGTGAAAGCAGCCGGCTATGATCTGGTGCTGGTGGAGACTGCAGGCATCGGCCAGGGCGATACCGCCATAGTGGACATATCGGACGTCTGCCTCTATGTCATGACCGCTGAGTATGGGGCGCCCACGCAGCTTGAGAAGATTGACATGCTGGATTTCGCTGACATTGTGGTGCTCAATAAATACGATAAAAAAGGCTCCGAGGACGCCCTGCGTGACGTAAGGAGAATACTGAGGCGCACACATGAAAAATTCGATGCGCCGCTGGAAAGCATGCCGGTCTACGGCACAATCGCATCACGCTACAACGATGAGGGCGTAAACGGCTTGTACGCCGGGCTTCTTGAATGTATCGACAGAAAATGCGGACAGCGATTTACATGCAGTATACCTGAGGACAGAGTGTCGCACACCAGCGCCGTGCGCTTCGCCATCCCGCCGGACCGCATACGGTACCTGGGCGAGATTGCCGAGACGGTGCGCGATTACAAGAAAAGCGTGAATAAACAGGCGGAGATCGCGCGGCGCATCCAGGAGCTGCGCTCTGCACTGGTGGAAATTGAAGATGAGCACGCGCGGGAAGTTATTGAAAAGAAAATGGCGTCGCTGCACGATAAGCTCAAACCGGAATGCCGCAAACTGCTGTCAGGCTGGGACGAGCTGCGCAGGACCTACAGTGGCGACTATTTCCGCTATAGTGTACGCGGACAAGAATACAAAGTGGAACTGATTGATACCACGCTGGCCGGCACTAATATTCCCCGTGTTATCGTGCCGGACCTGAAAGACCATGGCGAGAGACTGAGGTATCTGATGCTTGAAAACGTGCCGGGGCACTACCCCTATACGGCGGGCGTGTTCCCCTTCAGGCGCAAGGGAGAGGATCCTAAACGCCAGTTCGCCGGAGAGGGAGGGCCGGTGCGCACCAATACGCGCTTTCATTTCCTTTCACAGAACGACGATGCCAAGCGCCTGTCCACCGCCTTCGATGCCGTCACGCTCTTCGGTGAAGACCCTCAGGCAAGCCCCGATATAATGGGCAAGATTGGCGAGTCCGGCGTATCTATATGCACACTGGAAGATATCAAGAAACTTTATGCCGGTTTCGACCTGTGCTCACCCAATACATCGGTCTCCATGACAATAAACGGCCCGGCTCCCGTGATGCTGGCATTCTTCCTCAACGCAGCCATCGACCAGCAGATTGACAGATTCACGGAACAACACGGGCGGCTGCCCACACCCGATGAGCACGCAAGGATTAAAGCGCAAACGCTGTCCATCGTCCGCGGCACTGTCCAGGCCGATATTCTCAAGGAGGACCAGGGACAGAACAGTTGCATCTTTTCCATTGAGTTCGCGCTCAAGATGATGGGAGATATCCAGGAGTTCTTCATCAATCATAACGTGCGCAATTACTACTCGGTCTCCATCTCGGGCTACCATATCGCCGAGGCGGGCGCCAACCCTATCACCCAGGTGGCATTCACGCTGGCGAACGGGTTCACCTACGTAGAGTATTACCTTTCAAGGGGATTCCCCATCGATTCATTCGCGCCCAACCTGTCCTTCTTTTTCTCCAATGGTATGGACGCCGAATACACGGTAATCGGCCGGGTGGCTCGCCGCATCTGGGCGGTGGCAATGCGTGAAAAATACAGCGGCAACGAACGCAGCCAGCAGCTCAAATACCATATACAGACCTCGGGCAGGTCTCTGCACGCGCAGGAGATACAGTTCAACGATATCCGCACCACACTCCAGGCGGTGCTGGCCTTCTATGACAACTGCAATTCCCTCCACACGAACTCTTATGATGAAGCCATTACCACTCCCACCGAAGAATCTGTCAGGCGTGCAATGGCCATTCAGCTTATTATCACGCGCGAGTTCGGGCTAACCAAAAACGAGAATGCCTGGCAGGGCTCTTACATACTGGAGCAATTGACCGACCTGGTAGAGGAGGCCATACTGGATGAGTTCGAACGCATCTCCAAGCGAGGCGGAGTGCTGGGCGGTATGGAGTTGCAGTACCAGCGCGGCAAGATCCAGGATGAGTCGATGCTCTACGAGCAACGCAAACATTCAGGCGAGCTGCCCATCATCGGTGTCAACACTTTTTTGAATCCCAGGGAGGGCAACCTGATTCCGTTTGATATACCTCTCAGCCGCTCGACCACAGAGGAGAAGCAGGAACAAATCGACAATTTGCGCGCCTTCCAGAAAACCAACTCTGCCGGGGCTAGAGAATCACTTAAGAAACTGCAGCAGGTGGCCCGAGAAGGCGGCAATATCTTCGAGCAGATGATGGAAACAGCGCGTTACGCCTCGCTGGGACAGATAACAGGCGCTCTCTACGAGGTTGGCGGCAAATACCGGCGCAACATGTGACGCCGCATCGGTTATTTCATCGCCCTCAATGATATCGCGTTGAGCACATTATGTGGTCTGAGCCTGACTGCAATCGAGTGCATCAACCAGTTTATCGTGCCGGCGAATATCAGATCAGTCTTCCTGGCGCCGGTCCCGCAGAAAGTCCTCGATATCCTTGATGATCTGCGCCGATCCCTCGGGCTCGACGCCTGTAGCGTTTCCATCGAGATCGTACTGCTCCTCCAGCGATCGCAGGAAAATGCGCATCTGCTCGTTTTCGGAGATCAGCCTATCCAGTATTCCGCACAGGCTGTCGGCTGATCTCTTCAAATCTCCGAGGTCAAGATCAAAGGCCAACAGAGCAGCGATTTTCTTTATGGTTTCAAAGCATACCATGGGGTTGCTCTCGGCGCGTATATAGAAGGGCACATGCCCCCATATGCTGATAGCGGGTATCCGGCGCATAGCACAGACGCTCAATAACGGCCCGTGGATACTGCTGGGCCCCGTGTAACTGATAGGTTCGATCCCTGCCTGCTCGAGCAGCTCGATCATGGTCTGGTCATTGACCAGCCCGCTGATACGTGTCTCTCGCGTATGTGGGATCCTGTCGTACAGCCCTCCGACCGCATACACACGGTGCGCATTGTAATAGCCCGCCACGTCAGCAATCACTTCAGCATACGCCTGCCATCTCATCTGCGGCTCGATGCCACTGAAAATAATGAGGTCGCGGGGCCCGATAGGATTATGCCAGTAGTAAAGGCTGTTGGCCGGCATAAGGATGGGCCACAGCATCCCGTTCTCGACATTAATGGAGGGCCTTATCTTGTCGAAATCGTAGTAGTCGTCCGATTTCATCTCGGCAAACTTTACGGCAGGCAGCTTTTTTATCATGTAAGATACAGCGCCTGTTGAAACCTGTGCGGCGTCGGGCCAGCCGATAAAAGCCGCTACCAGATCGGGCTGGCGCAGCGCCGGCTGTTCAAGAAAAACAATGTTGCTTGGTTCCATCTTTATTCAGTGCTGCAGCAGAAAACCTCGAAATTCACACTGCCTTTGGCCTCATTGCCAACGGCATCGGTCACGACGACATCGACCCTGAAATCACCGCCGACACCTGGGGCTATCCAGTTTACTTTACTGGCAGTGCCGTCGCCCAGATTCATACCGGCGGCCGCCTGCAGTTTGCCGCTGGTTGCCGACCATTTGAATCTCAAATTATTGGCTTCCCCGTCATTGACAACGCACTCTACGGGCGTCGCCGTCCAGATGCGCATCCGCTTGGACCCCGTCACAACTTCACGGGAGGGAAGGTACATTTTCAACACGACAGGCGCATCCGCGCTGGCGCTGCCATCCGCATTTATAACAACTTTAACTTCCTGAACAGCGGTAGCCTGCCCGCCTTTGTCATCACTGACTGTTACCGTGATATTGTACTTGCCCATGGCGGCCGGTGACGTCCATGTCACAGTCGCCCCCTTGCCGGTGATGGTACCGTTGTCGGCGATCCATTTATAATCAAGCAAGTCGCCATCCTCATCGAGCGCGACGCAGGTCAACTGCCCCCCCGCCTGCGGTGCCCATTCAGAAGTCCCGATAATCTGCTGGATGACCGGCGCACGGTTCACCTGCGGGGGTGGTGCAGGCGCGGCGCAGGAAGCAGTTATGCACGGCACCGCAACAAGTGCGGCAGTCAAAACCGTGGCTGATATTATATTTTTAGCAACTATCATGATGATCTTCCCTCGTAAATCACGTGACCTTATTAATTTGGGCCCCTCCCGCAGCAGAGCACTTCCAGGTTCACTTCACCTGCAGCCTTATTCCCTGCCTTGTCGACAACCATTACATTCACTGTGTATTTACCCGCCTGATTGGGTGCAATCCACCCCACCCTGCTTGCTTTCCCCTCTTCAAGGCCATCTGCCATCAGCTTGCCGGCATTTGCCGCCCAGGTGAAGGTATATTCCGAAGGGTCACCGGGAACAACGCACTGGATTTCCGGTGTCGACAGACCTTTGACCTGTCTAAATTCTGTGGCGGCATTGGTTGCGGGCGGGGTCAGCTTCAAATATACGGTTGTATCCACCGGCGGGGGCGGAGGAGCAACCACCGTAAACTTTTTACTGTATATAGCCTCTCCGCCTTTGTCGTTGGTCACCTTCAATGTTATCTCATATTCCCCCAATTCCTCCGGCGGCACCCAGCTGACTCTCTGTCCTTCTCCCTTGATAATCCCTTTTTCGGCTGTCCAGTAATATGTAATCGGATTCCCCTCGGGATCTGAGCAGGCACAAATCAGAGTGCCTTCCTCATTGGGATGCCATTCCTCTGCTCCCGCAATATCCCCGATCACAGGCTGTGCAATAGAGGGCTGAGCAGGAGTCGACGGTGTATTAACTACCAGCGCAGGTGCGGCGCATGCGCTAAGCATCATGGCAGCAGCGACAAACGCTATAAAAAGGAACGACGAATGGGGTATCCGTAATTCCGTCATTTGACCTCCAAGTTCATGTTATATTATAACCGGTTAAGACTCGCGTATTATTGAGCCGATACGCCAAATGATCCGGTTTAAATATTATATAATTTTGAACTGCTTAATTCGAAACCGCGCATATTTTAACGGCGCCCGGAGAAGAACTCGTTTATTTCTGCAGACAATGCTTCGCTAAAGGAGGATCCGTACATGAAACAATCGATGTATGCTGAACTGGACGGCATTTTTCACCCCAGCAAAGTTGCCATCATAGGAGCCTCTCCGGTTGCCGACATAGCTACCCTGGCCCTGATGAAGACGAAGATCAAAGACAATGTGTATTTCGTTAATCCCAAGTACGATGAGATCTTCGGCCGCAAGTGCTATGCCAGCGTCCTCGACATCAAAGAGCCGATCGACTATGCCATCATCGGTGTCAACGCTAAGCTGGTTCCGAGGATAGTAGGCGAATGCATTCGGAGGGGGATCAGGGCGGCCCATATCTTTACCTCCGGCTTCAGCGAAACAGGGCTGCCTGAAGGAAACGACCTGGAAAAAGAACTGGGGGAAATTGCTTCGGGAAAAATAAGAATTATCGGCCCCAATTGCTTCGGCATCTACTGCCCCCGCTCGGGATTGGCCATCGTTCCGGAATCCAGCGAGATCGAGGGTAACGTGGGCGTGATTGCTCAGAGCGGCAGCGTGGCAGAGTCGTTTTCGTATTTCGGCAAGACCAAGAACCTGCATTTCAGCAAAGTAGTCAGCTACGGAAATGCCACGGATCTCGACTGTCCCGATTTCCTGGAATATATGGCGGACGACCCGCAAACTAAGGTGATTGCCCTTTATATCGAGGGGTCGAAGAACGGGAAACGGCTTCACGAGGCGCTGCGGTATGCGGCCTGCAGAAAGCCGGTGGTAGCAGTCAAAGGAGGGCTGACCGACAACGGCAACCGCGTGGCGAGGTCGCACACCGGACAACTGACAGGCACGCCCGAATTGTGGAAAACGCTGTTCAGACAGTGCGGCGTGATACAGGTCAGCAATCACGATGAACTGGTAAACACTGTAGCCGCTTTCAGTCACTCTCCTCTGCCCGCCGGCAACCGGGTTTCACTGGTGAGCAATTCGGGAGGTTTCAGCGTCATCCAGACCGACCTTTGCGCAGCCGAGGGAATGGTCGTGCCTCCCTTCGGCGAGAAAACGCTGGACAGACTGCGTCACCTGGTGCCCCGCGCCGGCACGAGCATCGGCAATCCTCTCGATGCCTGGCCCATCTTCTATAAAGTCTTCCAGAAGGAGGGCAGCCTGAGCGCTATTATCAAAGTCGTGGCGGAAGACGATAACATCGACTCGCTGGTTTTCATGTTCGACCAGTTCAGATATATACGACGGGCGCGCAAACATGAGGCTGTGGATCATATGAACCTAATCATAGAGATGATGCTGGAGGGCAGCCGCTATTGCCGGGACGAATTAAGCAAACCCGTGCTTTTAAGCGTATCATTGGATCCTTTTCTGGAAGATGACGAGGACAGGAAGGGCAACCTTTTGCTGAAAAGCGCCTTTGAGCAGAACGGCTTCCCGGTCTATCCCGCCAGCGACATTACCATCAGGGCTCTGGCTAGGCTGTATAAATATGCGGCACAGACCGGGAAAGCCCTGTGAGAGGCCTTAAAGGCTGTTGCATATAGCCGAAGAATAGTATTTAATAATACTGTATATAGACACGTGACCTTCGTCACTTACACATCGTATATATTCTGTAAAACTGTGTGGAATGTTGCATAAGAGGAGGATTTATTATGGGCAAATCACTTAAAGGCACTAAAACCGAGCAGAACCTGCTGAAGGCTTTTGCCGGGGAATCTCAGGCCAGGAACAGATATACCTATTTCGCCAGCCGGGCGCGCAAGGACGGATTCATGCAGATCGCCAATATCTTCGAGGAAACGGCCTTCAATGAAAAAGAGCATGCCAAGATCTTTTTCGAGTACCTGGAGGGAGGCGATGTGGAGATTGTAGCTGCCTATCCGGCAGGTATGATCAAAGACACCAGGACGAATCTGGAAGAGGCTGCAGCGGGCGAGAAGATGGAGTGGACGGCGCTATATCAGGAGTTCTCCAAGGTAGCCAGGGATGAGGGTTTCCCGGAGGTTGCCAACTCCTTCGATCAGATAGCTTCGGTGGAGAAGTTCCACGAAGCCAGATACAGGAAATTAATCAGCAGTGTGGCAGAGGTCCAGGTTTTCAAGAAAAAAGAGAAGGTTAAGTGGCACTGCACGAATTGCGGATATATATACGAAGGCGACGAAGCTCCAAAGAAGTGCCCTGCCTGCCTGCATCCTCAGTCATATTACGAAGTGCTGGCCGAGAACTATTAAACGATTAAGGTTTTCAATTACCAGATCAACAGCCACCGTACTGTAATACAGCGCGGTGGCTGTTATTTTTTGTAATCGTCAAAGGAACACTAAATAAACTTGCATAAATTCTATTCCAACGGCTGATAAATTCCTCTTTTGTTCACAATTTATATTTAGCTTGACTGGGTAGCTGCAGAAAGGTAATATGGGGCGTTATCGCCGCGCCTATTAACGCACCTTAATCAGCCGCCGGGGGCGACATCTATACAAACTAATTAAATAAGAAGGAGGTATGTAGTGGCAAAGGACACTGGCGATTCCAAGCAATACAAGGCCGGCAAGGGAGCATCCCTCTACATCCTGATCATCTGCACGCTGCTCTACATGGTCAACTACATGGACAGGCAGGTGGTTGCCGCAGTGGTTGAACCGATGAAAGCCGCCCTGAGCCTGAACGACGGTGACGTGGGGATTTTAGGTTCAGTCTTCCTCCTCAGCATCGCACTTTTCTCCTTCCCGGTAGCATATATGATCGACCGTTGGAGCAGGCGCAAGTCCATCGCCATTATGGCAATCCTGTGGAGCGGCTTCACTTTCCTCACCGGCAAGGCCTGGAATTTCTGGTCGCTGTTTGTGCCGCGCAGCCTGGTCGGCGTGGGTGAGGCCGGTTTCTCGGCCGGCGGAACAGCCATGGTCGGCGCCGCTTACTCGCATAAGGCACGCGGCGCAGCTATGGGAGTTTTTAACATGGCAGTCCCCCTGGGTATCGCGCTGGGATCCGTGCTGGCCGGCGCTATAGCCAAGAGCCAGGGCTGGCAGGCCCCCTTCCTGTACTTCGCCATACCCGGCGTAATACTGGGTATACTGGCCTTGTTTATGAAGGATTATAAGAGCGTAACAGAAACACAGGTTACGGGTGTTAAGGTCACTTTCGGGCAATCGATAAAAACCCTTTTCAAGATACCCTCATTGGTATGGGTACTGGTCGGTTACGGCCTTGCCAATATCATGTCCATGTCGTTCCTGTTCTGGACCCCGGCCTATGTGGGCAGGGCATGGGGAGTGGATGTCGCGGCCGCCAATGCCGTGATGGTGCCGATCGTCCTGGCCGCCATAGTTGGCTCGCCTGTGGGCGGAATCCTGGCGGACGTCTGGTTTAAAAAGGACCCCAGGGGCAGGCTGTATATACCTGCTATCACTATATTCCTCAGCGCCATCTGCCTTGCAGGGGCTATCTACTTCCAGATGAAGGGCATAGGCATGGTTTTGGTGATAGCCTATGGTGTACTGAACGTGATGGCAATACCTTGCCTGAGCGCCTTATCACAGGATGTAGCACCGGCGGCTCAGAAAGGGCTCGTCTGGGGCCTGATGGTCTTCTGTATGTATGTCTTCGGCGGAGGCTGGAGCCCTTATTTTGTCGGCGCTATCTCCGATGCACTGGGGCAAGATGCCCAGGCACTGGGCACTGCACTGACCATAGCCTGCGTTGGCGGCATCCTCGGCGGAATCTGTTATCTTATGGCCGCCAAGCCCTTTCCTGCTGATATGGAAAGGGTAAGACATGACCAGCTGATGGCAGAGTAATAATTCATTGAATTTGCAGCAGCAGAGGGGCGGCGGGCATGCCCGCCGCCCCTCTGCTTTCAATCGGTCCCTCCGGTATCCATACATACCTGAAAGCGACAAAAGTGGTTGACAAAACCGGCCAAACTCCTAAAATTACAGTGTTACCTTCAGCATTTCGTTCATTATTGCTGTTTAACAAGGATAGGAGGGCAAGGCTATGACCACCCAGAGCTGTAATTCCCCCCGCTACTCGATCAAGGAACCCCTCAATCTCTCGCCACGCATCAAGTGGCTGCGCGACTACTATTTCCAGGGCAACAATCGAAAGTGGAACAACGAGTTTACCGGCTTCACAACGGGAACACCCTGGGACATTCAGTACCAGGAGGGCAATTTCTATATTGTGCCGGAGACCTATACCTTCTTCCCGACTTTCACAGGCGCCTTCCAGCAGGCATCGTTTAAGGTGGACCTCCCCGAGGGTTTCTGGGAATGGAGTTTGCCGGAGCGTCAGGCCTGGTTTATCAAAGAAGTCATGGTATATTATCTCCCGCACGAGGTGCTGCCGGGCGACCTCTTAGCCGGCGGCCGCTTCAACGTTCAGACTTCCCGGTGCTTTACCGAGAAGGAAGCCAGAGAATATTCCAAGGCCATTTACGGGAAAAAAGGCGCCCGCGCCGCTGAGCTCTGGTTTCATAACCATGGTTACGGCAACGCAGGCGCAACCAGCGGACACCTCGTAGCAGACTATTCAAGAATTCTGAGCGAGGGCTGGAAGAGCGTACACGAGGAATTGAACCGGCGGCTGTCATCCCTTTCACAGCGAGAATACGACGGCAAAAAGGGCCATCAGATTAAAGCGATGCTGGTGGCTGCCACCATGGCTCGAGATGTGGCTTTCGAATATAGCAAGGTCTGCGCGCAACTGGCCGAGAATGAAGCCGACAGCGCCAGAAAAAGCGAGCTTCTCCAGATGTCTGAAATGCTGCGCCGCGTTCCATGGGAGCCGGCACAAAATTTCTGGGAAGCCCTGCAATCGCTGTGGATTACACACATGCTCGTTATGAGCGACGAGAACTATCCCGGCCCGGGTGTCTCTTTCGGACGGGCTGACCAGTACCTCTTCCCGTACTGGAAAAAGTCGCTCGATGAGGGCATGGATCGTGAGTTCGGCAAGGAGCTATTGAAATGCTTCTGGATCCACTGTAATACTGCCTATGATGCCATGATACGTACAGGAGGCAACCAGGGCATTACGGCCGGCTTCGGGCAGCTTATCACCATTTCAGGTATGGGGAAGGGTGGAGTCGACCTCAGCAACGACCTGACCTACGGCATGCTGGAAGTAATCGACGAGTTGAGCCCGTTGCTGGAGCCCAAGCCGAATGTCCGCCTGCACCGGCACAGCCCGGACAGGCTGCTGGAGAAAGTGATCGACATGATCGCCTCGAGCCAGGGATCACCCTTCCTGCTTAACTTCGACGAACGCTCGATCGCCGGAATGCTGCGCGAAGCAAAAATGGCCGGGGTGGAGAAACTGATCAACGCCGATAACGTTTTCGATTATGCGCCGGTCGGGTGCCTTGAAAACACCATGTGCGGAAATGACCGCTCGGGCACGGTCGACATCAACCTCAACCTGCTCAAAGCCGTGGAGCATGCGCTCACCGGCGGCTATGACCTGATCCCCTGGGTGGATCCCATGACCGGCAAACAGGAGCCGCGCAAACGCACGGGGGCTGACACCGGGGATGCTACCAAATTCCGGACATGGGATGAGTTCTGGGACGCCTACGTGACGCAGACCAGGCATATCATCAAACGGGCAGCCGACCTGTACGACTGGACAGACAGGATCAGAGCCAGGTATCTGCGTACGCCTTACCTCTCATGCATGGTGAGGGGATGCGCTGATAAAGGCCTGGACGTTAACGAGGGCGGGGCCGAGCTGAACTTCGTCACGGTGGAAGCTGTGACTTATGCCACGACCGTGGATTCCCTGCTGGCCATCAAGTACCTGGTCTTCGATAAGACGGAGTGCAGCATGCAGGAGCTCATCCAGGCCCTTAAAGATAACTGGAAGGGGCATGAGGTCCTGCAGGCCAGGGCACTCAATAAGGCGCCTAAATACGGAAGGGATGATGACCAGGCGGATAATCTGGGCAAAGATGTAATGGACCTGTGGGCCGGCGAAACCTGGAAATACCGCACCTCGGTTACGGGTAAACAATACCGCCCCGGCATGCTTTCCTGGAACTACTGGGTGGGCGACGGTTTCATCCTGCCGGCCAGCCCCGACGGCAGGCCCAAGGGACAATTCCTGTCCAACGCGATCTGCCCGTGCGCAGGGGCAGATATCAACGGCCCTACGGCCAACGTTAATTCCGTAGGGAAGGTGCTGGGGGGCAAGGACCCGGCAGGTAATGGAGACTGGGAAGGATATTTAAACGTACTGCCCAACGGCGCCAGCCATACCATGACCTTCAGCCCGTCCCTGCTGAGGGATCCCGAGCACAAATCCAAATTTATAGCCTTCCTGCGCAGCTATGCGGAGAACGGGGGAAGTGCGCTGCAGGTGAATATGATAGACGCCGATATTTTACGCGATGCACAGAAAAATCCGGACACCTACCGGCACCTTCTCGTGCGCGTAACCGGCTATAATGCCTATTTCACATCGATCGGCCGCGAGCTTCAGAACGAGATAATCGCCCGCGAAAGCCACTGCATGTAAGATAGGCGATTATGAGAATAGAGCAGGCGCCAGTCGAGACCGGCGAGACGGCCGGCATAGAGCCGATACCGGAACATATAGTCCGGGGCGATAAGGCCATAATTCTGCATACCCAGAGGCTTTCCACCGAGGATGGACCGGGTATACGTACAACTGTATTTTTCAAAGGGTGCCCTTTGAATTGCCTGTGGTGTCACAATCCTGAAAGCATTTCCTTCAAGCCCCAGATGCACTGGATGGAGTCACGCTGCATCGGGTGCGGCATATGCCTGAAAACATGCCCGGACGGCTGTCTGACAAAAACAGAGGAGGGCATCAAGAGAGACCGGGCGCGATGTCTGTCATGCGGTAAATGCGCACAGGAATGCCCTGCCGGCGCGCAGGAAGTGCTGGGCAAAATTGTGGGGCAGGACGAGCTGTTAAAAGAGCTCCTGAAAGACAAGGTCTATTATGATAAATCGGGGGGAGGTGTAACCCTTTCGGGCGGCGAACCTCTTATGCAGGCAGAGTTCTGCGCCGGTCTGTTGAGCAAACTGAAGGAAAACGGCGTGCACACCGCCGTAGATACCTGCGGCATGTGCTCCGCAGCGTCACTGGAAAGTATCCTGCCACTGGTTGACCTCATTCTTTTCGACCTCAAGGAAATTCATCCTGAGAAACACCGCGGCTATACCGGCCAGGATAACCGTAGGATACTGGAAAACCTTATTCATGTACGTGACTATATCAGGGCAAATCCCGGTAAGCATCTCTGGATCCGAACACCGCTTATACCCGAAGCCACAGCAGAGGAGGAAACCGTGGAGCGCATCGGCCGTTTTATCCACAGCACGCTGGAGAACGATGTGCAGCGCTGGGAGCTCTGCGCTTTCAATAACCTCTGCCGTGATAAGTACCGGCGGCTGGATATGGAATGGAAATACGCGACCATGCCCCTCATGAGTAAGGCCGATATGGCCAGGTTCGAGATGATCGCCAGAGGTTCGGGTCCGGACCCCGATAAAATATTCGTCACAGGGGCAGCACGGGTAGAAAACACTAACGCCTGAAGGAGGTCGGCGATGCAGGAACAAGATAAATTATTCAAGACATTTTCTGAACAGGACATCGAAAGCTTTAAGCCCGAAATGAAGATCGGGCTGATCGCCACGGTCAACGAAGAGGGCCAGCCACATTTGACGCTTATCTCCACTCTGCAAGCCTGCTCACCCACGGAGATGTTCTGGGGGCAGTTCTCCGAAGGTATGAGCAAGGCAAACATCAAAAGGAATCCTAAAACCGGATTCCTCATCATGACGCTGGATAAAAACCTGTGGCGCGGCAAGGCCGGCTTTACCCGCACAACCAAAAGCGGCAGTGAATACGAATTACTGAATAATACGCCGATGTTCCGCTACAACGCGTATTTCGGCATCCATACCGTCTATTACATGGACCTGGTTAGCCATACGGGAAAAAAAGCGCTGCCTATGACCAATGTAATACAGGCGGCTATAAAGACCATGATAGCCAAAACACTGGCCGGCAAAGGTGAAGGCCAGGAAGTACTCAATCATTTCACGCACAAGCTGATAGACAAGATGGACAACCTGAAGTTCCTAACCTATGTGGACACGGACGGGTATCCAGTGATTATACCGGTTATACAGGCACAGACGGCAGGCAGCGATCGTGTTATCTTTGCTTCATCAGTATACGGCAGCGACCTTAAAGCCATACCGGCCGGCTCAACAGCGGCGCTCTTTTGCATGTCCTTCGAGATGCAGACAGTCCTGTTGCGAGGCATCTATAAAGGTACGCGCAGCATGGGCGGGATAGAATGCGGTGAGTTGATCGCCGACTGGGTCTACAGCCCGATGCCTCCCAAGTCGGAACAGATATATCCTCCGCAGAAGCTGGAGGCGGTCACCACTTTTTAAGTCACCGATTTCGCGGCAATTACCTCTGGCTGCGCCTTTTCATGAAGCCGTTGACGAATATCCTGGTTGAATCAATGGCCTCGATGAAAAATCCGTGCCTTTTATCCTGAAGCAGGGTCAGCTCCGCGCCCGGTATCCTCTTGGCCATCAGCTCGCTGTTTTTAAACTTCACCAGGAGGTCATCGGTGCCGCTGATTAGCATGGTAGGCGCTTTAATGGAAGGCAACCGGTCCCATGTATCCTCGCCGGCTATCGCCTCCGCCTGCCGCTTAAAGATATTGAGGGGTGTAGGATATTCTGTAGTCACCCTGTGATAGTACTCAAAAGATGGCCTGTTCGCCTCGATGAATTCGTCTGAGCAGAAAAAACGGAAAACGGTCATCGATCTTTGCTCGGGCGTCATTTTCCCAAGATAGTCATAATCAAACAGAATTCTCATGCCCTCTGGATCAGTAGGCACCGTGTGCGTGCCCCCGGGAAACGTGCAGCCCAGTACGAGGTTGAACAACCGATCTGCATGATTAAAAGCGAACACCTGGGCGATCAGACCTCCCATTGAGACGCCGAAGACACTGGCCTTTTTCAATCCGGCCGCGTCCATCACGCTGCAGACGTCATCAGCCATCATAGCGATGCTCATGGGTGCATCCACCCGATCGCTCCTGCCAACTCCACGATTGTCCATTGTAACGACCTGATAGTTATTTTTTGCGAACTGCTGCGGCAGATCGCCCCAGTGCAGAGAATGGTGACCGTAACCCATTATGAGTACAAGGGGATCGCCCTGCCCGATAACATCGTAATATAGTTTTGTATCCCCTGAGCTGGCAAACGGCATGGCAACCTCCTTAAAGCCGTATTGTCCAGGTAGAAAAAGCCCGCTGAAAAGGATTATACAGGTTACAGGACTAAAACTGAAAACATTTTGAAAAGGATGGGTAAGCACCTTATAATCCTTACAGACAGGGCCATATTTAACTCGCATGACCGATCCGGCCTGCGGAGGAGGCAGAACATGGGAGCAAATCATCTCTATAAAAGTGTCTTGATGCTATCAGCGCTGCTGGCTGTCGCCGTGATTGCCGCATGCATACAGGCGCCGGCCACATCGCCTGTTCAGACCCCATCACAACCTCCCATTCAAAATGCGGCCGTCTACAAATTTGATCCCGTCATTATCTCACCTGTGTCTGTAACGGTGGGACAGCCTGTATCTATCGGCATGAGAATCGAGAACACAGGCAACGCCGCGGGGGTATACGTAGCTGAACTGACGATCAACGGCACTCCGGTGGAAAGCCGCCCTGTGCCGATAGAAGCGGGCAGCTGGGCCAGGGTGGAGTTTTCTACAACTTTTCCCACGGCCGGACACTATGAGATAAAGATTGCACCGCAGGTAGCCGTGATCGATATCCCGGAGCGGAAAGAATTTATGCGGCTTAAATTGGACAATGGTATGGTGGACGGCTGCGACGTTCTGGCGGGCTCCACAGGTTATTCCGGCAACATGATACAGATGGTCGAAGGAAATATGATCAAATATACGGCGCCGCCGGGCGGTTATGAGATAGATAAAATTGAGATACTCGGCTATATTAAAAGCAGCACGCACGATTTTGATATGAATCCCCAATTTGGGCCCGGCGCCTGGATCTATGGATCGGATATTGCAGCCATCGAGCCCGTCAATCCCAGTTTTACAATCAACATTTGGGACAGCCGCCACAACAAGCTATTCAGCCAGGATTATGGCAAAAATCTGTTTTCCTATATCCCGCAATGGGTGAGCGTAGAGGTCCCCGCGATTAAAGTCAACGGTGACTTCTATATAGAGCTGGTTACACATAATCAACCGAAACTCATCGGCTCCGGACCCGGTGGATGGTATTACGGTAATCCCTTTGTTGTGCACACCTGGTATTACCAGTTATGTATCGGTTACGAATATTCATTGAACGTGGTCTCGTCGGTTTCACAAAACGGCAATGTGTTATCAGAAAGGTACCTGACTTATAACTGGCTGATCAGAACGGACGGTTACCTACTGCAGAACTGAACATCAGTCCTTGAGAAGAACGGCTTCTGATTGTTTACATTACATATGTTTTGTGGTATAAATCCAAACAAGAAAGCGAAGATGTCATTTGGCCCATACACATTGGAAACTCCTGCCTGATGCCGAGAAACCCCTGCTATTCCGGGGTGCGGGTTCTCTTGTGTCCAGGCTGCTTTATAACCGTGGCATCACCGATCATTCCGACGCCGAGATTTTCCTTAAAGCCGATAAGCGCCTTGCCATAGATCCTTTCAGCGTCCCCGACATGCATCAGGCCGTCAGCCGCGTCTATAAAGCGCTGCTGTCAGGTGAAAAGATAGCCGTTTACGGCGATTTCGATGCTGACGGTATTACGGCGACGGCGCTGCTGGTCCAGGGCCTGAGTGAGCTCGGCGGAGATGTCGTGCCCTATATCCCTCATCGGATGCAGGAGGGCTACGGGCTGAGGATACCCGCTCTGGAGAAACTGCGTAAGCAGGGCGTTACGCTTGTAATAACCGTAGATACCGGTATTACAGCTTTCGATGAAATCGAGAAAGCCCGTAAGATGGGCATGGAGATACTGGTGACCGACCATCACGTGCCGCTGGCTGAGCTGCCGCCGGCCGGCATCATCGTGGACCCCAAACGCACCGATTCAGCCTGCCCTTTCAAGGAATTTGCCGGTGTCGGTGTCGCATACAAGCTGATGGAGGGGCTGCTTTCCGGCGGCGGGCATGACGATTTGCTCAATAGCTCATTAGAGCTGGTGACTGTGGGGACTATTACCGATATGTCGCCGCTGATCAGTGAGAACCGTTACTGGGTTAAATCGGGGCTTCGTTTGCTGCACAGGACCAGGCGTATCGGGCTGGTTGAACTCATGAACGTTGCCGGAATTGAAAAAAGCAGGCTGACAACCGACAGCATCTCATATCAGATCGGCCCCAGGCTGAACTCGGCCGGCAGGCTGGATGACGCGGGTACGAGCTACCAGCTGCTGGTAACACAGGACCACGCACAGGCCAGGATACTGGCCACCGAGCTGGAAGAGAAGAACAAGGAACGGCAGCGCCTGGTAGCAGAGACTTACGATAAGGCGCGCCGTCAGATACTGGAAGACGGCGCGGACAGGGTTATCCTGATGGCCAGCGATGCCGATTATCCTCCGGGTGTGATCGGCCTGGTGGCCGGCAGGCTGGCGGACGAGTTCTATCGTCCCGTCATATTATTCAAGATCGGAGCAGACTCCTGCCGCGGCAGCGCCAGAAGCATTCCCGAGTTCGATCTTATGGAAGCGCTGAAGACATGCCATCACCTGCTCACCAAATACGGCGGCCATGCGCGGGCTGCGGGCTTCAACGCACATACCAGGGATATGCAGCAACTGCAGAAAAGGCTTCGTTCGCTGGCCGAGGAGCAGCTCACGGGCCTCGACCTGCGACCTCACATAAATATAGATGCCGAGGTTTCGCTTTCAGCTTTCGCTGGAGGGACGTTCGAGGAGATGCGTCAGCTCGAGCCTTTCGGCATGGGTAACCCCGCCCCTGTTTTCCTGAGCCGCAAAGTCGAGGTGGTGGAACAGAAGCTGGTGGGCAGCCAGAACGACCATATAAAGCTCAAGTTAAAACAGGACGGCATTGTCTGGGATACCATGGGTTTTCGCCTGGGAAATTATCTGGGAGAGCTGTCCCGCCATATAGATATCGTTTATTCCGTAGAGGTGGACAATTTCAACGGCAAGGGGCAACTCAGGCTCAACCTGCTTGATTTTACGCGCTCTTACTGACCTCTGCCCGGGCCGACGGCTGCTTTGTTTTACGATACATGGCATATCTTACGATCAGAGTGATAACTGCAACCACCACTATCAGTATATCTATGACCTGAGCCTGCGGAAGGTTGAACAGGAAAGGTTCGCTTTCGCGGAAGAATCGTATGATAAAGTCCCCCGCGCCGAACAGGATCAGCCACAGCAGGAAGAGCGTACCCTCGGGTCGGAGTTTTTTACGCAATAACCATAACACGACAAAGCCTGCCAGGTTCCAGATAAGATGGAACAGCTGCGTAGGATAAATTGGAACTCCGATAGGGGCGTAGCTGCTGGGATGGCTGTATATGACGGCAATGGGAAGCTCGCAGGTCAGACCGAAGCAGCACCCGTTCACCAGGCATCCCGCACGACCGATAGTCTGCCCTAAAATAGCCCCCGGCGCGGCTATATCGCCCAGCAACCAGAAAGATATCTTTTTTACCAGGCAGTAGATCAGGATGGCTGCCAATCCTCCCAGCACTGCGCCCCAGACGGCCAGTCCTGCAAAATTCAGCAGCTGCTCGGGATGATAGAGGTAGTACTGCCATCTGTCTATGATGTGCAGCAGCCTGGCGCCGATGATGCCGCCTACCACCGCCCACAACGCCACATCCCACACGACATCCTGCGCTACGCCTCTGCGCCTGGCCTCAACCAGTGAAAGAGCTATCACTGCGATTACAGCCAGCACGACCAGCACGCCGTACCACCTGATCTCAAGCGTGCCGAAGGTGAGCAATACCGGATTCCAATCGATATCAAACATATCTTTAAGTTACATCCCCGAAAATAGCATTTACAAACGATACAGGGTCGAACGGCGCGATATCACCGATCTTTTCCCCCGTTCCTATATATTTGATGGGTATTTGCAGCAGGTCGCAGATGGCTAATACTATACCACCCCTGGCAGTCCCGTCCAGCTTGGAAAGCAATATGCCGCTGACGTCGGTAGCCTCCGTGAAGCTGCGCGCCTGCGATAATCCGTTCTGCCCCGTAGTGGCGTCTATAACCAGCAGCACTTCCTGTTCGGCATCGTATTTGCCCGAGACCTTCCTGATTTTTTTCAGCTCGTCCATCAGGTTATGTTTGGTCTGGAGCCTTCCCGCCGTATCTATGATGACGATCTCGGCGGTGCGGCTGCGAGCCGCCTCCAGCGTATCAAATACCACAGCCCCGGGGTCCGCTCCCGGCTGATGGGCCACCACGTCAACCCCTACCCTGCCACCCCACATTTTAAGCTGATCGATAGCGGCCGCGCGGAAGGTATCAGCGGCGCCCAGCAGCACTTTTTTACCGTTATTTTTGTACTCATCTGCGAGCTTGGCTATGCTGGTGGTCTTGCCAGTCCCGTTAACTCCCACCATCAGAATCACCTTCATTGCCGCATCCGATGTAACGGCTTCGGACTTTACCGGGACATCCAACAGCCGTACCATCTCCTCTTTCAGAGCAACGCGCACCTGGCTCCCCTCGATCAGCTTCTCATCCCTGGTACGTTTTCTAACTCGTTCCAGCAGCTTTGCCGCGGTTTCCACACCCACATCCGCCGAGATCAGCAACTCCTCCAATTCGTCCCACGTCGATTCCTCGATCCTGGCGCGATTGAAAAGCCCGGCTATTCTGGAGAAAAACCCTTCGCGGCTGCGGCTTACGCCCTGTTCAGTTCTTTTTCCTATATCTGACAACGTGAGCCATCTACCCGATTGTTATTTGGTTTCGACGATCTTGGCATATCCCTTGAGCATCTCGGTCTTCATCATCTTACGCACCATCTCTTTCATCTTGGGATCCTTGATCATTTCAATCATCTGCTTGCTGAACTCAAGGTATCTGGTATCCTGCTGCGGGAAGTCGAACAGGCCGTGCGACTCATAGTACCTGTAGTCGGCCGTAAAGGGAAACGATAGTCGGGCCCAGATCTGGTCGCGGAAAATCTTATGCCCGCCCACTCCCAGAAACGTGCGCGGCAGCATGTATGTCTGCCTGGCATTATCAACACATTTAGCGGCAAATTCTTCCAGCAGCTCATCTATTTGGCCTGAATCGGCGCATTCATCAGTTACCACTCCCGCCAGGTTGCCGCCCGATATTTGCGGCATGGCATTAATGATCTCCTGCAGGTTGGCCACCTGGCTGAGCGGACCGGAAATTATGAATCCCATTTGCTTGTCCACCGAGGTGGGGATATGGCCGTTAAAGAAGCTCCTGTCCCAGAACATTTTCAAGCGCGAGGAGAAGAAGCGGTCAACGATCTCCGAGGCAAATATGATTACATCGGCGTCACGTCCGGTGTTGAAGTAGTCGATGAAGTCATCCTTACCCTGATAAACGCAGATGTTATCAAAGGCGCACTCCATACAGCCAAGGCAACCCCCGCGCATTTTGATATCGCCTGTCCTGACCACCTGGATATCACCCTTGAACGAATCTTTAAAGCGCTGCACCATTCTGGCCAGGTTGGACTTCTCGTCGGTTATATCAGCCAGAATCCTGATCTTCTTCCCCCCTGTTTCAACCTTGCCTGCGCCTTTGCCCGGTTTATAAGCGAACTTCTTGTGAATAACCGGGGCACATAGCTTCATAGTCGGTGCACGTTTCTCAATGGCGGCAAAGAAGTTATCAGCCCACTTGAGCAGTATACGGCGCATGTTTTCGATCATAATATCGTCCATGTCCGCAGAGAACGGCTCGATATATTTCATATCGAGGTCATCGCAAATGCCGTGCATATAGTTATGCGCCGTGTTGTCGAAGAAATGCACAGATGTGCTGAGCACCGTAACATACTTGCCGGCAAATGCCTTTTGCGCTCCCTTCTCGGCGATCAATTCTATGAAGCGCTTGTATTGCGAGCAAACGAGGAAGACGTACAAAGGGAAAGCCCAGATAACACCGTCGGATTCCCTCACTTCTTCGATGATCGACTGGAAAAGATCGTCATTTTTTTCGATCCTGATAATATCGTGCGCGACATTAATCAGCTTAAGTTCATGCTGGGGAAATTTCTTCTGGATAAATTTAATGTACTGTACGGTTACGCTGATCTCACCTTTCGGGCTCCCGTTCAACACCGCTATCTTCATTTTCCGGTCTCCTGCTAATAAAATAGTGGAAGCGGCCTTGGCCGCTTCCACCAATCATAGCATAAGGTTATTTTGTATACAAACAAATATCAGGGCAGCGCCATGCCGTCAGGGGTCAGGGAGAGACCAATATAGTGGTGCTGGCAACGCTGGAGCCGGCGGAGTTCTGGGCGGTCAACTGGAATGTGATTGTACCCGTGCCCGACGTATACACAGTCAGGCTGCCTGAGGGTTGCACAGGCCCGTATCCCTGAATAACCACCGACGACGCATTAAGCACGTCCCAGCTGAGAACGGTCGAGCCGCCCAGCGCTACGTTAGTGGGATTGGCCGTGAAATTGAGAATGGTGGGCCGGGACGAAGATACCGGAGGTGTGGAAGTCCCGGTAACCGCTACACTGGTCGCGCCGGTTACAGAGTTTGTGCCGTTAGTTGCTGTCAGAATATACGTCGTAGTCACGGCGGGACTGACCGATGTTGCGCCGCTGGCGCCGACGGCGCCGATGCCGCTGATGGTGGCGCCTGTGGCATTGGATGTTGTCCAGCTTAATATCGCAGAGCCCCCGGCATTAATGCTCGATGGGGAAGCTGAGAACGATAATATCACGGGAAGCACGGGGGCGGGCGGTGTGACCGGAGCGCCCGCGACAGTCAGCAGCGCAGTAGCTCTGGTTGAGCCTGCTGAGTTACTGGCAGTCAAGATATAAGTCGTGGTGGATGACGGCGCTACCTTTTCGGCACCTGTTGAGGCTGCGGCGGGCATGCCCGGATCGATGCTGATGGACGAAGCATTCTGCACCTCCCAGGAAAGTATGGCCGTCTCTCCCTGATTGATGGAAGCGGGGTTGACCGTGAAGTTAATCACTACCGGCGCCTGGTTCGCAGTGCCGCCACCCATGGCAAAGGTGATGCAGCCCGATGCCGCCAGCAATAGTATCATAGCTAATAAAATCGCGTTCCTCATCAATACATCCTCCAGAATATATTTGGAAACGCCGCCATCATACTATGGCAGGCCTAAGCTGTAAAGTGCACTTTCGTCCTGCGCCGCAGCCCCGTTACGATATAGGTCGTCAGCAGCGCCAGGCCGCTGAGCAGTATGATGGTTGCTCCGGACGCGAGGTTGAGTAAATAGGATATCCACAGCCCGCCGAAGGTGAATAGCATACCGAGGATAACCGACAGTATCATCATTTTCTTGATATCATGGGTAAACTGCCTGGCCATTGCCGCAGGGAAGGCCAGCATGGCGATTACCAGTATCATGCCGACCACACGTATCAGCACAACGACAGTGAGCGCAACCATGCACAGCAATAGCAGATAGAGGGCGTTTACAGGCATCCCGGCCACGGTGCCGAATTCTTCATCGAAGGAAAGCAACAGAAACTCCTTATAAAAGGCAGCGGTCAACGCCAGGATAACGAGGTCGAGCGCGGCCATAAGATACAGGTCGCCCAGCGGCACGGTCAGGATATTGCCGAAAAGATAGCTCATGAGGTCGGGTGCAAATCCCGGAGAAAGCCCGATAAATATAACGCCCAGCGCCATGCCGAGCGCCCATAGTATACCGATGGCCGTGTCCTCGGGCAGCCTGGTCCTGCGCGTCACCAACCCCATAGTCAGCGCCGAAAGCAGAGAAAAGACCATGGCGCCCAGTACAGGGCTGAAATTCAACAGGTAACCCAGCCCGATGCCGCCGAAAGAAGCATGGGCAATGCCGCCGCTCATAGAAACGATCTTTTTCACCACGACATAAACACCCACTATGCCGCAGGCGATGGAGGCCAGCAGCCCGGCCAGCAAAGCGTTTCGCATGAACTCGAATTGAAAAACCTCGAACATGATCAGTGTTCTCTCAGCACGCGGTGGGGGATATCGCCGTGCGCGATAAGTTGCACAGGGCACTTGTAGGTAGCTTCGAGTATCTCCGAAGTTATTTCGCGTGATCCGTGATAGTAGAGCTGCACATTGAGACAGGCTATTTTATCCACAAATACAGAGACGGCGCCGATATCGTGGGACACCATAATAATGGCCATCTCCTTTTTCAACTCCTCCAATAACTCGTAGAAATCGGTCTGCATGGCTGAATCCACACTTGCTGTCGGCTCATCCAGCAGGAGCAATGCCGGATCGGAGACAAGCGCACGGGCGATAAAGGTCCGCTGCTGCTGTCCGCCCGAAAGCTGCCCGATCTGAGAATGGGCATGCGAAAGCATGCCCACCCTGGCCAGCACCTTCTCGGCGGCTTCGCGGTCTGATCCGTTATAAGGTTTCAACATGCCCCTCTTTCCGTAGCGGCCCATCAGCACAACTTCCATTACGCTGACAGGAAAGTCACGGTCATAATCGCTGTGCTGTGCAACGTAACCAATCCTGTTGCGGATCCTGTCCGGCAGGTTGCCCAGCACGGTGACGACGCCGCGCTGCGGCCTGATCAGTCCCAGTATGACCTTGAGCAGCGTGCTCTTACCGCCTCCGTTGGGACCGATGACGCCCAGAAAGTCATGTTCACCTACTGCCAGATTTACGCCCTCCAGGGCGGGTGTGCCGTTATAACTCACCCAGACGTTTTCCAGCCTGACAGTATCATTGGATGCCAAGGCTACTTCAAAGCCTCCTCAAAGGCAGCTGCCACCTCCCGCATATTTTGCAGGTAGTCTCCGGCCAGAGGATCGATAATTACCACTCTACCGCCGATCTCGCGTGCGATGGTCTCAGCGTTTCTTGAGTCGAATTCAGGGGAAACAAAAATAACTTTAATATTCTGCAACCGGGCTTCATTGATCAGCCTGGACATATAAGCGGCTTTAGGCTCCTTGCCCTCCTGCTCTATGCCAAGCTGCTGGAGGCCATAATCCCGCGCAAAATATCCCCAGGCGGGATGATAAACTATGAAGGTGTGGGAGGCCGTGCCGTTCAACAGGGCGCCCATCTCCGCATCCAGCTCATCCAGTTCTTTTAAATATGCATCACGGTTACTTTCGTAGTATTGGCGATTCTGCGGGTCGGCCTGCGACAGGCCCTCGCAGATATTTTTCACCATGACCTTAACATTGCGCGGCGAGGTCCAGATATGCGGGTCCATACCCGGCTCATCGGGGTCGTCGCTCTCGATTAAATCGATGCCCTGGCTGCAATCGACCACGAGTATATCTTTATTCTGGGCCAACAGCTTATCCAGCCAGGCAAGTTCAAATTCGACAGGGGAGCCTACCTTGCAATAAACCCCGGCCTTGCTCAGCTGCACCATCTGGGCGGGCGTAACCTCATATGTATGCGGGCTGGCGCCCGGCGGAACCATGACGGTTATATGGACCTTATCACCTCCCACACATTCTACGAACTCCCGCTGGGGCAGTATGGTCACCGCCACACCCATTTTCCCTTCTACCTGAGCCGGCGCAGCCGTGTTGCAGGACGCCGCGGTCATCCACAGTACTGCTGCAATTGCGATGAATAATACATGCCTGAACATCTTTGCTCCCTTAGGCTTCCTTGATCTTACACTGCGGACACAATCCCATGAATTCCAGCAGGTGGCGGTTGATGCGGTAACCCGTTTCCCGCTCGAGACGCTGTTTGAGACGTTCCAGTTCACAGTCGGTGAAGTCAGCCACTCTGCCGCAACCGCGGCAGATCAGGTGATGATGATGTTCCCCCGGACGCTGGCGTTTGAGATAACTGCGGCAGGAATCCCCTATATGGACCTCACAGAGCAGGCCGTTTTCCTGAAGCAAGTCCAGCGTACGATATACCGTTACCAGGCCGATATTGGGATATTTCTTATGCAGCCTTTCATGGATATCAGCCGGCCGCAGGTGCTCTCTGCAGTTGCCCAGCACGGAAATAATGGCCTTCCTCTGAGGGGTCAGCTTGAAGCCCCGCTTCCTGAGCTCCGCCGCAATATCCTTCCCGACCATATTTTTATCGCTAACTGAAAATTGTTTTCATTTATAAAAGTAACATGAAGCCGGTTTGGTGTCAAAACAACGATCTTACGCTTTCAGTTCCAGCCCGATTTTAAAGGCTTTGCCGGCAGTCTCTCCCAATTCCTGATAGACGTTGGCCGGCAGCATGGTCCAGCCTATGGGCCGAATCTTTTTGACATCCGGATTATCCCCGGTGAAGCATTTGCCCGAGACTATAGTTTCCTCGATTTTACCCACCACCAGCACGTGGCTGCCCAGGTCCAGCATATGTTCGATTTTGCATTCCAGATTGACCGGGCACTGCTCGATCATGGGCGCTGTCTCGAGTTTGCCATAGAATACTTTGAATTTGCAGACTCTGACCTTATCCACCTTGGCGCCGGTCCTGATGCCGCAGAAATCCACCTCTTTTACCTGATCGGCCGATGGCACATTGACGGAGAAGGTCATGTTTTCCTGCATTCCCTTCATCGTATATCGCGTGTGCCGTATGGCCACCGATACCATGGGCGGCTCGCTGCAGGCGATGCCGCCCCAGGCCACAGTCATAAAATTCGCTTTCCCCTCAACATTGGCTCCCACCAGGAATGCCGGCGTGGGAAACACCATCGTTTGCGGTCCAATCTTCACTTTATCCATAATATGGCTCCTCCGATTATATTATCGCCTACTTTTCGAATATTTCCTTCATGGGAGTCCAGTAGTAATCTACCCGTCCCTGTTTGATATCTTCATAGAATTGAGAGGGGATGCCGTTTAACAAATTTTATCACAATCATATGCAGATCGTTCCGTCGTGAAATCAATAGTCATGTATCTCCAGGTATCTCGATAATGCGTGTAGGGTTGAAAAAAGATGGTAATCATTGTAAATTGGAACATAATAGGTGTTCATAGATGTCTAATTTAAAATATTTTATCACTTCCAAGGCCAAGCGCAACGTGCTTTACCTGTTTTTACGCGACACAAGCAAGCGCTATTACACCCGGGAGGTGGCCCGCTTAACCGGGGAGCCTCTGAATGCCGTCCGCCGGGAGCTCGGATACCTGGAGAACGCCGGATTGTTCACTTCACGTGCTCAGGGCAATCTCAAATATTATGAAGTCGTTAAGAGCTTCCCGCAGCTGGCGCAGTGGCGGAAAATTATTTTGGAATCCTATGCGGATCAACGTCCAGCAGCTGCTGAGACTCCCACTCCCGCCATTTCCGTCGTAGAAGATCATACTCCTCAAGCTATCGAACTCGTAGATGAGGAAGTTAAAAAGCGTCCGCCGGAGATAAAGCATGCCATTGCCATGACCGAATCATTTAAACATGCACCGCTGGAAGACGGCGACAAGCCCATCATACCGGGCATGGGTGTGATCCCCAATCACGGCCGCCAGCCGCTGCCCGATGTGATAGAGCTCCCTGCCCATGTCGTTACCGCAGGCGAAAGCGAAGACGCCGTTGAAATCAACGCGACGGCGGAACAGCCGGTGGAACAACCCATCGAACAGCCAACGGAACAGCCTCCGGAATCAGGGCCCAGGACCATCCTCACACTCCAGTCGGTCGTTAACCATCTGCGCGACCAGTTGAAAGACATAAGCACCATCAACCTCGCCCTCATACATGGCGAGGCGGCCAGGCTGGAGAGCATTCCTGAAAACGGCCTCGACCTGCTGATCGTAGGGGACATGAGCAGGGATATGATCATGGAGATGATAGCCGTTTTCGAGGACTCCACCGGTATCGAGGTTAACCTGACCAGCATGACACGCAGCGACTTCGACTACCGTAACGCCAGGGGCGACGCGTTCGTCAGGCGCATCTGGGGAGAGAAGAAACTGGTGATAAAGGGACGGCAGTAAAAGCGCCGGCCCGTACCATGCTGCAGGTCGGCCATTTCTGTTAAAATATCGCATGCCAGTCGATCCTTCGATTATTTTTCAGGCGTCCAAGCTGGGCGACCTGCCTGATATAGTCAAGGAGCTCGACCGCGCCGAAAAGCTCCTCAGAGACAATGCAGCGGTCGGCCGAATCTACGGTGTCAGTGGCGGAGCTCTGACGGCAACGGCCTTTGCGCTGGCGCTGGCTGCGAAAAAAGACCCTCAGAAATGGGGCAAAGCATCATCAGCCATAAATGACTTTCGCAACTTCCTCTCGAAAGCCCGTAACGGCCAGATACGCTCACTCAACCTCAATCCCTGGTATGGGCGGTCCAACCTCAATCCTTTGAGGAAATGGCTGGAAAACCGCCTGAATCTATATACAGGCGCGGCAAAAGGGACGCCCGTTCAGCTAAAAGTATCCGACCTGGGCCTTCCGCTTTACATCTGCACCATGGACCGCGACGCAGTCTTCACCATATTCGGCCCGCCGGACGATACTCTGCAGTGCCCGTACCAGTTCATGCACATGGGCCCGCCGCAGGATGCTCCACTGATAGATGCCGTAATAGCTGCAGTCAGCACATTGCTCTCAACCCGTCCGTCCACCGTCAACGGCAAGTATGTTTACGACTGCCGGCCGCCTATAGTGGATGCGGGCGCCATCGTAGCCGACCTCGAAGCCAAAGACCCGCGCCCCATACTCCGCACAAAGCCGCATGCCGAAATACGTAAATGGAAGCTTAACTTAGTCACCTCGGTCTTCATTATGCACTCGCAGCACGAGCGTAACCAGACCATGCTGGCCGATTATTACCTGGACCTGCTGCGGCGTCAGCGCGAGCTCCTGCAAAAGGTTAAGCAAGCGCAGCCTGATTTCTCCATGCAAACGCTCAAGACAAAGGGCCCTCTGCCGACTCAAGGCCATGCGGACCTGCCCTACGTGGGCTCGACCGAGGCTGCCACCAATATGCGTGAATCATCCAGGGATCGCGTGGCAATCATGGCCCGCTTCAGCCAGATATTGAACGGCCAACTTGACAGCTTCCCCTTCGACCGGCCGGCAAATATCATCTACGGCGCCGGCGGCTTCTCCGGTATACTGGGAGGGCTGGTTACCGCGCGCGCTGTGGACGAGGGCTTCAAGCGTGGAGGAGGGGAGATAAAGCAGATCTACGGCGTCTCCGCGGGCGTGCTCAACGGCTTTTTCCACGCGGTACAGGTGGCAGCAGCGCACTATCCGGACACGTATAGAACTGAAGCACAACATGCGCTGGAGGACCTGGAGGATTTCATCGCCAACCTGCGTACCGACAGGCTGGTCAGGATAAACCGCGATCCGCGGCGTATATGGCTGGGCGTGGGTAACCTTGATCCGCTGCAGGAATTCCTGGCTCAGAAGCTTAAAGAATACACGGGTTCGGCCAGCCCTGATAAGCTCACCTTCGATGACATCAAATTACCCCTGACCGTCACTGCTGCGCGCGCCGACGGTTTCTCGGATTTCCTGGGCATGACAGGTCCTGACAGGCATTTCGAATTCGGCGGGCGCACCTGGAAAGTGCTGGAAGCCCCCGTCATCAAGGCCGTAGCAGCCGGCTGGAGCATGAACACATATATCGAGCCGGCCAATATCAACGGTCAGTTGTACCGCGATGGAGGAGGAACTTTTTACGACCCGTCGACACTGGTGGCCTGCCTGGATCCGGAGCTGGTCAACCTCATTACGATCCACCTCGATCACCCGGAAAGCCACAGCGAGAACCTGCCGGAATACCCGGACATCAGCCGTATTATCCTTGATACACACAACTATACCTTCCCCGAGGAGCAGCGCCGCATGCGCATACTGTCCACGCTTTTCTACGACCATTTCCAACTGCGCCTGTACGCCCGGGAGAACAATATACCTGTGGAACCTGATTTCCGCCGCCAGTGGAAATTGCAGGACACGGGGTACCTTTAGTCGATTGCAGGGCCAGGCTGCGGGGAATGATATAATGAATCCGGCCGGTGCGCCGGCGAGGGAGATCAACCATGAAAAAACTCACACTTTTATCCATTGCCGTCTGTCTTCTAATGACACTGCTGGTAACGGCCTGCACCCAGGCGCCTTCGTCCCCGGCAAAGCTAAGAGTAGCCTGCGACGCCACATGGCCGCCTTTCGAGATCATCAACGAGCAGACCAAGGAACTGGACGGCTTCGGACCCGAGTTGATACGCGCCGTCGCAGCCAGGGCAGGACTGGATATAGAACTGGTCAACGTAGGATTCGACTCGGTTCTGGCCGGAGTTTCCCAGTGCCAGTACGATATGGCGGTCTCATCTATAACGATCACGGAAGACCGCAAAAAGACCATACTCTTCTCCGACCCTTATTACCTGGCAGGGCAGATAGTTACAGTCCGAAAGAACAATGACAGTATTTCGAGCAAGGACGACCTGTCCGGCAAAACCGTCGGCGGCCAGATCGGAACGACGGGAATCATCGAGGCCAACAAAATACCCGGCGCCAGAGTAAAGACCTTCGACGAGGTCGGCTTCGCCTTCCAGGACCTCATGAACGGTCAGCTCGACGCAGTTATAGCCGACTACCCGGTGGCCCAGGGCTACGTTGTAAAGAATAAGGACACCCTGAAGACTGTCGGGCCGATCTTCACGGACGAATACTACGGCATCGCCATCTGCAAGAAGAACGCCCACCTCGTGCCGAAGATAAATGCCGCTCTCAAAGCCCTCAAGGACGAGGGATTCCTGGACGCGCTCGACCGGAAATGGGTCGGCCGCTAAGCGCTGCGCCCAGTCTACCCTCCACTACGCTTAAGGCGTATAATAATATCCTGCTCGATGAGTACGCCCGACAGACCGCAGATTCCCCAGGAGGAGCTGGATCACATACCCGGCGCTGAGCCGTCATCGCGTATGGATGTCTGGTGGTGGCTGGTGGCTCTGGTGGTTGGCATCACAGTCCTTCTGCTTTTTGCCTGGCCCGACCCCTTCATGAATATCTTCAAGTTCGTCCAGGACGGCATCGTGATAACGATAACCGTCACCCTGGTCTCCTTTGTGCTGGTATTAGTCGTGGGCATGGTAGGCGGACTGGGCCGGCTTTCGACTAGCCGCGCCGTCTATATCATCTCCACCCTGTACGTAGAGTTGGTGCGCGGCGTGCCGCTGCTGGTCCAACTTATAATCTGGTACTTCGCCGTGCCGGTCATGATCCAGTACCTGGGCAAGGCCTGGGCCATCCCGGCGCTGGAGAGCTTCCAGGCGGACCCCGTCGTGATGGCCATTATAGGCCTGGTTTTCTGTTACGGGGCTTATATGAGCGAGATTTACCGCGCAGGCATCCAGAGCATCCCCAGGGGACAGATGGAGGCCGCGCGCAGCCTGGGTATGACCTACTTCCAGTCGATGCGGCATGTCGTCTTGCCGCAGGCCGTGCGAGTAATCCTGCCGCCCATCGGCAACGAGTTTATCGCGCTGCTTAAGGATTCCTCGCTGGTCAGCGTGGTTGCCGTGGCAGACCTGACGCGGCGCGGCCGGGAATATGCCTCGATCCACTTCGATCCCATCGAGGTCTGGATGCTGGTGGCTCTGCTATACCTCATTATGACGCTCTTCTCGGCGCGCGTGGTGAACTGGATAGAAAAGAAAACCAAATTCGAGAGGTAATGATTGGCTGAACCTATTATCAGCATCCGCGGGGTGCACAAATATTTCGGCAGGGTACACGCGCTGCGCGGCCTGGACCTCGACATAGCCAGGGGGGAGGTCGTGGTCATCGTCGGCCCGTCCGGATCAGGCAAATCGACTTTGCTGCGCTGTATTAACCGGCTCGAGACCTACGACAAAGGCAAGATCGTGGTGGACGACATCCCGCTGGACAGCGCCAGGAACATCAACACCGTACGGCGCGAAGTGGGTATGGTCTTCCAGTCTTTCAACCTCTTCAGCCACCTCACAGTCCTGGACAACCTGATGCTGGCCCAGCGCGTCGTGCGCAAACGTCCGCCTGCCGAGGCCAGGCAAACTGCGCTGAACCTGCTTGAGAAGGTGGGCATACCCGATAAATCCGATGCAAAACCGGCGCAGCTTTCAGGCGGGCAGCAGCAGAGGGTCGCCATTGCACGCGCATTGGCAATGAATCCCAAGGTCATGCTTTTCGATGAGCCCACCAGCGCTCTTGACCCCGAGATGATCAAAGAGGTGCTCGAAGTCATGCTGGCGCTGGCTAATGAGGGAATGACCATGGCCGTAGTCTCTCACGAGATGGGCTTCACCCGCGCTGCGGCCAAACGCGTCATTTTCATGGACGAGGGACAGATCATCGAGCAAGCCCCTCCTGATGTGCTTTTCAACTCACCCAAGCACGAGCGTACCAGGCAATTTTTAGGCAAGATACTCAGCCACTGAAGCTGCATGAAAGCCTGGCACACTGCTCCCACAATATACCTACTGAAGCACTCCCAGCAGGCCGCGGAGCAATATGACAGCCGCCTTTTTATCCAGGGGCTCATTGTTATTCCCGCACTTGGGCGACTGTATGCAGGCCGGGCAGCCCTCGCGGCAGGGACATTCCTCAATGGTCTTGAGCGTCGCAGCCCACAGACCTTCGATAATTTCATAGCCTTTCTCCGCTATGCCTATACCGCCCGGGTAGCCGTCGTAAATAAAAATCTGCGCTTTTCCGGTATCTATATGAAAAGGCGTGGAGACCCCCCCGATATCATTGCGATCGCACATGGCGAACAGCGGCAGTATGGCGATAGCGGCATGCTCCACCGCGTGAAGCCCGCCATGAAAATCGAGCTTGTTCTTCTCTATGACATCCATCGCCTGCTGCGGCAGATCGAACCACAACGCCTGGGTAATGAAACGCAGGGGCGGCAGGTCCAATACATCTTCGCCGATAACCTCGTCGGTGTAATGCTTTTTCTTGCGAAAACCTTCGACCTGGTTGGTCACGTCCACCATGCCCAGCCGGATTTTCACGCCTCCGGACTCCTTCTCCTTCATCTGCTGCAGTATCTTTATGTCGGTCAGCTCCATGGTCTGCGTGTAATAAGGAACTGCGGCCGGCTCCACCAGGGCGATATGCTTCTCAATATCAAGCTCCTTGACGAAATAGGAATCGCCCTGGTGCAGGTAGATGGCGCCGGGATGCACCTGCCAGAAGGCATGGTCCTCCTCGATCGTCTCCAGTACCTGAAAGCCTCTGGAGGTATCCAGCAGCTGATACTGATCGGAGGAGGCGGTCCTGATATTTACGTCCTGCGCCGGATGTGCCAGCCTGGGTGAGATATGCCAGCGGTCGCCCTCCCCCCTCAGCTTGCCCTCTTCACCCAGCTCGACTCCGGCTGCATCGAGCGTATCGCCGAAATATTCCCTGTCTTTTTCGTCAATGTGTTTCTCCCAGGCGGCGCACAGCAAGTGCGGGTGAAGAATGTTTATGTTCTCCCAGTTGATGAGGGCATTCTCAAAGGGTTTGCCGAAGAAGAAATCGGGGTTATGCATGAAATATTGGTCCAGCGGATTATTCTGCGCCACGAGAAAGGTGATCGACTTCTCTCCCCGCCGCCCGCTTCGCCCGGCCTGCTGCCAGGTGCTGGCGATGCTGCCCGGGTAGCCGGTCAATACCGTGGCATCCAGCCCGCCGATGTCGATTCCCAGCTCAAGGGCGCTGGTGGCCACCGCCCCCAGCAGCTCGCCCGAGAAAAGCTGCCTTTCAATCTCACGCCGGTCGGAGGCCAGGTAGCCGGCCCTGTATGGCTTGATCTTCTCACCCAGGGGGCTGCCCAGCAGGTCCCGGCTGTACACATAGATCAGCTCGGTCAACCGGCGCGTGGAGGCAAAGGCAAGGGTACGCACCTGCCTGCGCACAAGCTCTGTGAACAGATGGGTTGCCTCGCTGTTGGCGCTGCGCCTCAGGCTGCGTGCCTCATCGACGATGGGAGGATTCCAGAATACGAACGCCTTGCCTCCATAAGGAGCTCCATCGCTATCCACAACTTCGAATGGCAGCCCCGCCAGTCTTTCAGCATGTTGCCCCGGGTTGGCAATCGTTGCTGAACAGAACACAAATTGTGGCCTGCTGCCATAATGAGCACATATACGTCTCAATCTGCGAAGTACGCAGGCCACGTGCGATCCGAACACCCCCCGGTATATATGCGCCTCATCGACCACCACATATTTGAGACGCCTGAAGAATTTATCCCACGATTTATGGTTCGGCAGGATGCCGGCGTGCAGCATATCCGGGTTGGTGAGCACAATACGTGCTCTTTTCCTTATGCCTGAACGGTCTTCGCCGGGCGTATCCCCGTCGTAAGTGGCGCATTCCCAGGGCAGATTGATGGCGCCGCCGGCCAGCCAGGTAAGTCCGCGCAACTGGTCCTGGGCCAGAGCCTTGGTGGGGAAAAGATAGAGGGCGCGGGCATAAGGCTCCTCCAGCATAGTATTCAGTACCGGTATGTTGTAGCAGAGGGTCTTGCCGCTGGCGCTGGGCGTTGCGACCATTACATTTTTTCCCAGTCTGATGCTGTTAATGGCCTCAGCCTGGTGTGAATAGAGGGTGTTCAACTCGAGCTTGTCGAGCCGTTCCTGCAGAACCGTGTGAAAGGGCCTGTCGGGCCACCCGGGGCGCGCGTCGCGCGGAGGTATATATTGAACATGAACGATCTGGTCTTTGTACTCGGGGTCGTTCTTGAGGTAATCGAGGAACGCGGAGGTATCCATATGTCAATTATACTGCCCTGGATTAAAAACCAGATTCAGTAGGTTTCGATCTCTTTCTCCACGATCTCAATCGAAGGATAATCGTGCTCGATCAGGCTGATGGCCGCGCTGATGACCTCGTCAACGCGGTTTTTATGGTTGGATACGCAGGCTAATCCGATCGTGGTCATCTGCCACAGGTCATGATCATCGACCTCGGCAATGGAGATGTTGAACTGCTTCTGGAGGCGCATTACAAGGGACTTGACGATGCTCCTTTTATCCTTGAGAGACCTGCTCCCCGGGATATGGATCTTCAATTTGCAGACGCCTACTTTCACTAAAGACCGCTCTGCCAATCCGCAGCTATCGGTATATGGTGGCTCCCGCGGGAGACTGCGGGAGCAATATATTTAACGTTCCGGTTTGGACGACGCGTAACAGCTGCTGCAATAAACCGGACGTTCCTGTCTCGGCTCAAAGGGTACTTCGCACTCGGCACCGCACCTTGCGCAGGTGGCTGTGAACATCTGCCTGGCTTTGCCGGCGCCTCCTGAGCGGGACTGTTTCCTGCTGGTCCTGCAATCAGGGCAGCGCTTGGGCTCGTTCTGAAGTCCTTTTGACTGATAGAATTCCTGCTCTCCTACTGTGAAGACGAATGATCCACCGCATTCAGCGCAAGTAAGATTTTTGTCCGTTAGGGCCATTGATGCCTCCTTGTCGATAATAACTATGCACCATGGATACTGACGGGTCTATATGGCCCAGGACCTCTTGAAACATACGCAGGGAGTCTTAGTCCCGGCATTATGGTCTCCCGATTTAAGAGGCAGCCAGATTAAGACTCACCATCAACCAGGGTTTGCATACTCGCAATAGTGTAGATTATAATTTTCTGCAAGTCAAGACCTATTTACAGAACAAGGATGGACTATTTCGTTGGACTATGAATACGATAAGCAGCCCATGGTGCGCAGTGTCATCAGCATCGTCGCCTGTCTGCTCATCGGGTTAACGCTCATATTTGCAGGAGGCGGCAAGCTGGCCAACCTTGGCCAGATTCCCGGGCAAACAGAATTCCTGGACAGGATCATCCCTGACTTCCTCATGACCCCTGAATTTGCCAGATTCATCGGCCTGATCCTTATACCCTGGATACTGCCTGTCTTTGAGGTTCTCATCGGGCTCATGCTGGTCATCGGAATCTGGCCCCGCTTCATGGCCATACTGGTGCTGCCGATGGTGCTGGGTTTCATGGCCAATAACTCCTACATGATCTCACAGGGCCTCGATAAATACCCGGATTGCACCTGCTTCGGCGTCTGGGAAGAGTGGCTGGGGGGATTAACCCCTATCCAATCGATGTATTACGACGTAGCCCTCTTTATCCTGGCTGTCATCATCATAATTGTTCATCCGGGGTCCTTCTTCGCTCATCAGATATGGATCAATAAATTGATATCCAAAGACAAGTTTTAATCATCAGCTTTCCCCTTTGAAACTGGAGGTGATCTAACTATGTTCTCAAATCTGCGTTTTCGCCTGGCGCTTGTAAGCGCGCTCGGCTTAATCCTTATCGCCGCCCTATCCGGATGCAGCGGGCAATCGAACACACAACCTGTCCAGGCGCCCCAGGAGCCGGTTAACAACCCACCCGTGATTACCGACCTTCATGCCGACACTGCGGTAGTTCAGCCCCTGGGCAAAGCAAATGTTATATGTACTGCCGGCGATGCCGACAGCGATGAGCTTGTTTACCGCTGGACCACCAGCGGCGGCATGGTCGACAGCACGGGCGCTGCCGTGACATGGACGGCCCCCGGAGATCCCGGCAGCTACTTGATTACCGTGGTGGTCAGCGATGGAAAGGGCGGGGCGACCTCCCGGGATACCACCGTTATGGTGCCGGAAAAGCCCAACAACCCTCCGGCGATAACTGCTATCAAGTTCATGCCGGCAGGACGTACAATCACATTAAAACGTAATCCAACTGACGCGGAAAAGAAGAATTATCCACCAATAATGAAAAGAACCGATACAGCATATTTTGAATGTGTCTCCACGGATCCAGATAACGATACACTGGCATATATGTGGAAGGCATCCGGCGGGCAACTGACCGGAGGAGGCCCAAAAGTATTATGGCGTCCTCCTTATGATGCTGCCGACTATACAATCACATGCGAAATATCTGACGGAAAAGGTGGCTCTGATTCTTTCACCATCACCATCAGCGTGCACTGCTGCAGCGGTTAGCGCGGCCGGTTATATTTTCACCAGACTGATGTCGCCCCAGGCGCCCATATTGCTTCCGGCTATTACAACGATTCCGCTGATCCCCTTGATTCTGCGGCCGAGATCAAGCGCGGCATCCACGTCCCTCTCGCTTTTCACCGCGTTGCCCACTGCCGTCGCCGCGGCATCGGCCAGCGCGGCAGACGGAGCGACGACTACTGCGGCGTCCGCCATACCCAGGCTGAGTGACGGTCCTACTCTCCCGGATGAAGTGCAGACCCCCAGCGGCGTACGGTCCGGCTCGACCTCGATAGCCAGCTTGCCTGTAAACACGGATTCGCCGGCATAAATGGCGATCACGCTCTTCCTGCTGACTTTGAGGTAGATATCGCCGCCATTCTCCACAATTACTTCGCCGGACGAACGCAGCAGTTCTTCCCCTACCATCTGTGCAACGGCGCCGGCCACCGCCGCCATCGGGCCGACGTTGGCCAGCCGGGCGGCCTGTTCCATCCTCTGTATGATCTCAGGCGCATCTTTCCCCACCTTCAAAGGCTCCAGGCTGTGCAGGAATACAGGATGCGCCCTGATGTATCTCTCCAGCGGGCCCCGTACCTCTTTGATGGCAGCCACAGCTTCAGCGCTGAGGTCTTTCGAGGCGCGTATGAAAAGGTCCGTTTCCTTCACAGCAGCCTGAAAGGAGACAAGGTCTGCGTCCTTGATGCTGTGGCGATACGTGCGTTGTTCGTACATACCATTCCCGGGCGCACCTGAAGGTACGCCCCTACCTCGCAGGGGCGGGATTTTGAATCCGCCCGTTTAGAATTTGAGTTCCATGGCCCTGGGCGGGCAGGCCCTTACGCACAGCTCGCATACAATGCATTTTGAATTATCGAAGAGTACCTTGCGTGTCTTCTCCTCCAGCGTGAACGCCCTTGTAGGGCACATGGCTATACATGCTCCGCAATGGGTGCATCTGTCGTCGTTGCGCCATACGTCCTGGCTGAGGTACTGTATCTCAAGTCCCGCTTCACGCAGGTATTTCATGCCGCGGTTATAGTCCTTCTGTTCACCGGTCAACTCCATGATCATCAGACCTTCCTCGCCCGGGGAAATAGAAGCCTTGAGAATATTGAAATCGAGCCCGAACTCCCTGATGAGGCCGCTGACGATGGGTTTGTCAATGGTCTGCTGTGGAAAATGCAATACTATTTTCTTCGCTACCTTCATAATCTTTGCCTCCTTCAGGGCAACGGCCTTTCCTCGAGGGCTTTGAGCTTGATGCCGGATTCCACTCCGGGAAGGGGAGCAACCGGTTCACTCAACAGGAACCTGCCGCTGCTGATCCATTGCTTGAGCGTGGATGCGATCTCCACTGCTCCGGGGTAGCTCGAAAGCGACGCTGTCGGGACATCTTTGCCTCCTACGTTGATCTTTCCCGATTTCAGATCAGCATAGCTGACCTCGGCCAGCACAGCCGGCTTCCTGTTGGGATAGGCATCGGAATAGTCCACCACCGGCGCAAGTATATCCGCGTCGGTCACCAGCGTGTACTGAAGTATCTCCTCGCTCAATACGGGTATCGGCACACCTATGCCGACGGTCAATGTTGCGCCATAGCCCAGGAAACTGGTGCCCACCAGCCATTTGGCATTCATTTGCTTGAGGTCGCCTATCACCGCCAGCGTGCCCGCGCCGCGCGTGGGCACGCCCTTCTCAGTGCGGGGTGCGGACGGATTATGCTGCGTTCCGTGCCATGCCACATAACCGACGCCACCGCCCAGGAAGATGCGTGTGCCTATACCTATCGTTTTGTACAGAGGATCGTTCATCAACGGGGCAAGCTGGCCCGCAGAGCAGAAATTGGCATTGCCCAGCCTGGGCTTGAGAACGCCCATATACGTATAAATCATACGACTGCTAACGTTTACGGCCACGTTGTAGTTCTGGTAGGCATTGCGCAGGTTAAACAGGGTGGCCTCATTGATGGTCTTGATATTGATCAATGTCTCCAGCTTCTTGCGCGGGTAGCAATCCGTGCCGTAGCCGCTGGCCACCATCCGGATATCCTTTCCCGCCACAAGCTCCTCGATCACGTGGCCGCCGCCGTAGTTAAACTCTCCCGGGTAAATCCTGTTTTTCGGGTCGTCGTCCGGCATGGCCGTGGCGCCCAGTATGATATCAACGGCCGCTACACCCGTATAAGCCGGCACATCATTGAGATAGACCCTGCCACCGCCCACTTTCATCCTGGGTTTGGTATGGCCAAGATTCATATAGGCGCTGGAGGAGCACATCGGGCCGAAAGTCCCGGTGGTCACAACATCGATCTCTTTAGCTGCCGCTGCGACTCCTTTCTTGCGGGCGATGCCGATCACTTCTTCAGCAGTGACCACGACCGCCCGGCCTTTTTTGATTTTTTCATTGATCTCTGCGATCGTCCTGGCCATATCTCCCTCCTTTATAAAATTACAGGCCCGCACGGTGAAGCTGTTCCGGCTGCCTCAGCCGCAGCGGGCGGTGGTTGTTCTGCGAGGTACGCTGCCTAAATTCTAATGCCTGCCGTACTTTTCGTAAAATACGAGCTCCGACATTTCCCTGCGCGGCGGCCCTTTTGACTCGCCGGCGGGATAGCCGAGCGGCGTCATTTCCACCGAGACCACGCCCTCCGGCAGGCCGAGTATGGCGTCTATCTTTTTAGAATCCGGTATAAATCCCACGTGCACCGTGCCCAGGCCCAGGGCACAAGCCGCCAGCGCCAGGTTTTGCATGGCGATGCCGACATCGAACATAAACCACTCTCCCCTGTCGGTCACCGTCACACCTTTATAGTATCCTGATTTACCCAGCTCGGCGCAGGCCACAATAGCAACAGGCGCCTGTTTGATAGCCTCAGCGGCAGGATTGCCCTTATTCAGACATTCCGCTAACCGCGCTTTGGTTTCGGGATCCTTCACAACCACGTAGCGTGTGCACTGCGTATTAGCCCAGGATGGCGCCCAGCGGGCGGCTTCCAGCACCCTGTTGAGAGTATCATCGGAAACAGGGGTATCCTTGTACCGGCGCACGCTACGCCTGCTGTAAATGGCTTCGAAAGTATCCATCGCAGTATTCTCCTGCCTGTTATTTGGCGTCCTTCAGAAGCGCGATAAGCTCATCCGGCCGCATCTCCTGTTGTTCGCCCGTTTCCATGTTGCGCACCATCGTGGTGCCGGCTTTCATTTCATCGCCCCCGATGATAGCCGTGTACCTGACACCGGCGGTATTGGCATTTCTGAGCTGAGCCTTGAGACTGCGCTCGCCCGAAGAGGTCAACAGCGAGATGCCTTCGCCGCGCAGCGCCGCCGACAGCTTTACAGCCTCCACCCTGGCATCCTCCCCCAGGCAGGCGATATAAACCGCCGGCCTATCTCCAGGGGTTACCTTGATATTCTGCGTCTTCAAGTTCAGTACTATGCGCTCCAGCCCGGCGGCGAAACCTATGCCCGGCACAGTCTTGCCCCCTATCATGGCGATCAAATCATCATAACGGCCCCCGCCGCCCAGCGCGCTCTGCGATCCGCCGTCGGCAGGTTGAATCTCAAATACAGTTTTAGTGTAGTAATCCAGCCCCCTGACAAGCCTGTGGTTTAAAACAAATTTGATATTCAGGGCAGCGAGATAATTCCTCAATGAGTCGAAGTGTTGGCCGCATTCCGGGCAAAGATAGTCGGCGCTTTTGGGGGCCAGATCGGCTGCAGACTGGCAGTCAGGCTTCTTGCAATCCAGCAGCCTTAAAGGATTCTTCTCAAGCCTGACGCGGCAGTCGTCACACAGATGTTCTCCCAGCGGAGCGTAGTGTTCCTTCAATTTTTGCAAATGGCCCGGGCGACACTTTTTACAGCCGATGCTGTTTAACTGCAGCGAGAAATCCGTCAGTCCCAGCGACCCGAAGAAGCTGAGCGCCATCTGGATTACTTCTGCATCAAGCAAGGGAGATTGTTCCCCGATGGCCTCGCAGCCGAACTGGTGGTGCTGCCGGTAACGTCCCGCCTGTGGTCTCTCGTAGCGAAAGATATCGGCGAAATAAAACAGCTTTACAGGCTGAGGGAGGTTATCCATGCCGTGCTCCAGATAAGCACGGCAAACGGGCGCAGTGCCCTCCGGCCTTAGGGCCATTTCGTTATCACTGCGGTCCTTGAAGATATACATCTCCTTGCTAACGATATCCGTGCCCTCTCCCACGCTACGCAGAAAGAGGCCCGCCTCCTCAAAAGCAGGAGTGCCGATGCGGCTGTACCCGTACAGGCGGCAAATCTCCAGCGCCCTGTCTTCGATATAGCTCCAGTAGGGCTGTTCCTCCGGCAAAGTATCGGCTGTGCCTCGCGGTGCTTTAAACAAATGCGTTCTCCCTCTCAGGCCATTATTATATTACAGGCGGTCATAAAAATGCTCATTCTCCCACTTCTTCTGCGATCCAGTCCAGGTAATCGGCGTTCCCCGCCATGACAGGCAGCGCTATCACCTCGGGTATGGAATAGCTGTGGACGCTTTTCACCGTGTCTATGATATCTTTAACACGTGACGCCCTGGTCTTGATGATCAGCATCACCTCGTCAGCCGCATCGATTTTACCCTGCCACCGGAATAGAGAAGATATCTTGGGAACGATGTTAACGCAAGCAGCCAGGCGCTTATCCAGAATAATAGACGTGATCTTGTTGCCTTCGTCCAACCCGGACACAGTTACCAGCACAACCGCAAAGCCGGTCGTCTCCGCCATACCGCAACCCCCTTATCATCAATTATTTTTTAATGGCAGCGTACTTGTACATATAAGAGACCGCCCTGATAGCTTCCCTGAGTGACGCGGCCACAGGAAATCCAGCATCCTCGCACATCTTCTTGGCTAATAAAGTCATCCGCCGTTCCGCCTCGTTATCAGTATAGGCATCTATGGCCACCGTTATTATTACCAGCCTGCCGGCCTCATCGCGTGCGAAGCGGCAGCCGGCCAGAAAATCCTCGGTTATGGCTCTCAGTTTCTCCTCGGTGCCATTACCCCACATCATGGTCATAAACCTTATTATGTCGAATTGTAGAATAATAGAATGAATTTGTTTCTCGCCCGCCACTATGCGCAGCACATCTGACAGCCTGCCTTCGCCCGAGTGCCTGTAAAACAGTTGCCACGAATCGAGCGGATTGCCTATCATAGTGCCTGCAGCCGGGACAAACGTCCTCAGTTCATCCACAGCCTTGCGGGAAAACTGCGGGATCTGGAGCCCTGCCTTCACGCACATGTCACTCTGAACCACGGCGAATCCGCCGGAGTATGTAACGATTGCTACTCCGTTTCCGGACGGCACCCTGGATAAGTCCATTGCATTGGTAGTATTGAGCAGGTCATCTATATCGTCTACCTGCACCACGCCGCTCTGTCTGAACATGGTCGACCATGTCTCTCCCGTTCCGGCCAGCGAACCCGTGTGTGAGGAAGCCACCCTGCCACCCGCCCCGGTGACGCCGCCCTTGAGCGCAACCACCGGCTTTTTAGCGGCCGCATATTCCAGCGCAGACCTCAACCGCCTCCCGTCACGGATGCCTTCGATATAAAGGGCGATAACGCTGGTATCGGGATCATCCGCCAGGTATTCAAGAAAATCGGGGCAATCGAGATCAACAGCGTTGCCATAGCTGACCATCTTACTGATCTTCAAATTCATTGTCCTGCCGGCATAGACAAACAACTGAGCAAAGGTGCCGCTCTGGGAGATGACGCCTATATTCCCCTCCACATTGGTGGATGCGGGATTAAACGACAGGCCGGATTTGGGGCAATATGTTCCCATGCAGTTGGGCCCGATGATCCTTAGCTTACCCCGCGCCATATCGGCCAGCTCTTTCTCACGCTTGATGCCCTCCGGCAGCCCGGTCTCGCTAAATCCCGATGTGAATAAATGAACGCCTTTAACTCCCTTTTTAATACAGTCGCTGACGGCGCTCAATGCGAACCGAACCGGGACCGCTATGACTGCATAATCAATGGGGGCATCTGTATCCAAGACGCTTGCATATGATTTCCTGCCCAGCACTTCCTGGTAGTTGGGGTTCACCAGGTAGAGCCTGTCGCGCATTTTAGTCGCAAGCAGAGCGTAGGTGTAGCCGTCTGTTGGAGAAGCTCCTATGATTGCTGTATTGCGGGGGAAAAAGATGCTGTTCAGTTCTTGAAACTTAGAGGTATTCATGTTTCTTCCTTTCTAACGGCGCTGGGAAAAAAACGGCTTATCAAGGATACATTTTACAGGGCGTGAAGTTCAACTTTGCACTCGGGCGGCTCATACAAAATAGGACCCACCGGGTGGGACGGTGGATCCTATTTGATTACTTATTTTGGTGTTTTTAGATTTCTCTGGCGAAAATCTTCTCTTTGAGTATCTCGAACTCGTCGCGCGTGAGGACGCAGGTATTAGCGTCTTCGCCGATCTCGACTTTGTCTTCGAATACGGTTACTGCCGGGCAGCAGGAGCCTTCGCGGCACAGTTTCACAATTTTCATCTAAGTACCTCCAGATATTTGGTCATTGCGCTGACGGTTTGCCCCACCAGCAATCAGATTCTTACTGAATATCCGGTACCGCCAGTTAAAATATGATAATACCCCTGAATACGGCATGCAAATGACCGAAGTCACATTAAATACGGAAAACATTTGCCACAGGTTGCAGCCATGCTTTATCATACAATTGACCGGAGAGTGTATGGATCCCACTCTATTATTCACCAAGGCCAGGGAATACCTGCCTCCCGACAAGCTGGCTGTCGTGGAGGCTGCCTATAATTATGCCCTCAAGGCACATGACGGGCAGAAGCGCAAATCCGGCGCGCCCTTCCTGGAACATCCCCTCCAAACTGCCATAACCCTGGCCGACCTGCAGCTCGATGCCTCCACACTGGCTGCCGCACTCCTGCACGACGTTCCTGAAGACTGTAATATACCGATCTCACGGCTGGAAAAACAGTTCGGTCCGGATATCAGCAAGCTGGTGGACGGGGTGACCAAGCTGAGCAGGCTGGCATGGAAGCGCGATATAGCAGTCAGCAGCCGGGAGACGCAGGCGGAGAACCTGCGCAAGATGCTTATCGCCATGGCTGAGGACCTGCGCGTGGTATTCATCAAGCTGGCTGACAGGCTGCATAATATGAATACGCTGGAGGCATTACCACCCGAAAGGAGACAGGCCATTGCTCAGGAAACTCTGGAGATATATGCCCCGCTGGCTCACAGGCTGGGCATATGGGAGATCAAGTGGCAGCTTGAAGACCTTTCTTTCCGATACCTGCAGCCGGAGGAGTACCGCAAAATCGCGCGTATGGTGGCGGTACGCCGGTCGCTGCGCGAAGGATTTATCGATGACGCCGCCCGAGTACTGCGCGACGAGATGGTCATAGCCGGCATCCAGGGAGAGGTATACGGACGGCCCAAGCACATCTTCAGTATCTTCAACAAGATACAGAGGTATACAGCTATCGGCAGGAGCTTCGGTGATATCCACGACCTTTTCGCCCTGCGCGTGCTGGTCAACACTATCCCTGACTGCTACAAGGTGCTGGGCATCATACACAATACCTGGCACCCGATCACAGAAGAATTCAACGACTATATAGCCAATCCCAAAGATAACGGGTACCAGTCTTTGCACACCACTGTAATGGTGGGCGACGGCGCCTCCACGCCTCTGGAGATACAGATCAGAACGTACGAGATGCATCGCATGTCGGAATACGGCGTTGCAGCTCACTGGCGATACAAAGAAGGGGCCAAGCCGGACCTGAATTTCGAGGAGAAGATCTCCTGGCTGCGCCAGCTCATCGACTGGCAGAGCTCGCTGGACAGCGAAGAATTCCTGACCTCATTGAAAGAGGACTTTTTCGTCGACCAGGTCTTTGTCTACACGCCCAAAGGGGAGATCAGGCCCTTCCCGCGCGGAGCTACACCCCTGGATTTCGCCTACCGCATCCATACAGACCTCGGCCACCGCTGCATCGGCGCAAAAGTCAACGGCAAGCTGGTTCCCCTCAACTACGAGCTCAAGAACAGCGATATAGTCGAGATAGTAGCCAGCAAGGCCGAGAAAGCGCCGAGCCTGGACTGGATCAATCCGGACCTGGGTTTCGTCAAGACCGCCCATGCCAAGGAGAAGATCCGCGCCTGGTATAAAAAGCAGGAGCGCACGCAAAATATTGAGCGGGGCAGGTCGATACTGGAAAAAGAGCTCAAGCGCATGGGTGTCGATGTGGCCAACTACGAGGAGCTTGCGGGGCAGCTCAATTTCGATACTACCGATGACTTCCTGGCCTCCGTGGGTTACGGCGGCATCACGCCTCATCAGATCGCCACTAAGCTGGCGGGAGAGCCGGAGGTGATCCCGCTGGCCAAACCCACGGCCGCACCTGCGCAGCATAAGGGCTCGGGCATACAGGTACTGGGAGTAGGCGACCTGCTCACGCACCTTGCTCAATGTTGCCATCCGGTGCCCGGTGATGATATTATCGGGTACATTACGCGTAGCCACGGCATCACCGTACACCGCAAAAACTGCATCAACGTTATCAACGAAGAGGAGCAGGAGCGGCTGATCAATGTGAGCTGGGGCCAGATGGAGGACGTGTACCCGGTTGATATACAGGTGGAAGCTTTCGACCGGGTGGGGCTGTTGCGGGACATTACCACGGCGGTAGCCGAAGAAAAGATTAATATTACCAGCGTAAGCACCCAGTATAATGACGATGTGTTCACCATGTTTGCGACAATAGAGATCAAGAGCATGGCTCAGTTGAATCACATATTAAACAGGCTTATGAGCCTGCGTGGCGTTATCAATGCCACCAAGGCCCATACTGCCAGGATGAACGTCAGTTCATGATATCAAAGGAGGTAGTCACAATTGCCCAAGACTAAGACAGCGGAAAAATCAGCCCGATCTGCTGAAAGGAAAGCAGAGCGCAATAAGGCCATCAGGAGCGGTACCAAGAGCAAGCTCACCAGAGCGGAAAAATTAATTGCCACTAAAAAAGGCGCTGAGGCCGGCGGGGCGGTAACCGAGGCCATAAGCTCCCTGGACCGGGCGGCCAAACGCAAAGTTATTCATGCCAATACTGCAGCCCGCAAGAAATCGCGCCTGATGAAGAAATTCAACGCGTCTAAAAAGAAATAACACTTGCGCAGGAGGCCGGCCAGTGACTGACGATTTGTTATCCCATTTTCAGTCCGTAGGATCGGATCTCTACAGCCGCGGCATGGTTTCCGTACACGGCGGCAACCTGAGCGTCAGGGACGAGGACAGCGTCGTAATCACGCGCAGCGGCAGCCGCCTGGGTTACCTGTCTGAATCGGACCTGATCAGGACCGGCCTCGAAAAAGATGACGAAAATACCCGCCTCGCTTCGACGGAACTGCAGGTGCACCGAGCTATCTACCGAAAGGGATTGTTCAAGGCCATCGTACACAGCCACCCGATTCATGCTACAGCCCTCTCCTTCGTCCGGCATGTCATCCATACCGAGGATGAGGGAGGAAAGCTCTTTATCCCCGAAGTGCCGGTAGTAGGATTCGGCCTGGAGCCTCAGCCGGGCGGAGCGGCAGATGAGATCGCTGAGGCGCTGAAAACGCATGCGGTGGTCATGGTGCACCGCCACGGCAGCTTTGCCAGAGGCATGACCCTTGAGGAAGCCTACGTTATTACAGAACTGCTTGAGATCAGTTGCCGCATACTCTGCCTGGTGAAGAACTTAAAAATCCAGCAGCTGTAGGGGCGTACCTTCAGGTGCGCCCATTAAACCGGGCGGGTTTGAAAACCCGCCCCTGCATTGTTCCGCAAATGCTCCAGGACATATTATACCGGCGGCGTGGGCGGCGCCGGTCTCCGGCCCTGTTTGAACTTCTCCAACCCTTCGAACATCTCCACGTCCCGGAAAAACTCGGCGTGTATATCTTTTTCCCGCTTGATGCCCCGCGGCAAATCGAGGGCCAACCCCTCGTAAGCCGCCCTGCGGTCATTAATCAGGCTGGTCCACGGGTACTCCGCCATCCTAACAGCCAGCTCAGCCGCCCTGTCCAGGGCAGCCCCGTCAGGCACTATCTCTTGAATCAGGCCCATCCTCAACGCATGCTCTGCGTTAATCATGGCGCCGCTCTCGATCAGGTAGAGCGCATTGCCCAGCCCCACGATGCGGGGCAGCCTTTGCGTGCCGCCGTCGATAAGCGGTACACCCCAACGGCGGTTGACCACACCGAATTTTGCCCCGGCAGACGCGATGCGGAAATCGCACCAGCAGGCTAATTCCAGCCCTCCCGCCAGGCAGTATCCATTGACGGCAGCTATGGTCGGCTTGCCTAAATCGGTGATGCGGCTGAATCCCATAGGGCCGCTTCTCCCGGCGCCCCTTCTCTCTATTAGACCCCTCGCTGCTTTCAGGTCGGCGCCCGCACAGAAGGAAACATCCCCTGAGCCTGTCAGCACCATGACCCTGAGACCTTTATCGTGCCTGAACTCGTTCACAGCCGCTTCCAGCAGGCCGGCCGTCTCGGCGTCCACGGCATTGCGGGCTTCGGGCCGGTTTATCCTCACCACAAGGATCTGTCCGCGCCTCTCTATCTCAACCTTCGCCATCGTTGACTCCTACTGGTAGCGCAGCGATTCCACGGGGTCCATACCGGCTGCATGGACAGCCGGGTAGAGTCCGGATGCTATGCCGATAAAAGTGGACACGGCCAGTGCGACCAGCACTATATCGAGCGAAAAAGGCGCCTGAACCGTATAGCCTCCCAGTTTGACACCGGTCACCATAAGCACAAAGAGAAAAGCGACAAGTATACCGATGATGCCGCCGGATACGCTTAGTATGGCGGACTCGACCAGGAACTGCTTCACGATGTCCACCCTCCTCGCCCCGATAGCCTTTCTAATACCGATCTCGCGCGTCCGTTCCGTGACCGAAACCAGCATGATATTCATGATGCCTATTCCACCCACAACCAGAGAAATGGCGCCGACGCTGGCCAGGAAAAGCTGAAAAATCTCCAGCGCCTGTTTCATCTGATTGATGATATCGCGCATATCCATGACATAGAAATCGTTGTCCTCACCCTCGCGGATGTGGTGGCGCTGCCTGAGCACAGATACCGCCTCGTCCTTGGCGCTGTCGATATGGGCAGGCGAGAGGGCCCTGACAGCGATAGTCTGCACCGGCCGGCCTTCAGTGGTGGTCTCGCCCATCAGCTTGGCCTGCATGGTCGTCAGCGGGATCATGATGAAGTCGTCCGCACCCGGCAGGAACCCTCCCTTGGCCTCCAGTACGCCAACGACCTCGAAATTCCGGCCGTTTATGCGTATGTTTTTACCCAGCGGATCCTCGTCCTTAAACAGATTACTTTTAGCCGTTGCGCCCAGCACAGCCACACTGGAACCCGACATAATATGCTCATCCGTTATATACGAACCCCTCTCAATGGGATAATCGATGATGCTGCGGATATTGGGCATAGCTCCCATTACATCCGTGCCGACTTTCTCGTTAGCATAGGTGACAGTCGACATCTTTTCCGTCATCGGGGATACCAGTGCCACAGAGGGCAGCCGGCTGGAGTTCTCCAGGGCCAGGGCATCTTCCATAGTCAATTTCCGCGTTATACCGGACATCTGGTCAATCATCTGGGAGGCGCTGGTGATATAAATGGTCTCAGCGCCCAGGCTTTTAAAAATGCCCATCAGGTTAGCCTCGTGTCCCCGTCCGAAGGAGATCATGAACACGACCGAGCTGACACCTATAACGATCCCCAGAATGGTAAGCGCGGAACGCATCTTGTTCGAGCGCAGCACCTGGATTGATACCTGCAGACAGTCCCTGAAACTCATTATTACTATTATATTGCAAATTTATTTCAGAGACCTGCCGCAGTTTCGGCGGTGTATATCTGGCTATATTTTCAGTGATGCTGTTATAATTATCGCAGAGAGAATGTACGGTATCTGATAAGTGAGGTGGCTATGAACGTTCTATTAATCATCGGCATCATCCTGCTGGTACTCTGGCTTTTAGGCTTCATCGCCATTCCCGGCCTCGGCTGGCTGATCAATATTGCCCTCATCATCGGTATTATATTGATCATCATCTGGTTGCTGAAGAAGGTTTTCAAGGTATTTTAGCCGGCAGGCGGCTTATCATCTTTGATGCGGCGCCCGCCATATTTTTTCTTTAACTCTATTGTATAGCCCGTCTGAATGGCGTCGAATCCGTACTTATCTCGCACCCGGTCGATGGCACGGTCCAGTTTCTCCAGCCTTTTTGTCTCGGCATCGAACAGGCTGAGTTGCGTTTCAGCCCCGGTCAGGTTGGAGACTTCCAGCCCGATAAGCCTGACCGGCCGGTATTTTTTCGCTAAAGTTGATTCCAGCAATTGCAAGGCTGCCCGGAAGATAGCATCGTCCAGGTTGGTGGCCGTTCTGGAAGTCGAACCCCGGTTAACAGTCTCAAAATCAGCATATCTGAGTTTGAGAGTTACAGTCCTCGCCATTTTATCCATATCCCTCAGCTCGGCGCCCAGCTTCTCTGCGAAGTAACGAAGTGTAGCTTTAAGCATGGCCGAATCCACGCTATCCTGCTCGAAGGTGGTCTCACGGCTGACTGATTTGGCTTCGCCTCTCTCTTCAACAGGGCTGTCGTCGAGGCCGCGGGCGTGCTGCTGCAGCCACACCATACCATCCCCGAATCGTGTCTTAAACAAACCGTCCGGCATATCCGCCAGCTGGCCGATTGTCTGAATTCCCATCGATCGCAGTACTTTGCCGGTCTTATCCCCTACACCGGGCAACTTCTCCACCGGCATAGGGGCCAGAAAGCTCCTTTCCTGACCCGGCATTACCTCAACCAGCCCATCCGGTTTTCCGGCATCGGAGGCCACCTTGGCCACAACTTTACACGGGGCAATACCTGCCGAGGCCACCAGACCGGTCTCCTTTCTTATTCGCTCTTTGATCCTGGAAGCAAGCTCCCGCCAGGAGCCGAAATTCTGGCAACCGGTTACATCGAGATACGCTTCATCAAGCCCGCCGGATTCGATAGATGGACTGTAATCGCCCAGTATCCGCATGAACTTATGCGAGAACTCGGCATAACTGTGATAGTTGCCCGCCAGGAAAACGGCCTGCGGGCAGAGGCGCCTGGCCCTGGACAGCGGCATGGCAGCGTGTATCCCGAACTTGCGTGCCTCGTATGAAGCCGAAGCCACCACACCCCTACCTTCCGGTCTGCCGCCGACTATCACGGGCTTACCCCGCAGGGCTGGATTAAGCACCTGCTCTACAGTGACGAAGAAAGCATCGAGATCGATATGGAAAATGCTGCGCAAGGTTTCTTTTCCGGCATCACCCATTTGGGGCATCCTCCGCGTATATGCCTAAACGCCACGGAATTTGTTGATGCTGTCACGAATCTCTCGTGCAGCCTGGCGGGCCGCCTGCGCATAGCCGGGTCCCCGGGAGGCATAGATCACCTGCCGGGTAGCCGAGATAATGGCCTCTTCCCCGAAAGCGTTGGCACCGTACCTGACGGACAGCTCCAGATCCCCACCCTGGGCTCCTATACCGGGTATCAGCAGAGGCATATCAGGGCATAGCTTCCTTATCTCCTTCAACTCCTCAGGATATGTAGCGCCCACCACCAGCCCCACATTGCCGCCCTTGTTCCAATCGCGGGCGCGCAGCGCGACCGACTGATAGAACTTCATGCCGAAATTGTCCACTAAATCCTGGAAATCAGAGGCGCTGCTGTTGGAAGTGCGGCAGAGAACAAATATGCCCTTGTTCCGATAATCGAGAAAAGGCTTTACCGAATCGTAGCCCAGGTAAGGGTTGACCGTCACGGCATCGAATTTATAATAATCGAAAAGCGCCCTGGCATAGGCGGCCGCCGTGTTGCCTATGTCCCCCCTTTTGGCATCGCCGATAACCGGGATATCCCGTGGAATGTAGGCCACGGTTTTCTTGAGCGTTTGCAACCCGCGTATACCCATAGCCTCATAGAAGGCGAGGTTGGGTTTATAGCAACAGACCAGGTCGGACGTTGCATCGATGATCGCCCGGTTGAACTCGAAGACGTCCTTGACGGGCAGCTTAGAGGGATCGGGATCCAGCCCAACGCACAGCAGGCTGCGGTTGCGCCGCGAGGCATTAAGTAGACGGCTGACAAACTCCACGGCTTAATTATATAATAATTATCTGATGATTAGCCTGGCCTGGATAGCCGCGGGGCTGATACTCGGCTCATTGCCTTTCTCCGTCTGGATCGGCAAAATATTCCTGCGCAGGGATATCCGGGAATACGGCGACGGCGCGCCCGGGGCCACCAACGTGGCCCGGGCCGGCAGCAAACCTCTATACGTGATCGCTGCCCTGCTGGACGCCTTCAAAGGCACGGTGCCCGTGTGGCTGTCCCAGTTGTTATCCGGAGTCGCCGGCTGGGAGCTGGCGGCCGTCGCGGTGGCGCCGGTGATAGGACATGCCTTTTCCCCTTTTCTTGGATTCAGGGGGGGCATGGGCGTCGCGACCACCTTCGGCGTCTGGCTGGGTCTGACAGGCTGGTTGGGACCGTTGGCCATGGCGCTCTGCATCGGATTTATGTTTATTCTTCAGAAGAACTGGGTCTGGGGCTCTGTGTGCGGCATGTTCCTTTTCCTTATTTTCCTGCTGCTTGTCCCGGATCCCTTTATTAAAATGTACAGGGCGCCCCTCTTCTGCGCCGGATTGACACATACCGCTATACTTATTATCAGGCGCTATTCATATTTTAAAAGCTGGCCGGATCCGCAGCCCTGGCTCAGCAAGGTGTTAAAAAAATAATGATTGCCGGCGATCCCCTGCTTCTGCCAAATCTACTGATCGTGCTATGCATGCTCATCATGCTCACCATAGCCGGCATAAATATGCGTACACTGCGCAATTTGAAAGATTATAAAAACCTTGAAGTCCGGCGGCGTATCTCGGTGTTAATCCCGGCCAGGAACGAAGAGGAAAACATCGGCGCCTGCGTCAGGTCATTGCTGGGGCAGGATTATCCCGATTTCCAGGTCATAGTGCTGAATGACGGCTCCACGGACGACACAGGTAAGATACTTGCGGAACTGGCAAAGGCGGACAGCCGTCTCAAGGTTATCAGCGGTCAACCGCTTCCTCCTGAATGGATTGGCAAGCATTGGGCCTGCCATCAGCTATATCGCGCGTCCGACGGCGAACTGCTCCTGTTCACCGATGCGGATACAGTCCATGCGCCCGACACACTGAGATGCTCGGCGGCGGCCCTCCAGGCGGAAAAAGCCGATATGCTTTCCATCATACCCAGGCATAAGCTGGGCAGCCTGGCCGAGAAGCTGATAATGCCAATTTTTGCGCTGGGTGTTTTTGCCAGCAGGCCGCTGTCCGACCGTTTAAGACCCCGCAGCATCACCGTTTTATCCGCCAGCGGAAAGCTGATGCTCTTTCCCCGCAGTTCCTACGAAGCTACAGGGGGATTCGAAGGTATCCGTCAGTTCGTGCTGGACGATTTACAGCTGGCAGAAAAAATAATAGCCTCCGGCATGCGTTATCGGCTTTTCGACGGCACCGACAATGTCTCCTGCCGTATGTATCATAACTGGACGGAATTGCATGAAGGCCTCGCCAAGAACAGCTTTCCCGCCTGCGGATATAATGTGCCGCTCTCCTTTATTACCTGGCTGTGGATCAATTTCGCATTCTGGGCGCCGGTCATAGAACTGGGTGTGCACAAGATGCCGAACTATCCCCCTGTATTATCGCTGGGGCTGGCAGCCATATCCATAATAGCATCGCTGTTACTGTTTACCGGTTATTACCTGCGCTTCAAGCTGCCGCTTTATACAGTCCCGTTTTATCCGGTCAGCGTGTCGCTGATCACGGCAATTTCGTTCTCGTCCATGTACCTCACTCTTTCCGGCCGGGCTACCTGGAAGGATCGCAAATTACCTAAAAGCAAGATTCCATGACTGATCCCCGTAACCTGGGACAATACAAGCCCTGACATTAAGTAGTAGGACCGAATGCATCAAATATTATTCTTGGATATCCTGTTCTACGTACAGTCCACTATAGTGGTCAGCCTGGTTGTACTGTTGACAGTATCGCTATTCAATATGCGGTATCTGCGGCGCCTTTACAGCTACCCGGCGCCCCCCGCCTGGCCGCGCTGCTCGGTGCTGGTCCCTGCCCGTAATGAGGAGGCCAATATCGGAAGGTGCGCCGGCAGCCTGTTGGACCAGGATTACCCCGATTTCCAGGTTATAGTGCTGGACGATAACTCCACCGACCGCACCTGGCAGATACTGCAGGATCTCGCCGCTGAGGATACAAGGCTTGCCCTGATAAAGGGTAAACCGTTGCCCGACGACTGGCTGGGCAAGCACTGGGCCTGCTCGCAGCTTGCCGAGGCCGCAGACGGTGAATTGCTGGTTTTTGTCGACGCGGATACCTACCACGAGCCGGGCATGCTGCGCGGCGCAACCTCTGCCATGATAGCCGAGAACACGTGCCTGATCTCGGCGCTGCCGCGGCAGATCGTTGTCTCATGGTCCGAGCTGCTGAGCATACCGGCTTTTTACCTGGGCATGCTGTGCGGAGTGCCGCTGGAGCTGACCCGCCTTCAGCGTAACCCGCTGCTATTCGCCATACTCGGGCAGTTCCTGATCTTCCGCAGGGACGCTTATGATGCAGCCGGGGGCTATGCGGCGGTCAGGCACAATGTGGTCGACGATATAGCCATCGGCAGGCGGGTGCATGCCATGGGGCTCAAATACAAACTGCTGGACGGAGGCGGCCTGGTCTCCTGCAGGATGTATCGCGATTTCGAACAGACCTGGAAGGGATTGACTAAAAGCACTTTCGCCACCTTCAATTTCGATCCCTTTTTCCTGATACTGATGTATACGCTGGTGCTGATATTCTATGTCAGCCCGCCGATTGTTCTGGGAATAGGTCTGTCCCAGCCGCAAATCCCGCTGGAGATAACGGCCATGGCCGGCATTGCCGTCGTTCTCAACCTGGTGCTCTGGACGGTCAGCAATATACGTTTCCATTTCCCACTATATGTCGTGCTATTCTACCCTTTCAGCGCTATTTTCATGACGGTGGTAGCCTTCGCTTCCATGATTCTGACAATGCAGGGCAAGGCGCTATGGAAGGGCCGCATCATGCCCAAGTTCGTAAAGCTCTGAATCAGTATCCACCATTTTATTCCCTCCGGTAATTGCGTCTATTGCTGCACGACTGACTTCCCGCCGTCCCCGGCAATGCTATAATTCAGTCTGCGATGGACTATAACGCCGCGGCCGCCTATCTCGCAGGACTCACCGATTACGAGGTATCGCCTGCCACAGCCTATAACGCCGCCAATTTCGACCTGCGCAGGGTTGAGCTACTGCTGCGCAAGCTGGGCCTGCCCCAGAAGGGGAGGAAGACGGTACACATAGCAGGCACTAAAGGCAAGGGCAGCACGGCGGCCATGCTGTCCTCTATCCTGACTTCCGCAGGCTACCGCACCGGCCTTTTCACATCACCGCACCTCTATACATGGCAGGAGAGGATCGCCGTTGACGGCCGCCCGATAACAAAAAAGGATTTCGCCCGCCTGGTGAGCGCCGTTCAAAAGCAGGTGCAGAAAATCAATGGGGATGGCCGGTTCGGCAAAATCACGACGTTTGAAGCACTGACCGCCGTGGCATTCCTCTATTTCAGAGACAGCGGCGCAGACTTCCAGGTGCTGGAGACAGGGATGGGGGGCAGGCTGGATGCCACCAACATCGCCGACCCGGACGTATGCGTTCTGACCTCCATCAGCTTCGACCATACCGGGGTGCTGGGCGACACCTTGTCCAAGATCGCCGGCGAAAAAGCGGGGATTATCAAGCCCGGCTGCACGGTGATCAGCGCCCCACAGAAGCCGGAAGCACTGGCGATAATCAAACAAAAATGCAGACAACTTAATTTAGAGCTGGTCCTGGCGGGAGAAGATATAACCTGGAAACGCCGGCGCGGAAATTTGAGCGGCCAAGCTTTTACCCTCCGCAGCAGGAACGGCAGTTATGCGTTGCGAATACCGCTGCTGGGCGATTATCAGATGGAAAACGCCAGCCTGGCAGTGGCAGCCGTGGAGGCGCTGCGTAAACTCGGAGTGATAATAACTTTAGATCATATCGCGTCGGGGCTAAAAAACGTTAAATGGCCCGCGCGCCTGCAGATACTGAAAAGAGCTCCCCTGCTGGTCATAGACGGCGCACACAACGCCTATTCGATGAAAGCCCTTCTCGAATCGGTTAGCAGGTATTTACCTTATAAAAAGCTAATTGTCATATTCGGATCGTCCGGCGATAAAGATATCGAAGGCATGGCAAAAGCGCTGGCGGGGCCGGCATCGAAGGTAATCATCACCAGCTCGGGCCATCCCAGGGCCGCCGACGCGTCGCAACTGGCAGGCATTTTCAGGCGGCAGGGCGTGACGGCGGACATCGGGCGTAATGCCAAAGAAGCGCTGTCGGCAGCGCTGTCCGCCTCCGCAGACGACGACCTCATACTGGCAACCGGGTCGCTATTTCTGGCAGCGGATATCGCGAGAGCCTTCAAGGATGGTAATTTTAGATAAATTGACCCTGCACCGTATCACGGCGCCCGGGAATAATGTAGCTAATTAAGCCTTTTGAGAGGTGTCGGCCGCTACGGGAAGCATCCTTTCGAGCAGGCGCTGCAACGTCATGATGTGAACACACTGGCCCCACTGGGAGAAGAAATGGCAGTTGCAGTTCCAATTACCGTCAGTGAATGACAGGGCATGGCTGTCATTTTCGCCGCGGAAATCGGCTGAGAAATTGTGGATGGTTACTCGCTCGGGCTCCTCTGCATAGCGCTTGGCTTTTTCGATCTTGCCGGCGAGACTGGGTTGCATCGATTACCTCCGCCAAAAGTATATAACGGCCGCTATTAAAAGTCTATCCTGATTTAATAGCCGTTATGTCAACAAATGCGCCTCCGCTGACATTCAGCCATGGCCCCGCTTTGTTTACACCCTATCTAAGGTTATCTGCTAAAATTGATATTTCGGAAAGGCTGATGCAGGACAAACTGTTTTCCGTTATCCGCAAGCTCAAAGCTGATTACGTCGAGGTCCGCCTTGATGAGAGCCAGTCGAGCCGGCTGGTCTTCCGGGGCGAGCGCTTGGAAGAGGCGGGCAGGACGGCCGGCGCGGGCGGCTGCGTGCGCGCGCTGGTGAAAGGAGGATGGGGCTTTGCCAGCTTTAACAGTCCGGGCAGGATGGCGGAGAGCGCTGCCCTGGCGGTGGAGCAGGCCGCCCATGTGGGCAAAGGAAAGAGCGAGTTCAGCCCCGCCCAGGCCGTCGTCGATAAGATTGACGCCGAGTATAAGAAGAATCCTCTGGCAGTCACCCTCTCGGCCAAGAAGTCGCTGCTGGATGAGTATAACCGCATCATGCTTGAAATACCGGACATCCAGACTACCAGCATCGGTTACGGTGATATCAGAAAGAAGGTCATTTTCGCCAACTCCGACGGCTCTTATATTGAGCAAAGCCGCATAGACTTGAACCTGCGCCTGTCAGCCATCGCCAGCCGCAACGGCGACGTCCAGCAGGTCGGCCTGAGTATAGGCAGCAAGGGTGATTTCTCAACCGTGGAAGGCCTGCAGGAGAAGGTGCGGGGCATCGCCCGGCGGGCCGCGGCCATGCTCTCCGCTCCCGAGGTCAAAGGGGGAACCTACACCGTGGTCCTTGACCCGGTGCTGGCGGGCGTATTCGTTCATGAGGCTTTCGGCCATCTCTCAGAAGCAGACCATATCTATGAGAATCCCCAGATGCGGGAAATAATGGTTCTGGGTCGCAGGTTCGGCGGACAACATCTCAATATCGTGGACGGCGCGGCCTTGCCGGGTCTGCGCGGCAGCTACAGGTATGATGACGAAGGGACGCCTGCCGGCAAGACTTATCTGATCAAAGAAGGGGTGCTCAACAGCCGGCTTCATTCCCGTGAGACGGCCGCTAAAATGGGGGAGAAACCCACCGGCAACGCACGCGCTATTAATTATGCCTATCCGCCCATAGTGCGCATGACCAATACCTATATCGAGCCTGGATGCACCACGTTCGACGAGATGATAGGCGGGATCAAGGAAGGTGTTTACGCCAGGGACTGGTACGGCGGCACAACCAGCCTCGAGATGTTCACTTTCTCTGCCGGCGAAGCTTACATGATCAGGGACGGTAAGATCGCTGAGATGATCAGACCGGTGGTCCTGAGCGGCAATGTCTTCACAACGCTGCACAATATAGATGCGATCGGCAATGACCTTGATATGAACCAGGGCGGAGGCTGCGGAAAAGCCGGCCAATCGCCGCTACCCGTCTCCAACGGCAGCCCTCACATAAGAATTCAGAACTGCCTGGTGGGGGGCAAATAAAATGGAAGAGATACTTGAGATCGCCCGCAGGTCTGCAGACAGCGCCGAAGTTTGCCGCGTAACATCCATCAGGACTCCGGTCCAGTTCGAGGCCAACCGCCTCAAGCAGATCCAGACCAAGGAATCGGTCTCCGTCGCCCTTCGCCTGATCAAGAACGGTAAAATGGGCTTCGCCCAGGCCAGCGGCGATATCGCCCCCGCCGACCTGGTTGACATGGCGCTCGAGACCAGCCAGTTCGGCTACACGGTGGATTTCGACTTCCCCGCACTCGGGCCTTACGAAGAAGTCGCCGTCTACGATGCGCAGGTCGAACGTGTCGGTATCGATAGTCTGATCAGCCTCGGCCAGGCCGTCGTCGACGCCGTGTGTGCCAATACGCCCGGTATTCTATGCGAGGGCAGCATATCGCGCGGTATGTCCACCTTCGAAATCGCTGTCAGCGGAGGCGGGCGCGCATCATGCAGGCGCACAAATTTCAGTATCAGCATGGACGGTATGCTGGTCAGGGACGGGGACATTCTGTATGTCGGTGACATACGCAGCTCCTGCCGTCCCGTCACCGACCCTGAGCCGGTTGCGGGCGAGATCATCAGGCAGCTCGACCTGGCCAGGAACAATGCCTCCATCAAGTCGGGCGCCATGCCGGTGATTTTCACGCCTTTCGGCGTGGCAGGTTCGCTTCTGGCCCCTCTCATATCCGCCTTTAACGGCAAGACCGTGCTGGACGGCGCCTCGCCCATCAAAGATAAAAAGGGCGCGGTTATATTCGACAGCCGACTCTCTTTATTCGATGATCCCACCATACCCTACCAGCCGGGAAGCACGCCTTTCGATGACGAGGGGGTGCCGGCAAGGCGCAACGCGCTGATCGACCACGGGACGGTGGTTCAATTCTATTATGACCTGCATACGGCGGCGCTGGCGGGATCATCGAGCACGGGCAATGGCGGCCGCAACGGAGGAATGCCCGCCCCGGCGGTCCACGCGCTGGTGATCGAAGGCGGGAAGACATCCCTGGCCGATATGGTCAAAGATATGAAAGAAGGGCTGATTATCGAGCAAATGATGGGCGCCGAACAGGGAAACATACTCAACGGGGATTTCAGCGGCAATGTGCTGCTGGGTTACAAGGTTGAGAAAGGGGAAATCACCGGCAGGGTCAAGGACACCATGGTCTCCGGCAACGTATATCAGCTATTGAAAGAGGTCCCGGCCATGGGCAGCGACAGCCGCTGGATAGCCGGCTATGTGAACACACCGAGCATCTACTGCCCCTCTATCTCCGTTGCAGCGAAATAAAAGAAATGAAGAAACTGGTCAATTTTCGCAAGGAACCGCGGCCGCGCGCCTGCGACATGGTGGCGGCATGGCCGGGCATCGGCAACCTTTCCCTTATCGTAACGCGCTACCTGAGGGAGAAGCTGGGCGCAGAGGAGATAGGGGAGATCGAGCCCTTCACCTTCTTCGACCCTATCGGCGTGATGGTCAAGGACAACATCGTCGAAACTCCGCAATTCCCCGAAGGTAAGTTCTTCTACTGGCATAATGCGTCCGGCAAAAAGGACATCCTCTTTTTCATCAGCGATGAGCAGCCGGCCTACAAAGGTTACGACCTGGCTAACTTTATTCTCGATATAGCCAGGAAATTCAAGGTTCAACGTATTTACACATTTGCAGCCGCTATCGCCAAGATTCACCATACCGAGCAGCCCAAGGTATGGGGCGTGGCCACCGACGCGTCGCTGGTCGCCTACCTCAAGAAGTTTGATGTGGTTCTGCGCGGTCGTCTTCAGATCGCAGGATTGAACGGCCTGCTGCTGGGAGTTGCCAGGGAACGTTCCATGGAAGGCATCTGCCTCCTGGGGGAGGTCCCCTCTTACACCACGCGAATACCCAATCCCAAGGCTTCGCTGGCCGTATTGAAGGTGCTGCTTCAGGTGCTCGAAGTCGAGATCGATCTCAGCGAGCTGGCCAAAATGGCCGAGGAGTCGGACCAGCAGATGAAACGGTTGGCTGCCCAGGCTATGGGTGAATATATAGACCGCTACACGCGTCCGGTATGGCCGCCCCCGGAGGACGAGGGCGAATTCGAGGACGAAGAGGAAGAGGAGGAGGAATGAGTGAATCACAGCCGCCGCTGAGTGCAATTATCGCGAAAACACTGTATTCGAATGACGAGATCAGTCACTCCGACCTGGCCCGACTATCTAATTTGAACGATGACGACCTGTCGCAATATAAGAGGGCCTGGAACAGCGCCCACCTGGAAAGGCGCGCATTGATCATATCAAAGCTGCGCAGCATGGGCGAGGACGACGCCAGGCTGGATTTCACACGCATATTCAAGTTTTGCCTCGATGATATCGATGCTGGTATACGTATCAAAGCGCTTGAAGGGCTGGAGCTGGAAGACAAATACAATTTCGCCCTGCCGGTAATCAAAACGCTCAAGATGGATGAGTCGCCGGAGGTAAGGGAAGCCGCCGCCCGGGTGATGGGTAAATTCGCACTCATGGCTGAGCTGGGGGAGCTTCCTGCGGCTGTGGGTGACGATATATTCGATGCCCTGCTCGGCGTGCTGGAGAATCCTTCCGAACCAGATTCGCTACGAAGGCGGGCGCTGGAGTCCATCTCGCCCTTCCGGCAGGAACCCGTGGCGAGCTACATTGAGGACTTTTACTTCAGCGAGAACCCGGCGCTCAAGGCCAGCGCCATATTCGCCATGGGCCGCAACTGCGATACCCGCTGGCTGGACTACCTGAATAAAGAGCTGCAGGATAGCAACGCGCGGTTTCGATGCGAGGCGGCACGGGCCTGTGGCGATATAGAAGAAGAGGATACCGTCCCCGGCCTGCTTAATTTATTGAACGACGTTGATCACGATGTGCAGGAAGCCGCCATTGCAGCCCTGGGCAAAATCGGCGGCCAAAAGGCCAGGGACGCCCTTAGCAAACTGAAAACATCACCTGAAAACAGGATTAAAGAAGCGGCCATGTCCGCGCTGACAGAGCTTGAGATTTGCCAGGATCCACTATCTTCGAGTTCCTGAAACGGCAATCTGTGCTTGCAGGGGATAAAGTCCGGCTTCGTCCCCGTCGGCTGGATGACGCCGCAGCCGAGTACAGATGGCGTCTGGATGAAGAGCTGTGCCGGCTGGACGCCACTGAACTACTCACATGTAGCTACGAAGAATTCCATTTGAAATACAGCGCTGAACTGGAGTTCCCCGGCCTGACCCACACCCTCGCCATCGATACGCTGGACCCCATCCATATAGGCAGCTGCAGCCTTTTCAATTTTAACCTGGCGGGAAACACGGCCGAAATCGGGATAATGTTAGGCGAGAAGACGTACTGGGGACGAGGTTACGGGGAAGACGCGTTGAACACCTTTATGCTCGACATTTTCGAGGCCTCCGGATTGCAGAGCCTGATCCTGCGTACGCTTGACTGGAACGTGCGCGCCCGGGCCTGCTTCGAGAAATGCGGCTTCGCGCCGCGCGGAGATATAGTGCGGGGAGAGCACCGTTTCGTAATCATGCAGGTGGAGCGGGGAGCGGTTCTGAACAAGGGTCAGTGAACCGCTATGGGCGAGGCGTCGGTTATAATACGGCGCGAACGGCTTAACTTGCGGCGCAGCCTCAGCGGCAGCGAGAAAAGCCCCCGGTGGGCGATGCCGTCATAAGAACGCAGCTTGCCGCTGACCCTGTCCGCCATCCTGCTGTTGATCTCCCTGGGCGACAGGCGCGCCGGGTCGAGCGAGTCGGATGCCGTATGAAATCCCCACAGGTCTACAAAGGACGGCACATAGACCTGGTAGGGGCGCACGATCTTGAAGATGCTTTTCAAAGTGCCGTTGATGGCCACGAAATTATGCAGGTTGATCCAGCCGGACTGGCCGGACTGCACCACCATGATGCCTCCCGGCTTCAGTTTGTCCCTGACGAGCTTGTAGAATTCCTGCGTGTATAGCATGCGGGCCGGTCCCTCCTCCACCGGGTCTGCCAGGTCGATCACAGCCACGTCGAAACGTTCCTTTGTCTCAGCGATGTACTTTCTGGCATCGTCGTGGAGGACGACCGCCCTTTTATCATCGAATGATCCCTGGTGAAAGGTCGGCAGGTACTTGCGGCACAGCCTGACCACCTCACCATCTATATCAACCATCACCGCCCTGCTTACCGTCCTGTGTTTCAGCACGTCGCGCAGGGTCGCTCCCTCGCCGCCGCCGGCTATAAACACCTTCTCCGGATTGGGATGGGCCAGCATGGCCGGATGGACCAGGGATTCGTGATAGATGAACTCGTCTTTTTCGCCGGACTGGATCTTTCCGTCCAGCACCAGGCAGATGCCGAAGGTATGGGTCTGGGATATCTGAGCATGCTGAAAGCGCGTTTTCCGGTCGTGCAGTACCCGCCGCACGCCGTGGATCTGCACCAGGTCGTCGGTCAGTTCATCGATGAGCCACCTTTTGCTGTCGAAATAGTCCGGCCTGGCCATCTACCTTCCCGCCGCCGCCGGGCTCTCCATCAAGACGCCCCGCTTTAACTCTATATAAGATGTGGATTTGGCTTTCAATTTCTCCGCCAGAGGCTTGACGGCCTTTGCCGGCTGGATGACCTCGCCGCAGGTAAAAACATCCACGGCGGCGTAGCAAAATTCCGGCCAAGTATGTATGGATATATGCGATTCCGCGATGATGACGACGCCGCTGATCCCCTGAGGTGAAAATTGGTAAAAGGAATCCTTGATCACGGTCGCCCCGATCAATACCGCCACTGCGTTGAGCGCCTCTCTTAGATATTCCATATCGTTGAGAAGCCCTGCGTCGCAGTCTTTCAATTCCAACAGCATATGTTTTCCCAGGGCGATCAAGCGGTTTTCCTCCTTAAGACAGCATTACATAAATCATAAAACATGCTATTATTAATGCAAAACAGAGTGTAATTTTATATTTTATGTTGACTTATTTCAAGAAATACACTAAGCTGACTATTGACAAAGTCTATTTGACCTTGTAAAATTCGTTCAAAATTCACTATTTAAGGAGGCGTATGCCGTGAGGAGAATTTTTGGAACCCTCGTTGCAATCGTAGTGGCTTTATCTTTAGTTTTGATACCGGCCACTGTCTCAGCCGACCTCGGCAAATGCACGGGTTGGGACAAAGTTAAATGGGAAAACAACCAGAATTCCTGGAAGCTATACCTCCAGCACTGGGGAAGGACGCCCACCAGCGCCATGTCCAGACTTGCTGGTCTGTGCGGCCCGGATAAGCTTTGTTCCGGCGTATGCAACACATCCCAATGTCCCAAGCCCACGGGCTGCGACATCAACGAATGCCTGGGTGGCTGCAGCAACTGCAATACACAGGCAGGAACTCTTGGATCAGCATGTGACGATTCCAAGAAATGTCTCAATCCCGAGACCAAGCCCACCTCTCTTCCTCTGGATGACTGCCCGCTCAATTGTCCGGCCAATGCCACCACCGCCGGCCTCGGCACTTCCAAGTGCTCCGGCTGCTGGGGCAAGAGCCTGTCCTATGCCAACAAGAGCTGGGCTGCCGCCGATATCGGCACGAGGTCCAACATCAATAATACCCACATGAACCACAGGGGCACATCTCCCATCGGTGGCGGCGACTGGGGTATCACCGGTTGCCCGCATCCCGAGTGCGTGTCTCTCACCTGGTGCCTGCAGAACAACCTTCTGGCCAAGTGCAAGTCCTGCAGCAGCGGCAAATAAATCTCGACACAATTGATTTGAAAATAAATAAGCGCTGCCCCGATCGGCAGCGCTTATTTATTTTATTCTGATTACAGTTACATGGACGAGAAAGAAAAGCTGGTTACTGTCTATAAAGCCTGCGGGCAACCGGAGGCCGAGATAGTGAGGGGCAGGCTCGAAATAGAAGGTATACTTGCCCTGCTCAAATACGAAAGCATCGGCAGCGTATACGGCCTGACGGTGGACGGGCTGGGACAGGTGGAGGTACAGGTGCCCGCCAGGTTTGCCGACCGGGCAAGGGAGATAATCGGGTCAGCCGGCGAGGAAGTCGAAGATTAAACGACCTTTTATTTCAGCCCGAGCGCGATATTGAGGGACTTATAATCGAACCTGCTGTCGAGCAGGGCGGACATAGCCTGCAGCTTCTGTACTTGATGGAAGCCCGCGCCGGCCAGCGATTGCTCGATCCCTTTGACTATTTCATTGATATCTCTGTCAACCACGATCACCGGCACCTTTTTATCCTCGGATTTGACCATGACCGATGTCGAAGGCCTTTTGCCGCTGACCACCAGGCATTTGGTCGAAGTCTCCAGCGCAGCGAGCTGCATGTCGGCCCGCTCATGGCGGGTGACCACGGCCTTGTTGCGCAGCCTGTTATAGTAATCTCTGGCTGAATCGGGCGACATGGCGCCCAGCATAACATTCTCCACCAGCTCACCGGCCTTGTCCTTAAAATTGATGATCTCCCCACCCACAGCGCCGGCGATCTCCCCCACCGTCACGCCCAGCAGTGCTCTCGATTCGGGCAGCACGCCCAGCACCGCGATGCCCTTCTCCTTAAAGTAGGCGGCGCTTTCCGCCTGGACCATGGTTATCCTGGAAGAAGGCACCTGGTTCAACACCACTCCTATCAGCCTGCTCCCCAGCTTTTCGGCCGCCTGCAGGATACCAGCCTCGCGGTAATCCGAGCACCAGCAGAGCAGAAGTATCACACGGGCATCGAGCTTCTCGGCGATGGTATATGCGGCCAGAGTGGATACCTGGTCATTCTTGAATGCTCCGGGACTTTCGATAATTAAAATATCTTTGCCGGCGCCGGCCTTATCGCAGGCCGATTTAATTCCGGCGGAGAAGTTCTCAGCATCCTCCGAGAGGCTGCGCCACAGCTCGTCCTGTTTGACGTGTATCGGGCAGAGGAGTTCCCTGCTCTCGCCCAGTTCGAGGACCTGACCGATAAAGGCCGCATCCAGGCATTCATCTCCGGCGCCCTCCGCTTTTACATGTATGGGTTTGATATAGCCGATCCTTTTACCCGAATTGGCCAGTTTTTTACCTATACCGGCGCATAATGCCGTTTTCCCGCAGGGATCATAAGCCGCGATAAGTAAATTAGTCATGGTGCCTCCTGAATTTTAGCCGGCAGACATTATACCATTCTTTACTTCCCGGTTGCATCGGAATATAATATTTTGAAAGGCACTGAAAAAGCTGAGAGTTATTGCGGCTCTCAGTTTTTTAATATCCGGCATGCTGGGAGGTAATACCCATGACTCTAAAAAAGTTTGATATCACCCGTGAGGGCCTCGAAAAGCTGAAAGTTGAATACGACCAGCTTACTTCGGCACGCCGCCAGGAGGTGGCCGACAAGATCAAGCGGGCGCGTGAGATGGGTGGCACGGAGAACAACGCCGAATATGAAGATGCCAAGAACGAGCAGGCGTTTATCGAGGGCCGGATAAGCTCTCTGGAGAATATTATCCTCAACGCCCGCATCATCGAGGCCCCGCACCAGCCCGGGGTTGTGGAGCTTGGCGATTCAGTACTCATACAGAACCAGGACGGCAAGATCGACCGCTATACAATCGTGGGGACCGCTGAGGCCAATCCGCATGAAGGCAAGATCTCCTGCGAGTCGCCCGTCGGCAAGGCGCTGCTGGGAAAGAAAAAGGGTGATAAGATAGAGGTGCGCACGCCGTCGGGAATAATGAAACTGCAGATTACCGAAGTAAGCTGAGAAGATGGCCGGGGAGGAACGCATTGAGCAACCGCGCCTGGAAAAACTGTCCAGGCTGATAAACCGCGGCCTTGACCCATATCCACACAAATTCCACAGATCCCACACCGCCGGGGAAGCCACGCGCCTTTTCCTGGAGCTGATCGAAAAAGACCCTTCAGCGACAATGCCGGACGTCAGCCTGGCCGGGCGCGTCACCGCCGCCAGGTTCATGGGCAAAGCGGCCTTTTTCGATATCCGCGACGGATCGGGCAAGATACAGGTTTTCTTCCGCCGCGATTCCCTGGGAGACGATAAGTATGATCTGTTGCACGAGTTCGACCTGGGCGATTTCATGGGGGCATCGGGCCGTGTATTCAAGACACGCAGCGGCGAGGTAACCCTCGAGGCCGCCGACTTCACCATACTGGCCAAGTCTCTGCGGCCTATGCCGGAGAAATGGCACGGCCTCCAGGATGTAGAGAAAAGATACCGCCAGCGCTACCTCGACCTGATCGCCAACGAGGAAGCCAGGGAGCTTTTCATCAGGAGGAGCGGAGTCATCAACGCCGTGCGCAATTTCATGAACGCACGCGGATTTATCGAAGTGGAGACCCCGGTACTGCAGCCCATGTACGGCGGAGCGCTGGCCAGGCCCTTTATAACGCGCCACCACGCCCTCGGCCAGGACCTTTATCCGCGCATCGCGCTCGAGCTCTACCTCAAGCGGCTGCTGATCGGCGGCTTCGACAAGGTTTATGAGATCGGACGCGTGTTCCGCAACGAGGGAATCTCAACCAGGCACAACCCCGAGTTCACCATGATGGAAAGCTACGAGGCTTATGCCGATTACAATGACGTGATGCAGATGACGGAGGAGCTTGTCAGCAGCGCATGCGCTGAGGTTCTGGGCGCCACCCGGATCAGTTACGCCGGAGAAACTATTGATCTGACGCCTCCCTGGAAAAGGATTCCCCTCCGCCAGGCGCTGATCGACAAGTGCGGCATAGATTTCATGCAATACCCGGATTCCAATAGTCTGCGCGCGCGCATGAAGGAAATGGGTTTGCAGGTCGACCAATTTAAGGACAGGGGCAGGCTTATAGATGAGCTGCTCTCCACCTATATTGAGCCGGACCTGCGCCAGCCCACGTTTCTCATCGACTATCCAATTGATATGTCGCCTCTGGCCAAGCTGCATCGCGAGGCGCCCGGCCTGGTAGAGAGGTTCGAGGCATTCATCTGCGGAATGGAGGTGGCCAACGCGTTTTCCGAATTGAATGATCCGCGCGAGCAGCGCGAGCGGTTTGGCCGCCAGCGGGAAATGCATGCCGCCGAGATAGAACGCGCTATTGCGGCTGGAGAGCTGCCCGAGACCGATATGATTGATGAAGATTTTATAACCGCCATGGAGCACGGCATGCCGCCCGCCGGCGGCCTGGGAGTCGGCATCGACAGGCTGATCATGCTGCTCAGCGACAGACAATCCATACGTGAAGTCATCCTCTTCCCGCAGCTCAAGACCAAACAGGGGAGGAGCGAAGAATGATCGATATCAAATTAATACGAGATAATCCTGAAGTTGTATACCAGGCCATGGACAGGCGCGGGGAAGGGCGCGCGGACGTCGATCAGATCATAGAGCTGGACAGCTCTTACCGTCTGCTGCTCAAGGAAGCCGAAGCCCTGCGCGCCCGCCGCAACGACGTGAGCAAGCAGATCAGCCGCATGAAAGAAAAGCCGGCCGATCTGATAGCCGAAATGCGTCAGGTCGGCGACCGCATCACCCAGATCGAGGCCGAGGCAAATCTGCTGTCGGACAGGCTGGAGGACAGGTTGCTGCGCCTGCCCAACCTGCCGGCGGACGACGTACCGGAAGGGCAGGGCTCGGAAGATAACGTCGAAGTCCGGTCATGGGGACGGACCCCTGAATTCGCCTTCACACCGCTTCCCCACTGGGACCTGGCTGAAAAGCTGGGCATCATCGATTTCCAGCGCGGCGTCAGGCTCTCGGGAACCAGATTTTACGTGCTGCGCGGCATGGGCGCCCTGCTGCAGAGAGCTTTGATCAGCTTCATGCTCGACCTTCACGTCAGGGAGCACGGATATATAGAGATCTACCCCCCGTTCATGGTTAAGCGCGAATGCCTGGTCGGATCAAGCAACCTGCCCAAGTTTGCCGATAACCTGTATCACGACGCGGAGGAGGATTACTGGTTCATCCCCACCGCCGAAGTCCCTCTGACAAACCTGCACCGCGACGAGATACTGGCGGCCGGTACGCTGCCCATACATTATGCCGCGCATACTTCATGTTTTCGCCGCGAGAAAATGGCGGCCGGCAAGGACACGCGCGGCATCAAGCGCGGGCACCAGTTCGAAAAAGTGGAAATGTACAAGTTCGTCGATCCCTCCACCTCGGACAACGAACTAAAGAGCCTGTTGGATAATGCCGAGGATATCTGCCGCAGGCTGGAATTGCCCTACCGTGTGATACAACTTTGCACGGGAGACCTGGGCTTTGCCGCCGTCAAGACCTTCGACATCGAGATGTGGGCGCCCGGCTGCGGCGAATGGCTTGAAGTCAGCTCGTGCAGCAATTGCGGCGATTTCCAGGCGCGCCGCGCCAATATTCGCTACCGGCCCGACCCCGAGGCCAAACCTCGCCTGGTACACACGCTTAACGGCTCGGGACTGGCGCTGCCGCGCGTGATGATCGCCGTCATGGAAAACTACCAGCGGGAAGACGGCAGCATCAGCGTGCCCGCCGCATTGCAGCCGTACATGAATACGGATATCATCCGATAGACAGGCCCGCACGCCTCCGGCGCCGTCTCACCGGCCGATTTTTCCAGCCTGAGCGACGCCAACGCCTCCGTTATCTTGACATAGGCTTCAAATTCAATTTAACTATATGTATAATTAAAGGAAATATTATAGGCAAGATCCCGAAAAGATATGGCAGAAGGTGAACCGCAGACCGGTCCGAAGTTCTGCCGCCAGTGCGGTGGCGTAGTACCCGAGGGAACCCCGATCTGCCCGCGCTGCGGCCAGAAGTGGTACATGGACCGCGTGGAGCAGCAGGGGGCGGACCTCTGGCAGAAGATCATTGAGAAAAGGGCGGCGGCGGGTATGGGCGAAGCCGGTCCGGCTCAGGAGCAGAAGCAGTACCGCTGCCCCAACTGCATGGCGGTGCTGCAGGGGCCTTCGCCTACATGTCCTCAATGCGGAAAAAGCACGGCTAAAGCCAGGATCGTTCCGCCCGGGAAAGAGGATGAGGCGTCTATTGAAGAGACCGCCCAAGCTCTGAACCTGCCGCCTGCGGCAAAAGGTCTGGCCTCCATCAAGGGCGCTTCCCAACGCGCAGAGAGAAAAGGCAGCCGGCGCCGCATCAAAACCCTCGATATCATAATCGGCATTGTTATCATAATTATTCTGCTGGGCGTCGGTTACATGTTAGCCAGGCAATACGGCGTCCTGCCGTCATCTCTGACCTTCTTCAATCCGCCCCAGCAACAGGAGGCGCCACCGGCGCCGGCCACCCCGGCGGAGAAGATATCAGATATCGCCATCTCGGATATTACTTCGGATGGAGCAGCCATCGCCTGGACCACCCCTGAGCCTGCCTGGGGCAAAGTCCTGTACGGCAAAACGGAGTCCTACGGGGATTCTGCCGCCGCCGTCCTGCGTGGCAGTGCCCAGAAGGTCACACTCAGCGGGCTCGAGCCCCTGACGACCTACCACTTCGCTGTAATGGTAACTGACGGCAAGGGCAACGAGCAGTACCGCAGCAATGACCATATGTTCGATACGGTCCAGCGGGTGAACACCACGCCGCCCGTCGTGACCATGTTCAAGGTCATGCCCACTGACGTAAGCGCCGTTATAAGCTGGACCACCGATAACCCCTCCAGCAGCCAGGTGCTTTATGGAGCGGACGCGTCATGTTCGAGCTCCACCGTCGAGGACACCAGGATGCTCACGGACCACCTGGTGCGCATTCTCGGCCTCGAGCCCAACACCAGCTATTATTACCGCATCAGGTCGGTGGACGCCGATGGGAACGTGGCAACGATGGATCCCCCCAATATGTTCACAACGCTGGTCGCAGTGCCCACCGGGCCGCGCATCGGCGACAGGGCGCCCGATTTCACACTCCCCCTGTTCGGGAAACAGGAGACAATTTCGCTGCGCGACTACCGCGGCCAGAAGGTCCTGCTCACATTCTGGGCCGTTTACTGCCCCGAATGTGACCGTGAGCTGTCTTTACTGCAGTCCATCCAGGATAAAAATATCCCCGGTGTCAAGATCATAGCTGTCTTCATGGAGAGCAAGCTGGATGATATAGAGAAAACCATCACCAAGTACAGGTCGGAGCGAGGCGAGCTCACGGTGCCGGTGGTGGTCGATATGTATAAGACCACAGCACATTTATACAATGTCGAGAAAGCGCCCTATACGGTGTTCATCGACGGCGATATGATTATCCGCGACATCGAGCCGGGCAACTTCAATATAGAGCAGGTCGAGAGGACGCTCAATACTTTAGAATAGCTCTATGCTCATAAATCTCTTGACAGCTGATATACCCCGTTGTAGTGTAGATTCATAGGGAGATACCCTTTTGGACAGCCAGTTCAGATGTAAATGCGGCAAGGCGATGGCCTACTCAAACGAGCCGTGCAAAGACTGCGGCAGCCTCGGCCCGCACGCCTATGCCGGCAAGCCCGGCCCCGCGGCTCCGACCACGCAGGGCCCACCCCAGCAAAGGCGACCCGAGAATATGCCTGTTGACAGGGGTGAGTGGCAGCCTCCTGCAACCACCGGACGCGAGGCCCCGGTTAATTACGAGCCTGAGACTACCGACATCGCGTCCGAGAGGGGGCGCGGTCGCCGCGGAGACAATGCCGAGGGCTTTCCCGTCGGCATGAACCGCAGGGCCGAGATACTCAACCACATAGAGGACATGGACAGGGAGGACAGGAAGGAGCCGGCCAGACGGCCCCGCAAAGAGAAGAAACGGACCGACGACAGGGATTGGGATACCGACGAAAGGCCCGCCAGGGTTAAACACTACGAATCTTTCCTCGACGAGGGGGAAGAGGAGGAGAAGCCGCGCAAGAAAGGAGTAGGCCTCGCAGGAAGTATCATCAGCATTATACTGGTCGCGGCACTGATAACGGGCGCTCTCTGGGCCTATAGTAATCAGGAAGAGATATCCGGCTGGCTGATGTCGCCCACAACCCCGGAGACGGTTCCTGCCTCGGACCAGCCCGCAGATTCCACCGATTCCGGCCAGGGGTTCTTCGACGGCCTGCTGAATATGTTCAAATGGGGGCAGGCTGCGCCCGTATCCACCGATAATACCAGCTCGCCGGCCGCCACGGACAACGTGCAGACTCCTGCAACGCCAGCCGTGCCCTCCGATACGACAATTCCGGTTATATCCGAGATACTTATAACGTCCATCACCGATCACGGCGCCAGGGTGACATGGAAGACGGATGAACTCTGCACCGGCAGGGTCACCTATAAGACTGAGTTAGGTGAACCTCACCTCGTCAATGGGGCGGTCACACCCACCCGTTATCACCAGGCCGATCTCAGCGGGCTTGAAAGCGGTAAAACATATTACATAACCATCATCAGCCGCGATGACTCCGGCAACGATGCTAAACAGGAGCGAAGCTTCCAGACGTTATTGTCGGCCGCCGACACGACCGCCCCACAGCTTGTCGGCAAGCCGTCCGCATCGGTCGGCGATTCCAACGCCACCATCTCCTGGAAAACAAACGAGAAGGCCAAATCGCAGGTCAAATACAGCCTGGGCACGGGATATGAATTCCCCTCGGGCTTTACCTATGAGTTCAGCGCCGAGCACAGCGTCTTCCTCAGCGGGCTTTCGCCCAACACGGAGTACCATTACCAGGTTATATCCAGGGACGCCTCAGGCAACGTGATGACCGAAAGCGACTTCATTTTCAAAACCGAGCTTGAGACGGGGGCTGCTCCCTACATGGGCAGCAAGGCCCCCGATTTCACGCTGCGTGACCTTCAGGGTGAGACCGTATCGCTCAGCCAGTTCCGCGGGAAAAAAGTCATACTCAATTTCTGGGCCAGCTGGTGCACGCCCTGCAAGATCGAGCTGCCGCATTTCCAGACGCTGTGGGCCAATAATCCGGACGCCGACTTCGTCATCCTGGCCGTGGCCGGCAGCCAGTCGGAGGAGACTATTATCAGGGACTTCGTCACCGACGGCAACTATACTTTTCCCGTTTGCCTCGATCCGGGCGACGAGGCCTTCAATAAATATGAGCTTACCAGTATACCCAAGACCTACTTTATCGATAAGGACGGTATCATCCGCAGGATTCAGCAGGGCATGTTCACCGGCCCTGGCGAGATCGAGTTCATGCTCAACTCCTACTGATCGGCGCCCCTCAGCGTTCCTTCGATTCCGCAAATCCGCTTCACACCGCTGCCTTTCACGTAAAGATAAACTTGACACGAAGAATATCTTGTCTTACCGTTAATATAACGTTGAATACAGATTGAGATGGATAATATTTAATGCCCAGCACGGTAATCTGCCAGAGGTGTCATGAGATCAATGAACCCAACGCTACAGTCTGCCAGAAATGTGGCGCGAGGTTCTGTCCGCATTGCCACCTGTTAATCCCTTCGCCCGACGCAGCCATCTGCCCGCACTGCGGCAAGAAAGATCTATCTTTCAGGCCGGGTAAATATTCCGCCGGCAGCGTCGCAGCTTCGACGGTGGCGCCCGGCGCCATGCCGGCCAACAGGTATGTCTGCCCGAGCTGCGGGAACAGGATAGATCCTTCGCTGGGCAAGTGCCCCTATTGCGGACAACTGGGAAACCGTTTCACCATGATGCCCACGCAGGGCCACGGCGTGATGAAGCCCGCCCATGGCGACTACACTCACACATTCGCGGCGCCCCCGCCTGCCGAGGAGACCGCGACCACGCAGAAGGTCTGCTCCAAATGCGGCAGGGTCATACCTCCCGGCTCCAGCCTGTGCCCGGTGCACGGCAAGTTCGGTGGCGGCAACGCGCTGAGAAATATCACTGCTCCCGTCAGGGACAAGACCTTTGAGGGCGAAGTATACAGGAGGATGGAGGAGAGGAAGGCCGGCCCCGCTCCCCGTTCCGGCGTCAGGCAGGCGGCGCCCGAAGAGATATATCCGCAGATGCAGGCCGGTCCGGCTACGCCGGCCCCTGTGCCGGAGGCGCCGCCCATGCCCGCCGAGCAACGCACCTGTTCCAACTGCGGTAATGCCGTGCCCGACCGCAGCAAGGTCTGCCCCACCTGCGGAAATAATCGCCTCCCGCCCGAGAAGAGAAAGGCCTTTATGAAGGCCGAGGACCGCTACAGGGCGGTGGAGGCCGCGCAGCAGGCCTACGCCGCATATCCACCTCAGCAGCAGCCCTATGCCGCATACCCTGCGCCGCAGCAAAGCCAGTATTACGGGCAGCCGGCGGTGCAGCCGTACGAGATGGCCTACCCGGCGCCGTCGCCCGGATTCGTAGAGGAGATTTATCCCGAGAAAAAACGCGGGAAGGAGAAAATGCCCCGTGAGCGCCGGGATAGGACGGAAAAACCGGGCCAGCGGGCTTCCCCCATTCCCATACTGCTGGCGCTTATCGCGCTGGCCGGGGTTATCATCATCGGAGTCGTATTCCTGATCGACCAGCTTAAGACGCCCGCGCCGGCCGTTATCAGCAATCCCCCCATCACGACTCCCACCGGCACAACCGAAGGACCCGAGATATCCAATGTCGAATATTCCAATATCACGCGCACCGGCGCTACCGTAACCTGGACAACCGACAAAAAGTCCAACAGCCTGGTGATCTACTGCCTGGACGGGGGTACCCTCTGCGAAAACGCCCGGGACGACGAGCTGGTCACCAGCCACAGCGTCAACCTGACCAACCTTGAACAGGGCAAGTCCTATCATATAACGGTGAAATCCGCGCTGGGCAACGATCCCGATTCGGCGGACTCCAGCCTGGAGGTCACCAATGTGCTGAGGATGTTGGACGTACCGGATACGACACCGCCGGTGCTCAGCAACGTAAGGGTCACCAATGTCACCAGCGGAGGGTCGGCGGAGATCACCTGGAACACGGACGAGCCTGCCACCAGCCAGGTCAGTTTCGGCACTACCGCCAGTTACGGTACGCTGCAGCCGTCGCAGACCGACACCCAGCTGACGACCTTCCACGATGTGATACTCAACGGGCTGGCGCCGCAGACGACCTTCCATTACAAGGTGATATCGAGGGACGCCGACGGCAACGAGAAATCGTCGGCCGATGACACGTTTACAACGCCGGTCCCGGCCGGAGTAGATAGAGGAGATGCGGCACACGATTTCACGCTGCGCTGCGCGGACGGCAGCCAGGTGACGCTCAGCTCCCTGCAGGGCAAGAAAGTAATCATCAACTTCTGGAATTTAAATTGCCAATACTGCATGGATGAGATGCCATATTTCCAGACCGTACGTGAAAACCATCCCGAAAGCGAGGTAGCCATGCTGATGATCAACAGCGCCGCCGGCGGATTCCCCGCCAACAGGGATGAATACGTGGGCGCGAAAATAACGGAACAAGGCTGGGAATTCACGGTCCCGCTGGATGATTCAGGCGTTGTTGCCCAAGCTTACGAGGTAACCAGCGGCATACCGGTGACCTTTTTCATCGACTCAACTGGTATCATACGAGCAGTACAAGACGGCTATTTCCAAGGCGGGGCTGCTGCAATAGAGAGCTTGTTAGACTCATATAATTAGCACGCGATACCGGCGCAATTCCTGATCCCGTAGCTTCCTGACGTTCCTTTGCTATGCGAGGCTCCAGTTTTCATTAAATCACACCTGTATTTTCATCATGTCTTCATAAGTCCCGCACATAATAAGAGAAGGATAATAAATACAGGAGCAATAAAATGATGGGTTACTGGTTTACCGGAATGGGATGGTGGATGGCGCTGGCAGGCATTCTGTTCGTGCTGTTCTGGGGCGGCGTTGTCTGGCTGATAGTCTGGGGCATTAATAAGGCGACCGGGCACAGGGGTGGCTGCGCTACGATGGAAAGCCCCATGGAGATCGCCAAGCGGCGTTATGCGCAGTCGGAGATCACTCGGGAGCAGTTCGAGCAGATCAAAAAGGACCTTTAGTCATAACTTGCCTCTGCGCGGGACATTAAATATACTAATATGTCCCGCGGAGGGGTGACCGAGTGGACGATGGTGACGGTCTTGAAAACCGTAAGTAAGTCTGCAATCTACTGCTTTTACGATCAGTTGAGTGCGTTTGTGCTATTTAAGATAAACCGCTGCTGCTCGTAAATGTGTCTCGTAGATTTCCGTTATCTTGATGTGTTAGCTATTCGCTAGCTTTTTTGTTAGCTATTCTACAGCTTCAATAGAGGTGTGCCGAAAAAAGACCGCCGTTGAAAGCCTGAGTGGCTGGCGCAGGAAAGTCGAAGATGAGATGTCCATCTGGTCTTAGAATGATGCTCATATTGGCTTTGCTACAACTCATCTCTGAGAGTACTGCACTCTCTGCCGCGACTCTTCGGAAACGGGGTCTTTAATGTAATTGCACAAATCTTCAAGAATGACCACTTCAAACACTGGTTTCGCCGATTGACTTACCAGATACGCGTTATGTGTCGAGCCGAAGAATATACGGTTGTTTCCCTCGTTATCAATGAGGAAGGAACTCAGCATCAGCTTCTGTGAATAGCTACTGCTTGCCGTCCAGCAGACTACCAGATCGATCTGATCAGCGAACTTAATGCCATTATCGAAATCAGCGATTAGATAGTCAAGGTCATATTTGTATTCAATGACTTTCGGCTCCGATTCGTACGGCAAATGCATACTGTTGCGAACACCGAGCCGATTATTGGCAGCGTCATACAAATGAGATGGTGCGGAAGTATAGCTTAAGTAGATCAAACCATCGTAACGCTCGTTCTGAGAAGTCGCATAGAAATGGATCCCTTTGATTTGCGAGGCGCCCACCAATTCATGATACAGTGCCACCACATCCTGTTCCTGCTTGGGTACAGCTGAGTAGCATAGGTTGGAGACAATTCCTTCCAAACCCAACGGGTTCTGAGCCCGCCAATCCTCTTGCTGTTTCTTCCAGATATAAAGCTCCTTAGATGGAGTAAGGTCTTTCAATTCGCCAGTATCCGGTTTCATCAGCCAACGATAGTCGGTCAAAGCCCTCGTTGCGCTCACCGCCAGTTCTTCAGCGAGCTGCCTCAATTCCGGTTGGATTGTCTTGCGCCCTAGATCCGGTGATCCATGCCGGAAGTGAACGATCACGTGCGTCTGAAATTGATGACCGGTGTAGCGCTTCAAGGGTATCAGCAACAACTCTCCCTGGGGCATGTTATCGCACGCAATCTGCAATCCACCCCGTAGCACATAAGCGTTCTTTCGCAGTTTTAACTTCTCGTTGAAGAGCTCGAAGGTCTTTACACTATCCAGGAATGCCGCGTAGACAATCACCTGGTGCTTGGCCATCATCTCCTTTTGTTCATCGGAGAATGTTCCTTTTAGCGGTCTATCATCATTCAGAAGCTCCTCATAACTCCAAATGTCCCAGATACAATCGAGCATTCTATACTTTGGCTGCAGCTTCTGGAATTTTGTCTGTGGGTCCCCATCAATACTATTTACAGCCTTTCTCAACTCCCTCAGATCGATAGCCTTGAGCCCCTGTATCTCATGTGGATAATAATACGTCGTGTTGTCGCTTTTGATCGTTGTTTCTTTGCTAGCATAGTCAGTTACCGTCAGAATGGCCATAGTGTGGAACGGCGCAGTATCCAGATATATTCCGCCAAGTGGGGAGGTTAAGCGCAGAACATCAAACCATTGATCAGCGGTGGTGGCATTCTGCCAGCCCAGATCCTTTGGTTTCTCGCCATGACCGCCAGTCAAACGGATCTCTATGCAAGTCCCAGAGGTCTCATTTGCCAGCTCAATGACATTGAATGTACTCTCCTCCAAAGTTGGGCGCGGCACTTTACCCGTCTGATCCTCAGCCCAAAGTCGGCCGCCCCTTAAAATCGCTGCCATCTGCCTGGAATCCTTCTTGGATTGTATCTGGATGTAATTGTAGCCATATGCAAGGAATGTTGCCCCGACACCCTTGTTTCCACGCAAGTCATCAGCACGTTTGAAGCTGACATTGGGACGAAAACACAGCAGGAATTCCTCCTCAGTCATCCCAGTGCCATTATCGGTGACACGGACTGTGCGATTGGAAAGATCTATGAATATCCAAATCTTAGGAGTGTATTTGTCGTCAGCAGCTATTTTCATCTTTTGAACGGCATCCAGAGCATTTTGAATAGCTTCTGAGAACAAGTCGTAGAAACCCGTGTATGACTTCAGAATGTTTACAACGGTCCCCTTCAGCGCCTCATCGAGAATCGTGTTGAACTTCCCCTGCTTCTCGATCTCCAACGATTGGCCAGGCAGATCAGATAACGGGTCAAATCCCTGAATTTCCATTTGCGACCTCCAGTGCAAGCACAAATATTTAGAAAGCAATATTGAGATACGCCATTGCTTTCAGCTCCTAATCAGCCCTTACCTGTGAACCACAAACTGGCAAGTACGATGGAATTAGATGGCCACATTATATAGGCTTTCATGACAAACGAAAAGGACAATGGATTTCGTGCTTGGTAACCTATGCGCACCCCAGAGGCGATCCCACATATATAAGCCACTTGTTGCAGAACGAATGCTTTTCATATATCATATATATTAAACTATTTAATACGGTATTTGACATCAGTTTTTATATATATTAAAATTAGAAAATTAATTCTGATTATAATAACATATTTAAATGCAAGAAAAAATTACTGACAAAATCATAAAATACATGAAAAAGGACCTTAGGCGCGAATACACTATTCCCGAAATCATGAGGGAAATCAATGTCAAGAATCGGGAAAAGGTGGTCGTTGCTTTGACCGAGCTGACGACTTTGGCTATCATTGAAATTTCACGTGAAAAGGGCAGGACTCCGTACTATAGGATTAAGGAAACAAAATAATGTTTGATTGGCTCGGATTGTTGTGGGCGGTCATCTTTGCTATAATCGTGCCGCCCATTGTTTCGACGAGGGCAGTACGATGGGTAGTGGGGATATTGCATCTTGAGCCGCAGTACAATCGGTTTCTTATATGGCTAGCTAGCAAAAGGATACGATCGAAATTCGCGCTTACGAAAAAGGAAATTCGCAAGATTTTTAAAGAAGTTAATCGGGAGGTTTTATCGACCCGGTCGGAAGATCGGATTGTTGAGAAAATCGCTCAATTTGGACTTGTAACTATCTTAGATAAAAAGGATCTCAAGAAACATAAGAAAGAAGTACTTGTGTCTGCGAATTCCGACACTAAGTTCAGAGTAAATTGGGATAAGCTGTTTGTAACCTTGGATACGATACTGGAAAATACGATAGTTGGGCCACTAAACGAATTCTACGACAAGGACAAGGTCGCTTGCATTGTTGTATTGCCTTTTCCGCGTGGGGGAAAAGCATCGCTGGCGGTCGCTTTTGAAAGAGCGCTGAAGGACTGCCTAGCTTCACAAGATGTGCCCTCTATTATCCTTACACCGGCATTACTGCGAGTAAGGCCCAAGGCTCAAGGACTTATTCGCAGTAAGAAAAATGAAAGAATATTGGTACTCCAGCCAGTTGGTATGAACGATAAACACTTGCAGAAAACTGTTGAATACATACAGCAATACAGTGAAAGCGAAATATCTGAAATCCTGACTATTATAAAACTAGAAGAGCATGAATATGAATACGCTGATCCATCTGTACGACATAGAGTAGTTATCGACTTGAATCTACGATGTTATCAGGGAGACTTCGAAAATGGAAATAATTGAAGAGTCTACAATCGAAAGAATCACCGATCCTGAGGAAGTCAAAAAGTATTTCAGGGTTGGTGAAAGGCACAAAGCTAAAGAAAAAGCTATCATAGACTTGATCGCCTCTACTGGTATGCTGCTGAAAGGGCATTTTTGTCTTGAATCTGGGCTACATACTCAGTTTTTTTCACGGTATGCCGATGGAGCTAGTTTAAACAGCAATGTGCGACTTGTGATGGATGAACTGATCTCTGACCTGGCAGGAGACAATATCAGGTTCGATGTCATTATAGTCCAGCCATCGGCCGGTCATATATTGGGAGAAATGATCGCCACGACTATGCATAAGCGGCTTGTTATAGCTGAAGTAGACAGTCACAACGTGCCTACCGGTGAATTGATCAACGACAAATATATTTATCCTAACGACAGAATCCTGATTGTAAGTGATGTTTTCACAACGGGTACTGGTCTATCGGCAATATTGAGTGCTATTCGCCGCTGCAAAGCTAAACCTGTCGCAGTAGCACTATTTGCAGATAGAGCTTGGGAAAAATTGAAGGAATTCGAAAAGCACGAAAGCATCAAGGTCTATAGTCTTGGTAGTCTTGATTTCCAAGATAAAACGGTCAGACCAACTGAATGTAGTCTAGATAGAACCAGTAAACCGATACCTAGCTGGGAAGTTTGACAACTACCGACCAGATCAACTCACACCTTCTCAAACCCCTATTATCTACCTAGTGTCACCAGCGTTAACTCGCCAATTCATCCCTGCAATGCCAAGATTTATTTTGAAATGGGCCACTAAATAAGGGTAGAATAATTGCATTGGCAGGTTAAACTGCTGTTGGAGCGGTAGGCGGAGGTCTTTGGTTAACCAAAGACCTAAGGAGGTGGGATTATGCGTATTGCAGAATTAGCTAGGCAACGAATAATTGTTGCCTTGGATGTTGCCACCCAATCTGAGGCCATGGCATTGGTCAAACAACTAAGTGGACATGTCGGTCTCTTTAAGGTCGGCTTAGAATTAATAACTTCCGAAGGAATTGGAATCGTCCGAAAGATAACCGATCGTGGAGCAAAAGTATTTCTCGATGGCAAATTTCACGACATACCAAACACGGTTGAAGGGGCATCTGGGGCAGCGACCAGGTTGGGAGTCGCTATGTTCAATGTACACACCATGGGTGGTGTAGCAATGATGCAAGCCGCGGCAAAGGCGGCTGTTGAAGAAGCGATTAAGGAAGGGATTGAACGGCCACTCGTCCTGGGCGTTACCATACTCACTAGCATAGATAGATTCACCATGAATGAGCAATTAAAAGTGGCTGGGGCAGTAAAGACACAGGTAGTCAATTTAGCGGAACTTGCAGACATGTCGGGGCTAGACGGTGTAATTGCATCACCCCGAGAAATTACCGCTATTCGCAAAAGCGTTAATCCGAAAATGCTGATCGTAACTCCTGGTGTTCGACCGAAATGGGCGGCCACTCAAGATCAAAAGCGCATCATGACACCGGCAGAGGCAATTGATAAAGGTGCCTCGTATTTGGTCATCGGTCGTCCGATTACCAAACCGCCGATTCAAATAGGTACGCCTATTAACGCCGCGAAAATGATCTCGGAAGAAATTGCTTCTGCCTTGATTAAAAGGATCAATAATCTAAGCAAGGTTTAGGCAGTAATAGCGGCATTACTAGGTCAATTCACGGCAGGGCTCGTGAAAACCACGCGAAACCCCAGATATTGCCAGAGAGGCTAGGGCATTCCAGTATAGCCATCACGCTGGACACTTACTCCCACGTTTCACTGGGTTTGCAGGCTGCAACAGCAAAAGCTTTGACGAGGCTTTCGGTAATAACTATAATTAACGGTTTGATAAGCGGTTGAAAAATTAGATAGACTGTTAGTATCGAAAGTTCAATTTCAGCTTGAATAAGCAGCACGGAGGGGTGACCGAGTGGACGATGGTGACGGTCTTGAAAACCGTTTTAGCTTCGCGCTAACGCGGGTTCGAATCCCGCCCCCTCCGCCATCTTTCCAAAGCCGGATCACGGTCGACTATTCTTTACCGAGCTCCGCCATTAATTCCTTGCTCAGCTTGTCTACGTCCAGGTTCTTGAGGGAGAAACCGAGCAGCATCAGCAGCAGGCCGAAGATCACCAGGTAAACGGCCATGATGACTACCAGCAGCACCGTGCCCGCTACGACATTGGCCAGTATCAGGCCGCCCAGCAGCACGGAGATGATGCCGGTGACAAGTATCATCCAGGCGCCGGGTATGTATTTCCATTGGGCGATGGAGAAAACCAGCTCGAGTATGCCCGTCAGCAGCGCCCAGAAAGCGATAAAATAAATGATGATGACGCCAGCCAGCAGCGGCGCGATCAGTATGGCGATGCCCGCCAGTATGCCGATAATGCCCTCCGTGATCAGCCAGGCGCGGTCCCTGTGGGGCGGTTTATTGATGATGCCCACTATCAGGGCGAATATACCGTCCAGCAGGGCATAGATACCGATAAACAGAATCAGCAGTTCAGCCGCCGTAAGGGGATCCAGTACCAGCAAAACGATGCCCAGTACAAGGGCGATCAGCCCGCGCAACGAGATCAGCCACCATCTCTTTACCATTGTCTCCAGCATTTCAACCTCCTTTTGGGAGCACCCCGGGCGTATTATATATTGTCAGGCAATGCCGCGGCTACTATAATGTGTACCCGGCCGACATTATGGACAACAAATATATCAAGGTAGCCGTCATACTGGTTATCGCCAGCTTCATCATCGTGACAATGGTTTTCGCCGTCATAGTGCTGGCCGTCAGGGGCCCGGAATGGCTGGGCAAATGACGTTTTAATAGACTCGGCGCCGCGATAAATCAGCCGCGCTTGAGGAATTCCCCGTAGGTCACCATGGAGTTAAGTACTTTGGCTGCCTCGTCGGGCATGCCGTAGCAGACCATGTTCTCCTTCGCGATGCAGCGCAATATGTCGACATCGAGCGCGCGCTCGCCGCGCGGCGTCGGCAGCTCCGCAGCTATGATGACGGGTTTATCGTATTTGCGGGATATGGCCTTCATCTCGCGGAAGGAATTGGTATAGGAGTCGACGACGAACTCGAAAAATTTCTTTTTCTCTTCCTCGTTAGTGGGAAGGCCCACCCTGGCGAAGTGCGGGAAGGGTACGCCCAGTGCCAGAACGCTGTCGGTATCATCGCACCTGGCCAGTATATCCACCACCCTTGTAATGTTGTCGGCCGACCCGGCCACCAGGTCCACGGGATTGTTGCGGCTCCACCACCCCGGCAGGAACGAGTCCAGCTCTTTAATCACATCCCCGGGCAGCTTGATCACGTCCAGACCCAGCCTGGCGCACGCGTCGGCGGCCAGCACACCCCAGCCGCCCCCCAGCGTCGCGATGCCCACCCTGCGCCCGCGCGGTATGGGATGGCAGGTAAAGCCGTAGCCCAGGTTCATCAGTTCCAGCAGGTTGTTGGCTCTGACTATGCCCGCCTGCCGGCTGATGCCGTTGAACACTTCGGCCGATCCGGAGAGGGCGGCGGTATGCGACCTGGCCGCCGAGGCGCCGGCCTCGGTCTCCCCGACCTTGATCATTACGATGGGTTTCTTAAGGCTGGTTCTCCTGGCTATCTCGAAAAACCTGCGCCCGTCCTTGAAGCCTTCGATATAGCTGAGGATAACTTTTGTGTGATCGTCACCCGCCAGGTACTCCAGAAAATCCTCGGTGCGAAGGTCCGCCTCGTTGCCGATGCTGACCAGACGGCTGACTCCGAATTCGATGGACATGGCCCGGCGCGCTATGGTCAGTCCCACGTTGCCGCTCTGGGAGACGACCGCCATCTCACCGTCCGGAGGGAAGATGGGCGGCATCTGCGCATATAGTTTGGCCGACGGGCTGAGTATGCCGAAGCAGTTGGGGCCCACCAGCCTGAGGCCGCCCTGCCTGGCGATGCGCACTATCTCCTCCTGCACCGCCGCCCCGTCCCTGCCTACCTCGGCGAAGCCCGCGGTCACCACCACTCCGGCCTTGATACCTTTGGCGACACACTCTTTTATAGTGTCAACCATAGCCGGGGGCGGGACCACGATGATAGCCAGGTCCGGGACCTCGGGTATCTCTTCTATCGTGCTGTAAACCTTCAGGCCCAGCACCTCTCCACCCTTGGGATTGACCGGATATATATTTCCCTGAAAGCCGCCGGTGCGCACATTGGCCAGGATACGGTATCCCCATTTCTTGGTATCCGTGGATGCGCCCAGGAAGGCGAGCGAACGCGGCGCAAAGAAACGGTTGAAGTCAGTCATGAGCAGTCAGTCCTTTCAGAAAAATTGCGGCAGCGGACAGCGGTCACATAAAACAGCAGATATTTTAACATTACCAGTAGTCAGTAACAAATGGAGCGGCCCGGCCGGTCAAGCTGCCGGATAGTACAAACTGCTATAATAAGCCCGGGCACACCGGGAGCGAGAGGGTTAGCATGGAGATATGGAGAAAGCTGCTCAACCGTATGATGCGGGCCTCAAGGCTGGATTCCGGCTTCTTCGAGGAGATGGAGACCGAGGAGGATGCCCTGGCGCATGCCATCATGGTAGCTTTAATAGTCAGCGCAGCCACGGGCATCGGCATGGGCCTGGCCGCCCTGGTAGGAGGCGCGGGCGCCATGTGGTTCCTCTGGGGGCTGTTGAGCGGGTTCCTGGCTTCGCTGGCCGGATGGTACGCCTGGGTGCTGATCACCTTCTTCTGCGGCACAACCTTCCTGCGCGGACCTGAAAAGGCCAGCCTGGGTGAACTGACCCGTACCCTGGGCCTGGCCAACTCGCCGGGCATACTGCGCATATTGTCCTTTGTCCCCATGTTGGGATGGCTCATACTGGCTCTGTCCGGCATCTGGACGCTGGCCTCCGGCGTGATCGCCGTAAAACAGACCCTTGAATTCGACGCGGGCAGGGCTGCAGCCACGTGCATCCTCGGCTGGCTCTTTTACATGGCCGCGCTTGTCCTGGTTTATATCTGGCTGCCTTCGCCCTATAAGATGCTGAATTTTTAATACCTGTCACGCGGCAGCCCCTGGAAATCTGCAGATGGGGACATTCCTTGTTAAACGCACTCGTTAAGAAACACAAAAAGGGCGATCTCTCCCCTCTTACCATCATCGTACCCACCACCTATGCCGGCCTTTCCCTGCGCCGCAGGATGGCTGAGGACAGGGGACTGGTCAACGTCCGCTTCATGGCCCTGCCCCGCCTGGCCGAATATTTAGGCGCGCCTTCGCTGGCGGCGCAGGGCAAATCGCCGCTCACGCCCATGATCCGGCTGGCGGCGGTCAGGCATTTCGCCCGCGAAATGACGGCCGTACCGCCCCTGGGCGCCGTGTCGCTTCACCCGCAGTTCCACCTTTACCTGAGGCAGACTTTCAGCGAATTCAATGGTCTGTCCGAGAGCGATTTACACAGTCTGGAGGCCTCCGGCGACGTGGTGCGCCAGGTCGTGGACTGGTACAGGAAATATATCAATCGACTAACGCCGTTTTACACGCGTGAGGAGCTCTACCGCGCAGCCGCCTCCGCCGTAAGGGACGGCACAGCCGGTGGGGCCCTGCGCGACCTGGGCTTCATCATTTTCTACGGGATTCCCCGCTTCACGCGCTCCGAGAGGGAGCTTATCGCAGAACTGGCCCGGGCCGGACTGTGCGAGGTCGTTCTTCCGATCACGGGGGAACCGGAAGCCGACAGGTCGGCGATGCTGGAGGCCGAAAAACTGAAGGCGTGCGGAGCGCCGGTGCAAATACGCCCCTCCTTCGGAAATAGCGGCGCGGGCGCAAGCCATATGCTGGTTTCGCCCAGCGCGACCGAAGAGGTGCGCTGGACTGTCCGCCGCATCATGCAGGACGCAGAGGCAGGACTGCCTTTCCATCGCACGGCCTTGCTTTACCGCAACTCAGACCCCTATGCATCCATAATCCAGAGTCAGTTCTCCGCAGCCGGCATCAAGCTGTCCGGGCCCGACCCGAGGACGCTGCGCGATACGCCGGCGGGCAGGCTGCTGACCGGCCTGCTGGACGTTCTGGCCGGCGATCTCGACCGCGCCCGCCTGATGCACTGGATCGCCGAGGCGCCTGTCAGCGCCAAACAGGGCCTTTACCCGGCATCGTCCGAGCTGGTCCGCTGGGAGGTGATATCCCAGGAGGCCGGCATCGTCTCAGGCCGGCGGTCCTGGGCCGAGCGATTGACCGGCTACATCGAGAGCAAAAAGGCCGAGCTGGACGACCTGCGGTCGGACGAGGAGGCCAGCCCGGCCCGCATCGCGGGCAAAGAGGGGCAGGTCGAATCCGCAGCCAGGCTGCTGGAGTTCGTGGGTGAAGTTGCCTCGCAGAAGCCGCCGGCAGAGGGCAGGCCCTGGAGCGAGTTCGCTGATTGGGCGCTGGCCATGCTCGAGAAGTTCGAACACCGCCCGGATGAGTGGCCTGAAACAGACCGGGAGTCTCGTGAGCGCGTGTGTGAGACCATCGGCGACATGAGGGGATTGGACACCATTGAGGACGGCACGACCCTGGCCTCATTCCGCCAGATGCTGGACGATATGCTTGCCGCGGCGGCCGATAAACTGGGCAAGGTGGGAAGGGGTGTCTTCGCCGCCCCTCTCAAGATGGCCCAGTGTATGGATTTCGATACCGTTTACATCCTGGGCATGGCCGAGGGCGCCTTCCCTCCGGCCAACGCCGATGACGCCGTATTGCCCGACGCCGTGCGCGCTTCGCTGGACATGGAAGACGCCCTGCCGCTGAGGTCCGAGCGCAGGATGGAGGAGCGCAGGCTTTTCCTCGAGGCGCTGGCCTCCGGGCGGAAGCGCATCCTGTCCTGCTGCAAGGCAACGGCCTCCAATGAGCGATCTCAGTATCCTTCGCCGTGGTTCGTAGCCGCGGCCTCGGCGCTGAGCGGCAGCCCCTTGAGCACTTCGGCGCTGGAGAAGATGGGCAGCCGTCCCTGGGTCACCATCGTTCAATCGCCCCGGCACGGGCTGAAGCTGGCAGAGGGCACATCCTTCGCCGATAAACGTGACTATGAGCTGAGCAGCCTGGCACGCTGGCACGATGCGGGCAGGCCGGTCCGGGACCACTTCCTCAATCCGCCGGGCAGCGCCGGCAGGCGTGTCCTGGACATGGAAGACGCCCGCAACAGCACCCGCCTCACCGCCTGGGACGGCAATCTGGCAGGGGCCAGGCAGGCCAGCCAGAGGTTGAACATCGTGGACGGCGCCGCTTTTTCCGCCACGCGGCTGGAGAAATGGGCCGGCTGTCCCTTTAAATATTTCCTGGAGAACATACTCAATATTGTTGTGCTCGATCCCCCCGAGGAGCTGCTGGAGATCGATCCCATGGAGCGAGGCTCGCTGCTCCACAGGGTACTTGAACGGTTTCACAACGAGTGCTCGTCCGCCGGGATCGCGCCGGCCCACGGCGCCCCCTGGCAGAAAAAGCATCTGGCTCTGCTCACCGGCATCGCCATGGATGAGTTCGAGGAGGCCGGCAGGCGCGGAGTCACCGGCCATCCCCTGCTCTGGCAGGCGGCTCAAACCGAAATGCTGCACGATCTTTCCGTCTTCCTGCAGGAGGACAACGCCCTGCGCGCCCGGAACGTTTCCAAACCCGAGTATGCCGAGTACAGCTTCGGCATCGACGGCGATGCAAGGTCCCACGCCGCGCCCCGCGTACGGCTGGCAGGAGGACTCACCATAAGCTTCCGCGGCAAGATAGACCGCATCGATTTCAATCCGGGTCGCAGCAGGGCCTGGGTGATCGATTACAAGACCGGCAAAGCGCGCAACCTGGACGTGTTCAAAAAAGACATGCTGATCGGCGGTACGCTGCTGCAGCTGCCTGTCTACGCCCTCGCGCTGCGCGCCGGCATGGACGAGGATTGTGTGATCGAAGCTATGTACTGGTACAACACGGGCCGCGGGGGCTTCAGGCGCATGGAGGTCCCTCTGGCAGAGGTCGAGAACAGATTCCGGGAGTGCCTGGACGTGATCATAAGCGGCATAGCCGCCGGCATGTTCGCGGCCAATCCCGGCCGCATCGAAAACGAAGACTTCGGAAGCTGTGGCTGGTGCGATTTCAAGCGCATTTGCCATTCAGACCGCCATATACAGTGGGAGAGGAAGTCCGGCGACCCCGCGCTGCAACGTTACCTGCGCATGCAGGATATCGAAGGGGATTTGAATCCATGAACAACCTGCCGCTTACGGCCGACCATGCTTCCCGCCGCAGGATATCTGAAAACCTGCAGGAAGGGCTCTTCGTCGAGGCCGGCGCCGGCACGGGGAAAACCACCGAGATGGTTTCACGCATCGTCAACCTGATCAGGCAGGGCGTGACCACCATCGACCGCCTGGCCGCCATCACCTTTACCGAGATGGCGGCCGCCGAGCTGCGCGACCGTGTCAGGCGCGGCCTGGAGGAGTATGCCCTCTCACCCGGCGCCTGCGAAGAGGAGAAAAAGCGCTGTCGGGAGGCGGCCGCCGATATGGACGGCGCCAGTATCCAGACCTTGCACAGCTTCGCCGCCTCTCTGCTGCGCGAGCGCCCGCTGGAGGCGGGGCTGCCGCCCAACTTCCGCATCGCGGAGCCCATCGAGGCCGACATACGTTTCGAGGATAAATGGCAATCGTGGCTGCACGGTGAATTGCTGACCGGTGATACCGCCCTCGAGCTGCTCAGATTGATCAAACTGGGATTGAAAACAGGCCACCTGCGCGCCGCCGCAATAGCGCTGCAAAGCAACTACGACCGCATCGGCCAACCCTTCGACATTCACCCGGCGCCGCCGCGCCGGGCGGTGGCGAAAGTGGTCGAATCCCTTCCGCTGATGCAGAAACTGTGCAGCCTCTGCCTGGACGAATCGGACAACCTCTATCAGCATATGCAGGGTGTCCTCAGCCTGGGCGCCGCGCTTTCCTCCATGCAGCCGTCCGATGATTACGCCCTGATGGCGCTGGCCAGGGGCGGCAAGCTCAAACAAAGCAGGGGCGACAGAAAGAAATGGGGCAACCTGCCGTCCGGCGAGAACGCCTGCAGCGAGCTTAAGGCCCTGCTGGGCGATCTGGAGGAGGCCCGGCAGGCCGAGATCGAATCCGTCAAACAGGCCGGGCTGGCCGTCCTGCTCGAAAAGCTGCGCCTGGCGGTGCTCGCCTACGCTGACGAGCGGCGCGCGGGCGGCGTGGCCGAGTTTCACGACCTGCTGGTGTGGGCGCGCGATACGCTGCGCGATAATGCGTCCGTCAGAAAGCACTTCCAGCATAAATACAGCCGGATACTGATCGACGAATTCCAGGACACCGACCCTATCCAGGCCGAGATAGCCTTTTACCTGACATCCGGGCCTGCTGAAGGCGGCCGCGACCTGGCCGAGAGCGACTGGAAAAAGCTCAGCCCGCTCCCGGGCAGGCTCTTTGTTGTGGGAGATCCCAAGCAATCCATCTACCGCTTCCGCCGGGCCGATATCGCCACGGTGGACACGGTGCGCGGACTGATGGCGGCCGGCAGCGCGCCGCTGACGCACAACTTCCGGTCGCAGCACACCATCATAGCCTGGGTCAACCATGTTTTCCAGAGGTGGATGGTCGGCCGGGAGGGCGTGCAGCCGCCCTACATGAATCTGGAGCACGCTCAGATGCCGCCGGAATCGCAGCTGGAGCGCTGCGTGAAATATATCGGAGGCTACGTTGAAAACGAACGGGCTGCTGTTAGGCGCCGGGAGGCACAGGAGGTGGCGCTGCTCCTGCAGCATATCCGGACGGGGGGCTGGCAGGTCAGGGGGACGGACGGCGCGCTGCGGGACGCTGAATTCCGGGACGTCTGCATCCTGATGCCGTCGCGCACCGGCCTGGCGGCGCTTGAGCGCCAGCTTTCAGAGGCGAGGGTCCCCTACCGCATCGAGAGCGAGTCATTCATACTGGGCACGCAGGACGTAAAGGAACTGCTCAATTGCCTGCGGGCCATCGACTCGCCCGCCGACCAGGTTGCGCTGGTGGGCGCCCTGCGCTCATCGGCCTTCGCCTGCAGCGATGAGGACCTGCTGCTGTGGGTGGAGGGCGGCGGCAGGCTCGATTATATCGATCCCGGCCGGGGAGAGGGTATCGTAAGGGATGCCCTGGCGACGCTGCAGAGTTTTCACGTCGGGCGCGGCTGGCTGCAGGCCGACCGGCTGATCGAGAATTTTATCGAGGACAGGCGCTTATCGCAGTCCGCCTACGGGCGGTCCAGGCCGCGAGAGAAGCTGCGCCGCCTTCAGGCCATGGTCGACCTGGCGCGGGCCTATGCCAGGGTGGAGGGCAGTTCGCTGCGGGGATTTTTGGACTGGATGGACCGTCGTGCGGAGGAGGGGTCGCGCATGGAGGAGGCGCCCGTGCCGGAGGCGGACGAGGACGCAGTGCGCATCATGACCGTCCACGCCGCCAAGGGGCTGGAGTTCCCCATCGTGATTATGCTCGGCCTGGACGACCGCCCCAGCGCCCGTTTCTCCAGCGTGATCTTCGACAGGTCCGGAGGCTGCGAGGTCCGCCTGGGCAGCGGCGCCGGCGAGTTCAAGACGGCAGGCTATGACGGGCTCAAGGACATCGAGAGAGAGGCTGAGGAAGCCGAGCGTGTGAGGCTCAAATATGTTGCCGCCACGCGCGCGCGCGACCACCTCGTGCTCAGCCTTTATCACTCGTCAGAAAAGACCGATGCGGCCGCAATTCTGGGGCACTGCGAGGGCGCTGCGGACCTATGGGGGGAGATCGACCTTTCCGGCGTGACGCCTTTTCGCCCGGACGCCGAAGCCGTTGCCGATGAAAAGGATGATGGTAAGCCCGAACTGGATAGATGGAAGGAACGGCGCGCGCTCGTACTGGCGCAATCATCCAGGCCGGCGGCCGTAGCTGTAACCGACCTGGTGAAGATGTCCAAGGAGGAGGCCGAGGGCGGGGAGGTCTATTACCGCACCGGGCGGGGAGGCAGCAGCCTTGGCCGGGCCGTGCACAGCGTGCTGCAGAGCATCGACCTGTCCACCGGCGCGGGCATGCAGGATTTCAGCAGGGCGCAAGCTGCCGCGGAGGGCATCGCCGGCCGCTGGCAGGAGGTGGCCAAAATGGCCGGTAACGGCCTGCAATCGGACATCGTAAGGCGCGCTGTGGCATCCGGCAATTACCACCGCGAGGTCTTCATCAGCGCAGCGGTCGACGGCAGGCTGCTGGAAGGGATCATGGACATTATCTTCGAGGAGGAGGACGGTCTGGTCATCGCCGATTATAAGACCGATGCCATCGATAAAGAGGATGAGCTGTTGGAGAAGAGGGATATCTACGAACTGCAGGCGGGCCTTTACGCCCTGATGGCGCAGGAGGCAACGGGCAGGCCGGTCAAGCAGGTGGTGCTGCTGTTCCTGAGGACAAAAAAAGAAATAGCTCCGGGGGATATCGATCGACTTATCGCGGAGGCGAGGACAAGGGTGGCCGGCGTCAAATAAAACCCCTGTAAAACGAGGATGCCGCAGGCTGAATGCCTCGCCGTTGCCATGCCTGTTATAATATGCCACCTAACAAAAAAGGAGGTTGATTATGGCATCAGGACCATTATTCCAGAGAATGTTGCGCGCAGCCAAACTGGAATCGCAGCTTTACGAGGAGGTTGAGTCCGATTCCACCGCGACCGGTCAGGCGTTGCTGGTGGTCGTGCTGGTCAGCGTCTGCTCGGGCATCGGATCAGGCATCTCCGCCGCCATGAAGGGAAGCGAGACCGTGTCCGGCTTCTTCATCGGGCTGGCCACCGGCATTATCGGATCGCTGATAGCCTGGTTCGTCTTCTCACTTCTCTGCTTCTGGCTGGGCACATCCATCTTCAAGGGGCCCAACACCAAGTCCTCACTGGGAGAACTGCTGCGGGTACTGGGCTTTGCTTACTCGCCGGGCGTGCTCAACATATTCAGCTTCATTCCGTTCATCGGCCCCATTATCCCCTTCGTGACCTGGATATGGACGATCATAGCTGCCGTGATAGCGGTCAGGCAGGCCTGCGACTTCACCACCGGCAGGTCTATCGGCACGGTCATCGTGGCCGCCATCATACCCATCATCATCATCGTGCTGCTGGGTGTGCTGATCGGCGGAGCGATCGCGGCGGTCAGCTCGTAAACCGCGGAGCGGTTTATATTTTCTCGTACATGGCGATCTCGGCCTGCCCTTCCAGGAAAGGCTTGATCGCCCTGAACATGTCCTTGAAATGGGGCGCTGACGAGTGGAAGGTCAGCGCCTCGTTGTCTTCATACTTCTCGTAGAAAAAGAAGATATCGCGGTTGTCGGCGCGCCTGTGGACGCTGTAGTCGATGCAGCCCGGGTCCTTGAGGAATTTGGGCGCGAAACTCTGGATGGCCTTTGCCATCTCGTCTCCCTGGCCTTCCTTGGCGCGCATAGTTGCGGTTATTACGATCATTTTACCTCTCCCCCTGCCCCCTCTCTCAGAGAGGGGATAAGCTTTTTACTTAAAAAGGATCGCCTCCCTCGTTATACTCCCCCTGCAGACACGCAATGACAGGTCAAATAAACTGCTGAAAGAACTTTTTATAATTATCATTGCCGGTTGAGCGGGATTTGAACTCGGGGCCGCCGCCGGCCCAGGCGATATCGCCGTGCATGGCCAGCAGCTCCAGGTGGCTCATGACCTCGCGATGCGACAGATATTTGCCGAAGCCTTTGCGCAGGCGAGGCTCGAAAAGCTCGATGGATATCTGATCGAGATCGAGGACGCGGCCATCCAGTATCTTCAGGATGTTGCCGCAGCGCTCGACGTGGAAACGCAGTATCTCGGCGGCGCGTTCGGCCGGCTTCAAATAGTGGGGCTCGCCCCTTTCGTACAGCCGGTGGCCGGGCAGGAGCAGCTCGGTATGCGCGCACTGCTTCTGCAACTTATCCAGCGACCGTATATAGGCCATTAAACCGTAAGCGCTGTTATCATTGCCGTAGCCCTCGGGCAGTATACGCCTGTTGCAGTAATACTCCAGTACGAGTGAGGGATGCGGTGTGATGGACGCCAGCAGGGTGTCGCCGCTGAAGACCACCTCATCCTCGAAGATGGCGCAGAGGGAGTCAGGCGAATGACCCGGCGTGAGCAGGAAGCGGAAACGGTTGTCGGGCGAGGGCTCCCCTTCGCTGATACGATGTGTGACCTTTATGTTGCTGCGCTTGCGGTGATAGGGGCGGCAGGCAATATTGAACTTATCCGGCATCAGGCAGGTGCGGCAGGACCCGGGAAAATCCGGATGGGCGGCGCCGTCGTTTATATCCTCATGGTAGGCCGCCATGTTTTCAAAAGCGAAATGCGCCCACAGCTCAGCGCCGCCGTCGGCCAACATCTCGGGCAGGTTGCCGTCGTGGTCCTCATGTCCGTGAGAGATGATGACGCGTTTAATATCCTTTACAGCGAAACCGGCCTGGCCGAGCAGATCGGTCAGCATGTCGAATTTGTCGAACTGGCCTGTATCGATGAGAGTCGTCTTTTCGCCGGTCACCACGTAGCACCAGCTCGGGCCGAGGCTCCAGTCCCCGCCCGATTCATAGAACAGCGGCGCGCCCAGGCAGTAGATATCGGTACCGCGGCGCGTGCGGTATTTCATGATGACGCCCTCGCCGCCGGCTTTGCCCTGCTTTATAATCTCGAATTTCTGCAATGGATTACCTCCCTAGCCAACAAAGTCGTATTGTAAAGCTTTTTGACGAAGTGTGTCCAAAATTTGCTAAAATTAAGGCAGAACCTCTGCACGGAACGTTTGATAAGGAGGTGACCGCCATGGAAGACAAGATCATCAGATTCATCTCCAAGCTTAGCTCCGATAAGGTGCGCCTCACGGAGCTGATCGCTCATTTCGCCCACGACGTATCCGGCAATGACAAGGAAACGCTCATCTACAAAAAAATATTGCCAGCGCTGATCAATATGGAGAAGGAGAACAGGATCAAGCTGTCCTGGGACATGCTGCTTACGCGCTACCGGTTCCCGCGTTATATCTACTTCGCTGCGGATGACAGGAAGCAGCCGGTTGTGACGGGACGGCCCCTCTGGCAGGCGGAGATCGAGGATATACTCAAGAAAGATTCGATCCTTTACCGTAAGAAGGTGCGTGAGCTGCGCCTGCAGGACAAATTTGACCGGTTCCTCAAGCGCTACGAAAAGAGCGCAGACGAGATCTCACCCTCCGAAGACTGGATAAAGGTGATCACGGCAATTATGGAGAGCAACCTGGCGCAGTACGATGTCATGCGCGCCTGCATCGAGGCCTTCAAGGCCGGCGCGGTATGGGAGAAGTACAGGCGGGAACTCGAAGGATAGACATCTCGCAGTCATTGCGAACGCAGTGAAGCAATCTGGTATTGGGAAATAACGCTACACAGGATTGCCGCGTCGCCTGCGGCTCCTCGCAATGACCTGATTCAGGAAGGTGTGTTCATTTCCCTGGCCACGGCCAGCAGCGCCATCATCTCATCTTCCGTGACCTTGCCGCGGCGCACGGCTTCCTTTGGATTGCGGTTCTGCTCCTCCACCATGCGGATTGCCTTGCGTTCGGACACGCGGTCATGGAAGATCAGCCAGGCGGCCAGCACCAGGCCGGTCCTGCCCTGGCCGGCCGAGCAATGCACCACCGTCTTCTCGCCCCTCTCCATCGAGTTGTAAAGAAAATACATTATGTGGCGGAGCGCCTCGCCGGTGGGAAGCTGCATATCGGGAGTGGGCGCCCACAGCACGTTGTCCGGCTTGAAGGCCTCCGCGTAAAGGCCCAGCAGTCCCCCTTCCACCGGATAGTATTTGAGCTCTTGTTCGGGCAGCAGGCAGACGACGCGCCGGATGCCCTGCTCTTTAATGAAAGTAATCCAGTCGTCCACCACGTCCCGGTGGATGAACTTGCCGGGGTTCCCCGGCCGCTGCGAGCCGAAGACCAGTTTTTCGCCCTTCGCAGCCGGCCCGAATCCATACTCAGCCATATGATACCGTGTCTCTTAATCGGAAAAAGCTATGACGCCGATGATAACCAGGTTCACAACAGGCACAATGAAGAGCAGGCCCCACCAGCCCGGCTTGCCCCTGGCCTCGGAGATCTTCCACCACAGGATGACCAGGAAGATGATATTGACATAGGGGATCAGGCAGAGCAGCAGCCACCACCAGGCCTTGCCCGCGATCATGCACATCAGATATATATTGGCGATGGGTATCCAGGCCAGCCAGCCGTTGGGCGTATTGGTTTTCCTGGCTATCGTCTGCAGGCAGACAGCCACATAAATGTAGCATGCGATGCCGATGATGATCCATAAAGCCATCATCCAACCATCGTTAGGTGCTTGGTACATATCTACTTACCTCCTTGGCAGGATTATATATCACGCGCTTACATCGTTACAATGACCGGCATAGGTATGACTGCGGGCGGTTTCCAGCATCGCTTTCACATTTTCGAATTTTGCGTCGATGGGGCACTCGCAGCCCGTGCTCATAATAAAGCCGCCGTCCCTGCCCACGACTTCGCATAACTTACTGCAATAATTGACCACTTCCTCTTCCGTGCCGAGCGCGAGCAGAGATGCCGGCACATCGCCCATGATGCACATGTGGCCTTTCAATATCTCCTTGGCCTTGAAGATATCGGTCGTGCTGTCCAGCTCGCAGATGCATTTGCCCCGCGGCAGGTCTTTAAGATAGGGGAGATTGAGCGTCCAATCGGTGTCGAAATGAAGGATGCTGATCAGCCCGGCGGCTGCGAAAGCATCGGCCATCTTTTTGATGTAGGGGAAGCCGAACCTTTCAAATATCCTGAGCGGATAGAAACTGCCCGATCCACGCTCCAGTGGAAAGAACACGTACTTCAGGCCCGTGGCGGCGGTGTCGTCCAGCACGTTCCGGATCAGGTCATCCACCATGGCGTCCATCACCGCCTGCATCTTGTCCGGCTGCCTGTAGAGGTCCAGCGTGAACTGGTTGAGCGTCCTGGACAGCGAGAGGATCATGGTGGGATCGCAGGTGGTTGCGCCCGACATCACCGGCACGCCTTTGTCACGCCATATATCGACATGCTCCATGTATATTTTAAGCAGCTTCTTCTGGGTGGCATCGATTTTCTCCAGGGGACGTCCCGTTGCCCTCGGCAGGAACTCGGCCAAAAATCCGTTCCAGCCGCGATTGATTATGGTCTCATAGTCCTCCCGGGTGAATATCTCCATCTCAACAGCCTGCAGGGCTTCATGCTCCCCCGCCTGTTTGCCCGGCACCCGCATCGGCATGGGCGCCGCCGAGATCTTCCAGCTCGAATTCACCCATATGAGGTTAGCGGCAAGCTGCCCATCCCAGCCGCCCAGGGCATCGAACGTATCCGCCAGGGCCTTGATAGTGGTCTGCGGGTTCCTGTATCCATCGCTTTGCGGTACACCCTGATATCTGAGGGCAAACTGGGCGATCAGAGGGACCGTCGGTACCCTGTCCGGGATCCCCGGTGATATGACGGTCTCAATGCGGTTGGTCCTTGTTATCAGGTTTTCTTCCACTTTACTCGCTCCCTGCATATTGTATACGGTGCTGCAAATCAATCAATCATAACTAAACTGAATGGTCTTATCAAACTTAACCCTTGATATGATGTCCGCCCCGGCGCAAAACACATTCAGAACGCCGTCCCGGACACCCGGGTGGACATCCCAGAGCTTCAAATAAACGCTGATCTGCACTATAATTAGCAGGCCAAAATCTTATATTCGATCAGGAGGTTCCATGGAGCTCTCAATCTGGGGTATCGTTCTCAACCTGCTGGAACAGGCCTGTCTCGTTATAGTCGTTTTTTACCTGCTGTTCCAGATCAGGTTCTTCCGGCGCATGCTGGAGGGAAAGCCCAATCTGCTCGACCAGCTTATACTGGCCGTAATCTTCGGTGCACTGGCCGTCTACGGCACCTACAGCGGCGTGCAGACGTCCGGAGCCATCGCAAACATCCGTAATCTCGGCCCGATGATCGCCGGATTCCTGGGCGGCCCCTGGGCCGGCCTGGGCGCGGGACTGATCGGCGGCGTCCACCGTTACTTCATGGGCGGCTTCACCGCCGTGCCCTGCGCGCTGGGGACCATAGCCAGCGGTCTGATTGCCGGCATAATCTATGCGCTGCTCAAAGGCAAAATCGGCGTCTGGAAACCGACCCTCTATGCGTTCCTGATGGAATGTGCGGACATGGGCCTGCTGCTGGTGATGGCCCAGCCCTTCGACAAAGCCCTGAACCTTGTGTCCATCATAGCCGTGCCCATGATTCTGGCCGATACCGCCGGTGTGGCGGTTTTCGCTTTCATGCTGAGCAAACTTAAGTCGGTCCGCTGAAGATGCGCGCCGGCCGGCGCCCCGGTTAAACAAACAGTTCAAGGCGAATTGACGGAAGCGTCCGGAAATCCTTATCATTATCGGGTTGGCCGTATTCAGGCCGGCAGCTAATGTTGGAGAGGACCGGACGATGACTATAAAGATAACGGATACCACCCTGCGCGATGCGCACCAGTCGCTGATCGCCACACGCCTGCGCTCGCGTGATATGCTGCCCATCGTGGAGAAGATGGACAGAGTGGGATTCTTCTCGCTCGAGATGTGGGGCGGCGCCACCTTCGACACGTGCATCCGCTATCTCAACGAGGACCCCTGGTTCCGCCTCAAAGACATCCGCGCCATTGTAAAACACACGCCGCTCCAGATGCTGCTGCGCGGGCAAAACCTGGTGGGCTACCGGCACTACGCCGACGACGTGGTCAGGGAATTCGTGCGCCTTGCCGTCAAGGACGGCGTGGACGTCTTCCGCATTTTCGACGCCCTCAACGATATCAGGAACATGGAGCTGGCAATCCAAGAGTGCAGGAAATACAAGGTGCACGTACAGGGCACGATCTGTTACACCATCAGCCCGGTCCACAACGAGGAAGGCTTTGCAGAAATGGCCCACCGGCTGGAGGAGCTGGGCTGCGACTCCATCTGCATCAAGGACATGGCGGGGCTGATCTCGCCACCCGGGGCCGCCTCACTGGTCAAGGCCGTTAAAAACAAAGTCAAAGTCCCGGTGGATCTTCATTCCCACTGCTCCAGCGGTATGGCGCCCATGAGCTATCAGGCCGCAGCGGAGGCCGGCGTTGATATCGTTGATACCGCCTTCTCCCCCTTCGCCTGGGGCACCTCCCAGCCGCCCACCGAGAGCGTAGTGGCCGCATTTCAGGGCACGCCCTGGGACAGCGGGCTCGATCTGGAGCTGCTTTACGAGATAGGCGAGGACTTCGCAGCCATGGCCGGAAAGTACCGTTTGCTGCTCACCGCCGAGGCCACGCGCCCCAGCGTCAACGTGCTGCTGCATCAGATACCGGGCGGCATGTATTCCAACCTGATCAGCCAGCTGCGGGAGCAGAATGCTCTGGATAAGATGGGCGCCGTCCTGGAGGAGATACCAAAGGTGCGGGCCGATCTCGGCTATCCGCCGCTGGTGACGCCCACCAGCCAGATCGTGGGCATCCAGGCCGTGCTCAACGTGCTCAACGGCGAGCGCTACAAGAAGGTCACCAAAGAGGTCAAAGACTATTTACTGGGTTATTACGGCAGGCCGCCCGGCGAGATCAATGCCGAGGTACGCAAGATGGTGGCAGGGGACAATAAGATCATCAGCGCCAGGCCGGGAGAGCATATCGAATCCGAGCTGGCGAAATTAAAGGATGAAGCCCGTAAACTGAACATTCTGCATAAGGAGGAGGACCTGATAACCTTCGCCCTCTATCCGCAGGTAGCGGTCAAATTCCTGCGCGGCGAGGGCAAGGAGGAGGTGCTGGGCGGGCCGGCGCCGGCCGCAGCGCCCGGCCAGTCGGCGCCGGAGATACCCAACGAGTTCAGCGTAGATGTAGACGGCGAGGTCTTCAATATCAAGATAACCCCGGTGATGGGCACAACCGTGGATATCAGCCGCAAGGCCAAGGACAAAGAGATACCCAAGGGCGCCGTGCTCTCGCCCATGCAGGGTATGGTGCTGACCGTCAAGGTCAAGGTGGGAGACAAGGTCAAGGAAGGGGACACCGTGGTGGTCACCGAGGCCATGAAGATGCAGAACGATGTGCATACACCCCATTCAGGTACGGTCAAGGAGATCTTCGCCTTCAACGGCGAGATCGTGAATAAGGACGATGTCCTGATGGTGATCGAGTAATATGCTGAAGAAGGTACTGGTGGCCAACCGGGGCGAGATCGCCATACGGGTGATGCGCGCCTGCCGCGAGCTGGGCATCCGCACGGTGGCCGTTTACTCTGAGGCGGACAGGGACGCCATTTTCGCCAAGTACGCCGATGAAGCCTACTGCATCGGCGCTCCTCCGGCCATCGAGAGCTATCTCAACATCAAGAAGATCATCGCCACCGCTAAAGAGAGCGGCGCGGACGGCATACATCCGGGATACGGGTTTCTGGCCGAGAATCCCAGCTTCGCCTATTCCTGCGAGCGTGAGGGCATCAAGTTCATCGGACCCTCCAGCCGCGTCATCGAGCTGATGGGCAGCAAGATAGCCGCGCGCAAGGAGATGAGCAAAGCCGGCGTGCCCATAACCCCGGGCACCAAGGACGCGGTCAGCGAGTTCGAAGAAGCGAAAAGGATAGCCGAAAAAATCGGCTATCCCATTATAGTCAAACCTTCGGGCGGCGGCGGCGGCATAGGCATGACCATCGTTAACAGCGAGGCCGACCTTAAAAAGGGCCTGGAGAGCTCCAGCAAGATAGCCGCCAGCACATTCGGCCTGCCGGAGATATACATCGAGAAATACATCCAGAGCCCGCGCCATATCGAGGTACAGATACTGGCCGACGCCCATGGCAACGTCATCCACCTGGGGGAGCGCGAGTGCTCCATACAACGCAGGCACCAGAAGCTGATCGAGGAAGCCCCCTCACCCGCTCTCACACCGGAGTTGCGCGCCAGAATGGGAGAGGTGGCGGTGCGGGCGGCCAGGCAGATCAAATATGAGAACGCCGGCACCATCGAGTTCATCTTCTCCCAGGGCGAGTTCTATTTCATGGAGATGAACACGCGCATACAGGTCGAGCATCCTGTGACCGAGATGGTGACGGGCATCGATATCGTCAAGGAACAGCTGCTGATCGCGTCCGGCGAGCGTCTCAGTGTGAAGCAGGAGGACGTTAAAATGAACGGGTGGGCCATCGAGTGCCGCATCAACGCCGAGGACCCGCTCAACAACTTCGCGCCATCACCGGGCAAGCTGCGCGGCTATCGCTCGCCCGGCGGCGTGGGCATACGCGTCGACAGCGGCGTGCACACGCGCTATACCGTCTCACCCAACTACGACCCCATGATCTCCAAGCTGGTGGCCTGGGGCCGCAACAGGGACGAGGCTATCGAAAGAATGCGGCGCGCCCTCTATGAGTACGTGATCGTGGGTGTTAAGACCAACATACCCTTCCACAAGGCAGTCATGGAGAACGCCCGCTTCCGCAGCGGCGAGCTGGGAACGCATTTCATCACCCAGGAGACGACGCTGATCGACGATATGCAGGCTATTATGGCCAGAGAGAAACCGCTGGAGGAGAAACTTTCCCAGGTATTCGACGACAGCAAACGGGCGGCGGCGGTGGCGGCGGCGGTGGCCTATACTCAGGCCGCACAGAAGGGCGCCCGCGGCACCGCGGACTCATAATTTTTTCGCCCGTCATTGAAAAAACCCGGCGACGAAGTTGTCCGCATATACCACAGCAGATTGCCGCGGGCCTGCGGCCCTCGCAATGACTCGTTACTTATCGGCGGGAGGCTTATCTCCGCCGCTGCCCTTGTCGGCATCCTCGGTAAAAATATCCGCCACGTTCTTGCCGAATGCCTGCGCCGCCTTGCCGACGTCCTTGAACTTGGCCCTGACTTCATCGTCTTTGAAGCGCTCGTGCAGGGTTTCGGCTGATTCTTTAGCCGCCCTGCCCAGGTCGCGTGCCTTCTCTTTCAGCTTCGGGTCGTTGAATATCTGCCCCATCGCATCGCCCAGGGCGTCGAACATATCGCCGAGGTTATCCGCGGCGGACTTTTTTTGATCTTTTTGCTGTTCCTCCATGACAATCCTCCTTATCGGTCCACTGCAATCTATTCTACTGTAAACAGGCACCTTTGCCTAAAGCCCGCACCTCATCGGTGAAATCTGATAACATATAGCCGCTCCCGCTGTTGCCTATTTATATCTGAGGAGAGGTCCATGAATTTATGGGCGGCCGTTAAAAACAACCGGGCGATCTCTTTGCTGTTGACCACGTATGATGAGTTCAGCGCCGATAACAGCAGGCTTCTGGCGGCGGCCGTAGCTTACACCCTGTTGTTTTCATTATTTCCCTTCGCACTGGCGCTCTTTTCCATAGTCGGCTTTCTGATGTCCTCGGAAGAGGTGGAAAGCCAGGTCATCACCGCCCTGGGCACACTCATTCCCGTGGCCAGGAACCTGATTGTAACTACCCTGGAGGGCGTGATCAGGGCACGTGGGGCGACGGGGATTATAGCATTATTGATATTCATCTGGAGCGCGCTGTCCTTTTTCGATGCACTGCGCAACGCGCTCAACCGCGCCTGGGGAATGCCGTCCGGCCAGACCTTCGTCAAAGGCCAGCTTCTCAATATCAGCATGCTGGTACTGGCCATCATAGCCCTGCTGACCTTCACCTGGCTGACCACCACCGTCCAGTATATCCATGAGTCCCAGATGCAGCTGTGGATCTTCAAATTCACCCGCACCAGCCTTTTCGCCAGGCTGGTTTTCATGCTGTTGAGCGGCACACTGGCGTACGGGGTGATACTCTTTCTTTACCATTACATTCCCAGCAACCGCCCCCGGTGGCGGCATATCTGGCTGGGTGCCCTGCTGGCCACCATCGGCTTTGAAATCGTCAGGTTCGCCTTCGTCTGGTATGTGAAGAACTTTTCGCAGTATAACCTTGTCTACGGGCCGATCAGTTCGGTCATCGTGCTGCTGATGTTCATCTACCTGACCGCCTATGTGCTGCTCTTTTTCGCCAGGTTCAGTTACGTGAAGATGCGGCGTGACATCTCGCGTAATACAGGAACTGCCGGAGGTTGAACGGCCTGCATAATTGTGCAAGAATAATCTAATCCGATTAAAGGAGGCAGGCTATGTTCGCAAAAGCAGGCAGGTTCCTCGCACTGCTGGCCGCAGTGCTGACAATTACATTCCTCCTGACTGTGCCGGCCGCTGCTGCCGATGTTCGGCAGGGCCAAATTCTGGTCATCCCGGCGGAGGAGGTCGTCAACGACGACCTTTACCTCTTCGGCTCGGGCATTACGATTGACGGCGCCGTCAACGGAGATGTCATCGCCTTCGCTGACCACATCAATATCAACGGCCCGGTCAACGGCAACTTCAACGGCGCCGCCAATTACATCACGGTCGATGGAAATGTGCGTGACTCCTTCCGCGCTGCAGCTTCGACCATTTATATCGACGGCAACATCGGCGGAGATATTGTGGCCGCCGCTTCGCAGATCAATGTTACGTCCACCGGATCGGTGGGGAGGGACTTCCTGCCTGCGGCGGGTACGGTCAATGTTGGCGGTCCTGTGGGTAAGGACATACGCGGCAGCGCCGGCGATTTGATCATCAACAGCAGCGTGGGCGGCAATGTTAATGTAGAATGCGACACTCTCGAGCTGCAGCCGTCCGCCAGCATAGCCGGCGACCTGACCTATAAATCCAAGAAAGATGCAGTACAGGCCGAAGGGGCCAGGATCGCGGGCAAGATAGACCACATAATCCCGCCGCCGCCCGAGTCCTCAACCACCGGCCAATCCGCAGGCCAGGTGGCAGGCCTGGCGGCTTCAGGCATCGTCATATTCTTCGTGATATTACTCATACTAATTGCCCTGTTCAAGTACGTCGCTGCGCTGCTGACCGGCATTGTCTTTATACTGCTGGCACACAGGCACCTGTCTGCATTAATTGAGACGCTGAAAAGCAAGCCCTGGCCCTGCCTGGGTTACGGCGCCCTTTTCTTCGTGCTGGTCCCGATCGCCATAGTAGTTGCATTCATGCTGATCATCGCCATACCTCTCGGGCTGATCGGACTGGCCGTCTGGGTCCTGGCCGTGTACCTGGCCTCCATCTTCATTGCGCTGTTCATCGGCAAATGGATGCTGCGGCAGAGCGCCGACAACACGGCGATAGGGCCCAGCATCGGGGCGCTGGCCCTGGGCCTGCTCGTCTTCTATATAATCTCCGTCATCCCGTTTATCGGCTGTCTGAGCGACCTGGCGGCGGTACTCTTCGGCCTGGGCGCGTTCATCCTGTTCATCAGGACAAAGGCCGGCTGCAGCGCATAAATAAGGATCAGTCATGATCGGCTACCCGGAAGCGTACCTGGATATCGAGACGACAGGGCTGTATGCGCACGAAAGCAGGATAACCGTCATCGGCATTTATTTCTGCAACGGCGACGACGGCAGGCTTGTTCAGCTTTACGACAGCAGCCTCTCCCGCGATAACCTGCTTGACACCATGAAGGGAACCGAGCACATGTACACCTATAACGGCAGCCGCTTCGATATCCCCTTCATCCGCACCTGCCTGGGACCGGATTTAGAGCTCATGCACCGTCACACCGACCTGATGTACAGGTGCTGGGACCACAACCTGCGCGGAGGCTTCAAGCGGGTGCTGCAGCACCTCGGCATATCCAGGGAAACCGAAGGGCTGAACGGTATGGACGCGATCTGGCTGTGGGAGAAGTATAAAAAACACGACGATCTCAATGCACTCGATCTGCTGCTCCGCTACAACCGGGACGATATCGTTAACCTCAGGCAACTCAGGGATGCGCTGGCCGAGATCGGTCCACCGGATCAGCCTCAATAGAATAAACGGCAACACAAAGGGGCCGGCCATTATGGCCGGCCCCTTTAAATTCAGATTCCAACAACTTATTTGACTATTTTATCCAGCTCTTTGATGTGGGTGTCAATGCCCTTGCCGAAGAGCTTCAGTACGATCGGCTCGCCGTTGCCGTACTTCTTGTAGACGCGGCAGGTCTCGCAGATACTGGTGTCGCGGCCGGTGGCGCCCTTGTCGTCCAGCTTGCAGTAGGTGCCCTCGATCTCCCAGCAGGGGAGGAACTGGTATTTATCGACGGGGCATTCGCTCTTGATCATCTCGGGGCAGTTGCAGAGCTCCCAGCACGGCGATTTATCCGTCCAGAAATTAACGCCTTTCTCCTCTTTTACCGAGGTCTCTTTATTAACCTTCGCTTTAGTTTCAGCCATTGTATTATCCTCCTTGTTGCAAGTTCAGTACTCTTTTGTACGTTTACAATTTAACATGCACGCTGCGCAGCGCCATCCGCTTTAACGCTTAATCTGCTTTTGCGCAAAAGCGCAAGTGTCAGCGGGCTTTGCCGACCATAAAAAAATCCCCCCTTCCTGAGAAGGGGGGACGCTGTCCCGTCTATCAGGATTAAGTTCAGAGCGCCTTAACCTTTTCCAGTGCTTTCAATGAGGTGTTGATGCCGCGGCCGAGCAGCTTCAACTGGATGGGCTGGCCGCCGCCGTAGCTCTTATAGATGCGGCAGACCTCGCAGATGCTGGTGTCTTTGCCGTCCGCTCCGTAGTCGTCCAGCTTGCAGTAGGTGCCTTCGATCTCCCAGCAGGGCAGGAACTGATATTTGAACGCCGGACACTCGGCTTTCACCATGTTGGTGCAGTGCGACATCTCCCAGCATGGAGTCTTATCGGTCCAGAAATTGAACGCTCTCTCCGCGCCGACCTCAGGTGCCGTTTCAACTTTCTCTATTGTCTTCGCCATTTTGTTTTCCTCCTGTCCCTGGTTCTTCTTCAGGCTACTTATAATTTAGCACTGCGGGCAACCAGCGCCATCCGCCATTATGCTTAACCTGCAATTGCGCTTTTGCGCATCTTTCCATACGCCGCAATGCTGAGGGGACTGTCGTTATCCCGGGCCGCTGTTGGTGATATAATTGCTCTTCAGGTCGGCGAAGGCTATGCGGAGATACGTCCCATGTCTGTAAAAAGCGAGGCTGCCGGTTTTTACGGCTGGTGGCTGCTTCCCATCCTCTGCCTGGTATACTCCATCCCCATCGGCTTCGCGCTTTACGGTCCGCCCGTCATCTATACCTTTATGGTGCAGGACCTGGGCTGGCAGCGCGGAGAGGTAAATGTCGGCTACTCCATCATCGGCATCATGCTGGGCATGGGCGCGCTGGTTATACCATGGCTGATCAACCGTTTCGGCCCGAGAAAGACACTGGCCATCGGCGGCGTGGTCATCACTGTATTCTGCGTGTTGATGGCATGGATGGCGCAGATCTGTGTAACCATCTTCGGGCATTCTTACCCTGTCGTATACTGGGTCATTTGTTTCTTCGTGGGCCTGGGGCTCTCCTTCAGCTCCGTGGTACCGGTGCAGGCGCTGGTGCTTCTGTGGTTCAATGTGCACAGGGCGCTGGCTCTGGGGCTGGTGCTGGGTGGAGGCGCCATCGGCGGCTTCATCTACCCCCAGATCGTAAGCAACTGCATCGTCAGCTTCGGCAATGACTGGCGCGTGGGCTGGTACGTCATAGCGCTGGCCTGCCTGGCCGGCGCCGTCATAGCCCTGATCGCGGTGCGCAACCGTCCCGAGGACCTGGGCCAGCATCCGGACGGCTTATCTCCCCAGGCGGAGCAGACGGCCGTTGCCCATGCCAGGCACCGGATGGTCAAGACCTACCGCACCCCGATTAACTGGAATTTCCGGGACGCCGTCAGGACACGCGCTCTCTGGCTGATCGTGGGCGCCACGGGCCTGATCTATTTCCTCTGGCAGGCCGTGCTGACGCAGACCCCCGCCCATATGCTTGACCGCGGCTTCTTGCCCACCGACCCGCAGCTCATATTCCACCCTGCCTTTATCTACGGGCTGATACTGGCCTGCAGCATCATCGGGCGGCTGAGCATATCGTTTCTGGGCGAGAAAATAGAGACACGATATCTGATAGCCATCGCCGGTTTCTCTCTGCTGGTGGGCGGCGTGCTTTTCACCATCGCATCGAAAGATACCCTGTGGGCCGTATATATTTTCCCGCTGCTGTCGGGATTCGGCTTCGGGGCGGCCTATGTGGCAACGCCTCTTATAGTGGGCAATTACTTTGGCGCGGCACATTTCCCCAGCATCAGCAGGATCACCAACCCGGTCAACTCGATCTTCCAGTTCATGTCGCCGGCCTTCGCCGGCTTCATGTTCGATATCTACGGCAACTACGATGCGGCCATGCTCATCGGCTGCGTGGGCGGTCTGATCGGCGTGGTCCTCATACTCTTCTGCACTCCACCCAAACCGCACAAAGGCGCATCCCGCTGAAAACCGGCTGCGCTCACAGATTATAAAGAAATAATAAAAAGGAGACGGAAATGCAATTCAAGACAGTTGCCCACAGCGAAAAGGACGGCATCCTCAGCGTAAAATTAAACAGGCCCGAGAAGAGGAACGCCATGAACTTCGATCTGATCAAAGAGGTTCAGCAGTGCTTCGCCGAGGTGGCGACCGGGGCCTCAGTGGAGGTCGTGCTGCTGTCAGGCGAGGGGAAGTGTTTCTCCGGCGGCACCGACCTGAACTCATTCCAGGTGGGGATGAGCGCCGCGGACCTCCGCCGGGGCGTACGCATGTTCCAGGCCATGTTCAACGAGATAGAGCTGCTGGAGAAGCCGGTTATCGCCCTCATCCATAACTACTGTTTCGGCGGAGCGCTGGAGATGGCGCTGGCCTGCGATCTGAGGATCTGCACCCCCGAAGCCACCTTCAACATACCCGAGGTGAACATGGGCATGGTGCCGGACGGCGGCGGCAGCCAGCGTCTCTCCCGCGTGGTGGGCGTGGGACGGGCCAAGGAGCTGATATTGACCGGCAAGACTATTGGCGCCGATAAGGCCGAGCGCTGGGGGCTGGTCAACGAGATCGTCAAATTCGAGGACCTGGAGAAAACAGGCGTCGCCTGGGCCAAAGAGATCATGGCCAACGGCATGGTCAGCGTGGGGCTGGCCAAGCGCAACGTCGACATGAGCTACAACATGAGCATACATGATGCGCTGGAATGCGCGGGCATGGCGCAGAGCCTGGCGATGTCCGATCCCAACTTTATCAAAAGGGTCGAGCAGCGCTTCCTCGACAGGGTGAAGAGTAAAAAGGCCTGATAAACCGGTTGCGACACAGTGTGTCCGGTCTCCTTACCAAGCCGGCATCGGTCCGGCGAATAGCTGTCCGACGACGGATATGTGCTTGACATTCCGTGGCTGCGACAGCTATTTTAATTAGGGTTGTTGTTCGGCACCGGATGACATCAGTCCCACAATAATTTTAAGGAGATCGCATCATGCAATTCGAGACTCTTGCCTACACCGAAAAGGACGGCATTCTCCACGTAAAACTGAACAGGCCTGATAAAAGGAACGCCATCAACCCCCAGATGTTCTGGGACATCGAGAAATGCTTCGCAGAGGTGGCGTCGCGTCCCAGCGTAGGAGCCGTGCTGCTCTCGGGCGAAGGCAAGGGATTCTCGGCCGGCACGGACCTGACCGCCTTCCAGGCCGGCGGAAGCCAGCAGGATATCCGCAGGTTCGTGAGGATGGCACAGCGGGCTTACAACGAGATCGAATACCTCGAGAAGGCGGTCATCGCGCTGATCCACAACTTCTGCCTGGGCATCGCCTGCGAGATGGCTCTGGCCTGCGACCTGAGGATCTGCAGCCCCGAGGCTACGTTCTGTATACCCGAGGTAGTGATGGGACTGGTGCCCGACGACGGCGCCAGCCAGCGTTTGCCTCGCATGGTGGGAGTGGGCAGGGCCAAGGAACTGATACTGACCGGCAAGACTATTGGTGCTGAAAAAGCGGAGAGGTGGGGCATGGTCAACGAGGTGGTCAAACAGGAGGACCTGGAGAAAACCGGCATCGCCTGGGCCAAACAAATCGCGAGCAACGGCCCCATCGGCGTTGGCCTGGCCAAGCGCAACATCGATATGAGCATGAACATGAGCGTGGCCGACGGTCTGGAATGCGCCGGCATGGCGCAGAGCCTGGGCTTCTCCGATCCCGAGTTTATCACCAGGATCCAGAAGCGGCTGGAGGAGAGGACCAAAGGCAAGAAGTCCTGAGGCACGCGTCAGCGTTAAACCGATGAATGTTGTACTGCATATCTGTTGCGGCGTCTGCGCGGCGGGCGCCGCCGATGTGCTTTTAAACGAGGGCCATCAGGTCACCGGCTATTTCTATAATCCCAATATCTACCCCGAAGAGGAGTACCGCCGCAGGCTGGAGGCAGTGCAGCGAGTTGCCGATAAGCTCCAATTCACGCTGGCGGCCGGGCCTTACGACTTCGAGACCTGGAACAAGCTAACGGCGGGGATGGGAGATGAGCCCGAGGGAGGTTCGCGCTGCTCCGTCTGCTACCGGCTGCGCCTCGCAAAGGCCTTCGATTTCATGCGGGAAAGAGGGGCGGATGCCTTCACCTCTACCTTAACCATCAGCCCGCATAAACAGGCGGCGGAGATCAACCGCATCGGGAAAGAGATAGGCGGAGACAGGTATATGGCGAGGGACTTCAAGAAGAAGGATGGTTTCAAGAGGTCGATGGAGATGGCGAGGAGCTGGGGGCTTTACCGACAGAACTACTGCGGGTGCATCTACAGCCTGCGGGAGTCATGCAAATGAGCAGACCATTTGCGCCGGCCTTATTAGCGGCTGCCCTCATATTGGCTCTTGTTATCCCGGCCTGCCAGGGCAACACGCAGCAGTTGCCCTACAACGGCACGTACGGATTCAGGGTGGTGCTCAAGAATAATCCCGCCGCCGTGGATCCTACCTGGGACCAGCTTGTGGCCTTCTTGAAAGCGGACAGGACGGACGAGATGGAGTATGTTGACGAGGATTTCATGTGCGGGGCATTTGCCCAGGACGTGCACAACAACGCGGAGAAGGCGGGCATACGGGCGGCCTGGGTGGGCGTAGACCTGGCCGGCCGGCCCATCGGACATGCTGTGAACGCCTTCAACACCACCGACCGCGGCCTGGTTTTCACAGATTCCACAGGCCAGACCGCTGAAGAACATCTAATGGATCTGCACAAACTGGAGGCTGAAGCGGACGGCGGCGTATCCGTTACCGAAGGGGACCGTGTGGCTTACGTTGAGAAGGGCAAAGAGCTCGGCTTCATCAGCCTGAGTGTCAATCCGTCTCCGGACTATGCATACTACGAGAGCTACAGGGTAAAAAGCGGTGAATTCGAGGCCAAGCTGGCCGGCTTTAACAAAAAGGTCGAGGCCTATAACAGCGAGGTGGAGGAATACAACCGGTGGGTAAGCGGGACCACATTCATAGCCGGCAGCAGCGAGGCCCGCCGTGCCGGCGAATGGAAAGGGCAGCTCCAGATGTCGCTATACCTGCTGAAATCGCAAGAGGCAGGTCTGGACAAGGAGAAAGCCGGGCTTGGGCCAATCTGGGAGCCAATGGGCATCGTGTCGAATATCGATGTCAGGTGGTAGTTTACTTAAGCCTGAAGTCGATTTAAGGAGGTATTATCCCGTGAAAAGATGGAATTATATTTGTCGGTGTCTCCACAAATCTTCTCACGCGGCCCTTATTTTCATGTTTGCGGCTGTTATTATATTAACAGGAGGAGCAGCGTGTAACAATGGCTCGCAGATCCAGTCCGTGGGAATTATATCGGTGACGGGACCCATCCCGCCGATTACACCGGGCGGTCCGACGGTGGAGATCACCCTTAAAAATGTGTCCACCGAGCCCATAACGAGCTTAACGGCCACCCTGGTAGCGGGCAGGTCCTTCGATTTCAGCTTCGATGTTTCTCCCTCGGCGCCATTGATGCCCGGCGCAAGCATCAGCCGGAAATTCACCATGATCGGTGGGGGATTCAGCGATGATGCCCTGTATCCGTTGACGATAAAAGCGACCCTGCAGAGCGGGGCCACAGCCGTTTATACACAGCAGGTGCAGATTAAGGCGCCCCTGTGACGGCGGGGCTGATTGCTCGATCGACTAACGCCGGTTGAACTTCTGTTTTATTACACTCCATATCTCCGCATCGGACCCTTCATAGCCCAGCGCCCAGAAACCCGGGCCGGCAAGCTGCGCAGAATTAATATAGTCAAATTTCAAGCCCAGCGATTCTTCATCATCGTACCAGCATTGATGCCACACATCCTGAGATTGGTACTTATACCAGGGTGTATGTGTGTCGGAATCCCAGAGTCTTCCGTACATTTTGGCATTGGCAATGGCCGAATTCATATAAACAATAGCTCCTTCTCCAGTAGTGCGTGCCGCAGGTTCACCCGACGTGCAGGGCCAATCATAACCATAGAAGGGCAATCCCAGGATTATCATATTTGAAGGATAATATTTCTTAAGTGTGTCTACAGAGTCGCCAACACTCAGCTGGTTCGGATCGTTATAAGGAGAAATAGCTCCTGTTACCGGGCTTGTTGACCAGTGGTACTCATACCCCATGAGGATCACGGCATCCGTATATTTTGACAAAGCACTGTTCCGGTACACTTTTTCTACATTACCCAGTACGCAAAACGATATATGGTAGTCGCTGTTTATACCCTTAAGGGTATCGTGCAATTTCATCATGAAGCTCTGCATTAAATCTGTATTGGAGCCATGAGTTAACGAATTACTATCTCTCACAGCTTCGAAGTCTATGCAGACACCGTCGGCGCCAAGGTCTTGCAGTTTTCGCGCCATATTATTTACCAGCTCATCTCTATGATAGGCGAGTATCTCATCCTGAGTGTCCTGGTCAAAACAGGTGAGGGCCAGAGGGACCTTTATCTTTTGTGAATGGGCGGCATCCCTGACAATGTAGTATTCTGCTTCGATATTGTCCTTATTTAATGTTCCGTCGGCATTAGCATCCAGAGAGAAATAACAGACGTAATCCAGGCAATTCCAGTCTGGTTGATATGCATAAGGATGCATCCAGTAGGGCCAGAAACCATACGTGAGCCTGGTCGCAGGAAAAATGGTGAAAGGCCGGCAACTCGCACCAGAGTTAGAGGGATTAGTTCCGATACAGCCCGGCAGTATTAACATCACTGTCAAAACTGCACAGACAATAGCGTATACTGACCTTCTACTCACCAGGTCATGATATAACATCTTGCCCGGTTTCAAAAACCAGGTAGATTAAAGTTCTCAATAAACCTCAGCGCTGCTTTTTCCCGTGGAGAGAAATGAACCGCTCTATTGACCGGTCATAGGTGCGCTCTATCTCAGGCGGGAAGTAGCAGGCGGGCAATTCGCCGGCTTCCCTGTGGTAAACGATACATTCGCAGCAGATGCCCTTGCGGGAGCACGGCTCATACGTGCAATTACAAATAGTCTTGTTGTTGCTTATCTTGCACTCGCGCATTTTATCCACCTGACCTTAATTTAATCGAGGGGCGTGATGCTAAAAGACGGCCTGGGCTTCAGGTCGTACCCGATGCCGGCCTCCTTGAACAGCTCCAGAAAGGCATCGTCAGCATACTTGCCGAAGGTGACGAAGCGCTTGATACGCGCGTTGGCCAGCATCTTGGCGCAGAGTATACAGGGGGAATGCGTGCAGTAAATGGTCGAGCCCTCCAGGCTGACGCCGTGCAGCGACGCCTGGATGATGGCGTTCTGCTCGGCATGTATGCCCCTGCAGATTTCATGCCTGGTACCCGATGGGATATTCAGCTCGTCCCTCAGGCAACCCAGCTCCAAACAATCTTTAACCCCGGCGGCGGCGCCGTTATAACCGGTGGAAAGTATGTGCTTGTTCTTGACGGTGACGGCCCCCACGTGATGGCGCCGGCAGGTAGCCCTCTCGGCTACCACGGCGGCTATCTTAAGGAAATACTCATCCAGCGACGGCCTTTCGATCTCTTTCACTTGAGCACCTGTACTATTTTATCAGCCTGTTCCACCAACGTTTGCAGTGTACCATTATTTACGATGGTGTAATCGGCCATGGCGATGGGACCGCCCTTGTTCACGTTCTCTATCTCGGCGTAGTCACGCGACCCGGCCTGATCCGCTGTGAGAGGCCGCACCGCCCTGCCTTTCAGCCTGGCGTAACGGATGTCGGGCGAGGACCAGACGGCTACTATGCGCAATCTGCCGCCCAGCCTGTCCTTGAGGTACTTGTACTCCTCCCAGGAGTACAGGCCGTCTATCACGACATTGGACTTCTGCAAGGCATCCTCGATGCGCGGCAGGTTGAGTATGGCATAGGCCGCCATGCCGTGCTTTTTCCTCAGGTCCTCCCTGGCCTGCCTTTCATTCTCCTCGTCAAGCTTGAGGCCCCTTTTACGCACCTCCTCATCCGTGATATCTCCAAACCTGACAGTGACAAAGCCGTGCCTGTGAAAGACACGGGCTACCTCCGATTTCCCGGAGCCCGGCATGCCGACCAGCGCTACTACATTCACTCAAACACCATCAACTATAAAATCGCGGGTGCACAATTATAGTGAAAAAGCGCTTGCGCTGGCAAAGCGCGACGGCATGCAGGACTATTGTACTATAACCGCCCGTATGATTTTCATGACATTTTCAGCTATTTTTACGATCAGCGACGAGAATTTTTGGGTTTTATAGCTAATTAAGTATCTTCCCCCACTTGACAAGCTTCAAACAATCCTCTATGCTAAGTTCAAATCACATAGGAGGTACATTGATGGACGCTTATTGCATGAAATGCAGAGCCAAGAGGGAAATGAAGAACGCCAAGGCCATTAAAATGAAGAATGGCAAACCGGCAACCCAGGGTGTCTGCGCCAAATGCGGCACCAAGATGTTCCGCATCGGCAAAGCCTAAACATCGTATAAGCTGACATTCGCAACCATAGGCAGCTTTAAAGCTGCCTATGGTTATTTGTTTTTTGATCATTTATCCGGCATCAATCCTTTCTTGACGTAAGCCCGGTGCACCATATCTTTGACAGACGAGAATTTGCGCGCAAATATCATGCCCCCGGTAAGGACACAAACCCCTCCAATAAGAAGAGTATAGGGCGCGCCGATTACATCGGCCAGCCCTCCATAGAGCAGGCTGCCGAAGGGGGCCAGCCCCATGAACGACATGACAAAGATGCTCATGACGCGTCCCCGCTTATCGTCATCGGCAATCGTCTGGAGGATGGTGTTGCTGGCTGCCAGCTGCACCACCATGCCGAAGCCGGTTACCGCCATAAACAGCATGGAAAGCACCACCAGACGGGAAAAGGAAAAACATATCAGGCCGACGCCGAAGCTGCAGGATGATAGCACTATAATCTTATCGAGGCCGAACACATTCTTACGCGAGGCCAGATAGATCGCGCCCGCCAGGGCGCCCACCCCTGCTGCCGCCATCAGGAAACCCAGCGTATTGGCCCCTCCCTGCAATATCTCCCCGGCGAACACAGGCATAAGCACAGGATAGGGCATGGCCACCAGTGCGGAGAAGGCCAGCAATATTATGATGTATTTCACGGGCGGAAAGCCGAAGGCGTAATTCGCGCCGTCCTTCATGCCGCTGAAGAAATCCCCCTTTGCTACCCTGGCCGGGGTCGGCGCCATCCGCATGGCCAGCAGGCAGGCGATGACCGCGATGAAGCTGATACCGTTTATCAGGAAACAGAGACCTTCGCCCACCAGCGCCACCAGCACTCCGGCTATGGATGGCCCGATCAGCCTGGCGGCATTAAACAGGGAGGAGTTGAGGGCGATGGCGTTGCCCAGGTCCTCGCGGTTGTACACCATATCCAAAACGAAAGACTGGCGGGTGGGCATGTCGAAGGCATTGATCAGCCCCAGCGCTATGCTCAGCAGGATCAGGTTCCAGACCGCAGCCGATCCCGTCAGTACGACCGCCGCCAGCGTTAAAGCCTGCAGCATGGCCAGCGCCTGCGTAACCACCAGTATACGATGGCGGTCCAGGCGATCGACCAATACCCCGGCAAAGGGTGTCAGCAGGAAGTTGCTGATCAGGCCCGAAAAGGCCACCACGCCCAGCAGCCAGGCGGAATTGGTCAGGCTGTACACCAGCCAGCTCATGGCCACCTGCTGCATCCACGTGCCGATCAGCGATATGCCCTGCCCGATGAAAAACAGCCGGTAGTTGCGGTAGCGCAACGCCCGGAAGACGCGCGCTATCCCGGTGGGATCGTTGGAAACGACCTCGGCAGTCGGACGGTTTGTGGCAGGCACGATATTCTATTTTAGTACAATCAGCGCCCCCGGCAGGAATTGTCCTTTCTATTGAATCCCCGGCCGGATTAGCGCTATCATGTATTGTCCGCTCCCGGCGACAAAAATCAGGAGGCTGCAGCTATGGATGTACTGGAAACTATTAACAGGAGACACTCCGCGCGGGCTTTCAAACCCGACCCCATCCCTCAGGACATTCTTAAGAAGATCGTCGAAGGGGCCCTGCGCGCCCCCTCCGCCTCCAACAGCCAGCCCTGGGAATTCGCCATCGTCAGCGGCGCGAAGCTGGATGAGATCAAGCAGGCCTTCATCGACAATTCCACAAAGATGCCCAACCTTGATGTCCCCATATCTTTACAGTACCCGGAGCCCTGGAAATCGCGGCGCCAGGCCGTCATGGCCGGCGTGCTGGAGAAGCTGGGTGTGGCGCGCGAGGACAAGCAGAAGCGCCTGGAATGGCAGATGTTCGGCTTCAGGCTGTGGGGCGCTCCGACCTGTATATATATCATGATCGACAGCGAGTTCCACCACGCGGACAACGGGACGAATATATGGAACATCTTCGACTGCGGACTTGTCGCCCAGAACATCATGCTGCTGGCCACCGCGCACGGGCTGAGCACAATTCCGGCCCTGATGCCCGTGCTCTACCCCGACGTGCTGCGCAGCATACTTGGCCTGTTGCCCTCCAAACTGATGGTGATGGGCATCCCCATCGGCTACGAGGATGATAAAAATCCAGCCAACAAGTTCCGCAGCAGCCGCGAGCCGTTTGAAAGGGTGGCCAGGTTCTACACTTAATTTCCACACAGTTGATTTAAACAGCCTGAACAGCTATCGCTTGATCCACAAAATATAAGGAGGTTGACGTGAAGAAAAAAGGCGGCGCCGGCAAGGCCGGCAAGATCGTATTGTTCGTTATCCTGGCCCTGATTGTGCTGCTGTTTGGAGGGGGCTTCATCTACTATCAATCGATTATTAACAGCCCGCAGCCGAAAATAGACGGCGAACTGCAGGCCAAAGGGCTGCGGGACAGCGTCGATATCATCCGCGACGACAGCGGCGTCCCGCATATCTACGCCAAAAATATGCACGACCTCTACTTCGCGCAGGGTTACACGCAAGCGCAGGACCGCTGGTGGCAGATGGAGTTCTTCCGCAAGACCTGCGGCGGCCGCATCGAAGAGCTGACGGGCAAGAAGGCCGGCCTGGTCAATACCGATATATATCTCCGCTCGCTGGGCCTCTACGCTGTCTGCCAGAAGGAGTACGACTCCTGGACGCCGGAGCAGCGCGCCCCGCTGGACGCTTTCAGCGAGGGAGTCAACGCCTATATATCCGGCAGGAGCCCCGCGCAGCTGTCGGTGAACTACTCCATCCTGGGGTTGACCGGCGTGAAGTTTAAGGTCGACGCCTGGAGCCCGCTTGATACCCTCTCCTTCGCCAAGCTGATGGCCTGGGACCTGGGGCTCAGCCGCGATCCCGAGGTGATGCGCAGCAGGCTATATGATGTGATGGAAGCCGAAATGGCCGAGCAATGGCTGGTGCCGGCCTGGCCTCACGGCTACAAGCCCACCATATTGACGGACGATGATATCCAGGTTATCGAGGAATCGGCGGCGGTGATGTCGACCTCCGTCGACGTCGGTTCCCTGCCTGCCGCGCCGGGCAAAATCTACGAGGTGCTGGTCCCCGATCTCACTCAAATAACCGGCGGCTTGGAGGGCACGGGCAGCAACAGCTGGGTGGCCTCCGGCAACATGACCGCCGGCGGCAAGGCGCTGCTGGCCAACGACCCGCACCTGGGCATCGCCCAGCCTTCCATCTGGTACGAGGTGGGCCTGCACTGCCCGGACGACGGCACGGGGTATCCATTCGACGTCTCGGGCTTCACCTTCGCCGCCAATCCGGGGGTTGTCTGCGGTCACAATAACGACATCGCCTGGGGCACTACCAACGTCTACCCCGATGTCAACGACCAGTACATCATCCGGGTGAATCCGGATAATCCCCTCCAGTACGAATGGGACGGGAAATGGCGGGACATGACCGTCAGGGATGAGACGATCTCCTTCGGCGACGGTAAGCCGGCCATAACGGTCAAGGTCCGTGAGACCCACCTGGGCCCCATCACCAACGATAACAAATATGACGCCAAGACCGGCCAGACGGCCGGGTTCAACAATAAAGATCCACTGGCCCTGCACTGGACGGCGCTGGAGCCCAGCCGCATCTCGCTGGCCATCCTCGGGCTCAATACGGCCAGGAACTGGCAGGAGTTCCGCGATGCGCTACAATACTGGGACGTGCCTTCGCAAAGCCTGATCTACGCGGACACGCAGGGCAACATCGGCTACCAGATGCCCGGCAAAATACCCGTCCGCCCCGCCAACTACACGGGACAGCTGCCGGCGCCGGGCTGGACCAGCGAATACGAGTGGAAAGGCTACATACCCTACGACCTGATGCCACGCGCTTACAATCCGGCGCGTAACTACATAGTAGCGGCCAACCAGGAGGTCGCTCCCCCGCAATACTATGAGTTCCTCAATCAACAGCTGGGACCGGACGTGAACGCCAATTTCGGCAGCAAGTACAACAAATGGGTCTACGGCTATCGCAGCCAGCGCATCAACGAACTGATCAAACAGCTCGCCCCCAATCCGGTCGCCACGTATCAGACCATACAGGGTGATGTTAAATCCCTGCCCGCCGGCGAGGTATTGCCTTACCTGGCCGGGCTGAAGTTCGATGACCCGGAGTTGAGCGACGCCAGGGACTGGCTGCTCAAATGGGACCTACTCTGCAGCGAGGACAGTGCCCAGGCTGCGCTTTATAACGAATTCTGGATGCGCCTGATGCGCAACCTGTTCCAGGACCAGCTGGGAGACGCCGCCAAAACGGACGGCGTGGACAAGGAAATGTGGGCCGTCAACCTGTTGATGCAGAACCCCAACGACGCCTGGTGGGATAATGCTGCGACGGCCGATAAGAAGGAGACACGCGATGAGATACTGGCGCAATCGTTCAAGGAGGGCTATGCGGCCGCCGTGGCCGACATGGGCAAGGACCGCAGCCAGTGGAAGTGGGGAAAACTACATAAAGCGACCTTCGTCAGCAACCCGCTGGGCGCCAGCGGGATAGCTCCCATCGAGTCGCTGGTCAACCAGGGTCCTGTGCCTGTGGGAGGCAACACCGAGTGTGTCAACAACGAGATGTGGTATGTCAGCAAGGGAAATTTCAGCATCACACTCATCCCTTCCATGCGTCTGATAGTCGATATGTCGGACTTCGGCAAAAGCGTGAGCATGAACTCCACCGGCCAGGGCGGCAATCCGGGCAATCTCTGGTACGGCAGCATGATACCGCCGTGGGCCAGGGTCCAATACCATCCCATGCCATGGACCCGTGAACAGGTGGAGGCCGACGCGGCACACAGGCTTATGCTAAATCCGTAGCCTGCGAGGCAGAGCACCGGCCAGCTCCATTATCCGGCAACAGGTACAGAAAAGGTTCGACTGAGCCGCTCATTAAGGCGCGCCCGCCGTCATATTTGCACCGCTTTGACGGCAGGCGCGTTTTCAGAGTAATATCATGCAGGCAAAGGGATTGGACCTGCAAGCTTCGTCCCCGAAGTTGAAATAAGAGAGGAAGGAGGACACCTTGACTGATAATGAAAAGGAAACAACAACCCCTGAAAGCGTAGCTAAACCCCCCAAGAAGAAAAAAGGAGGCAAATCGAGTTTAATCACTGCCCTGGTCATACTGGGCATCATAGTCATACTGTGTGCCGGCGGCGCCGGCTATTTCAATTATATTAACAACGCGTCGCTGCCCAGGATAGACGGGAACATCAAGGTAAACGGCCTCTACGACAAGGTCGAAGTAATACGCGACAGCAGCGGCATACCGCATATTTATGCCAACAACATGCATGACCTCAATTTTGCTCAGGGTTATATCCAGGCGCAGGACCGCTGGTGGCAGATGGAGATGTTCCGGCACATTTGCGGCGGCCGCATAGAAGAGCTCACCGGGAAAAAGGCCAGCCTGGTCTCCACCGATATCTACCTGCGCACCCTGGGCTGGTACAAAGTGGCGGAAGAAGAATATGCCAGCTATACACCTGAGCAGCTCGCCCCGCTGGATGCCTTCGCAGCCGGTGTCAACGCCTATATATCCAAGCGCAGCCCCCAGGACCTCTCCGTCAATTACAGCATCCTGGGATTGACCGGCGTAAAGTTCAATATCGAGCCGTGGACCCCGATGGACACCCTGGCCTTCGGCAAGCTGATGTGCTACGACCTGGGCTACAGCGGCGACGAAGAGATACAGCGCTCCAAGCTTTACGCTGCGCTGGGCCAGGATACGGCCGACAAATGGCAGACGCCGCCCTGGGGTTACGGGGATAAGCCCACTATTATCCATGACGCGGACGTCCAGGTAATGGACAGGTCGACGGTACCGGCCGCCCCATCCGTCGACACTATGCCGGTGCCAGGAGAGCCCGTTTCATCCATACAGGCTTACGACGATCCGAGGCCGGACCTCAGCTGGGTGATGGGGCCGTCCGCAGGCATAGGCAGCAACAACTGGGTTGTTTCAGGCAACCTGACGCAGAGCGGCAAGGCGCTGCTGGCTAACGATCCTCACCTGGGCATTCAAATGCCCTCCATCTGGTATGAGATCGGCCTGCACTGCCCCGACGACGGGAAGGGCCGGCCGTATGACGTCGTGGGGTTTGCCTTCGCGCCCAGCCCGGGCGTCATCGTCGGACACAATAACAACATCTCCTGGGGCGTGACCAATGTCTACCCCGATGTTCACGACCACTATCAGATCAAGGTCAACCCTGATAACTCGCTGCAGTATGAGTGGAACGGCGCATGGCGCGACATGACCACACGCAACGAGGCCATCGATTTCGGCGACGGCTCATCGCCCATCACCATTAAAGTCAGGGAGACACACCTCGGCCCGATCATCAACGACAATAAATACGATGCCATGACCGGCCAGTTCTTCGGCTTCAACAACAAGGACCCGCTGGCCCTGCGCTGGACGGCCCTCGATCCCGGAACGCTGGTATCCGCGATATACGGCATCGACACGGCGAGCAACTGGACCGAGTTCCGCAACGCTCTCAGAAACTGGGATTGCCCCTCCCAGAACTTTGTCTACGCCGATAAGGAGGGCAACATCGGCTACCAGATGCCGAGCAAGGTGCCCATTCGAGATAAGAATCACAGCGGCCTGCTGCCCGTGCCGGGCTGGACCGACCAGTACGAGTGGAAGGGCTATATACCCTTCGACCTGCTGCCGCGCGCCTATAACCCGGAACGCGGTTACATCATCACGGCCAACCAGGCTGTCGCTCCCCCGTCGTACTACGATTTCCTGAAAAAACACCTCGATCCCAACCTCAACTATAACCTCGGCTACGAATGGAACTTCGGATACCGCGGCCAGCGCATCGAGCAGTTGATCAAAGCCCTGGCGCCGCACAGCATTGAGACCTTCCAGAAGATTCAGGGAGACAACAAGGTGCTGAGCGTGGGAGAGATCATGCCCTACCTGGCCAATGTCAAGTTCGAGGACCCGGCGCTGAAGGATGCCAAGAGCTGGCTGGTGCAATGGGACCAGAACTTCAACGCGGACAGCCCGCAGGCAGCCCTCTATGCCGAATTCTGGATGAAGCTGGTCAAGAACACGGTACAGGACCAGCTGGGCGATATCATTAAATCGGAAGGCGACGACAGGGACATGTGGGCCATCTATCAGCTGCTCAAGAATCCCGATGACCCCTGGTGGGACGCTGTGCTGACAACGGATATAAAGGAAACCCGCGATGAAATTCTGTCCAGGTCCTTCAAGGAAGGATACGACGCAACCGTAGCTGCGCTGGGACCCGACCGCAGCAAGTGGAAGTGGGGCGACCTGCATACGGCCACCTTCTCCAGCAACCCGCTGGGCGCCAGCGGTATCAAGCCGCTGGAATCGCTGGTCAACAGGGGCCCGTACCCGGCCGGCGGCAGCACCGACGCAGTAAACGCCTGCCGCTGGACCGTCGACAGCGGTAACTTCGAGATAAGCAGTATCCCCTCCATGCGCATGATCATCGACTGGAGCGACCTGAGTAATAGCGTCAGCATGAATGCCACGGGGCAGAGCGGCAACCCGGCCAGCGAATGGTACGACAACATGATCAAACCCTGGCTAAATATCAAATACCACCCCATGCTGTGGACCAAAGACCAGGTCAACAGCGGCGCCGCCTATAAACTGGTGCTGACACCTTGATAAATATGAACTGACGATCGATCACTTTTCCCTGCCGCAGGCTGCACCGGGAGAACAGCCTGCGGCAGGGAGTTCGCAATAACGGAGGCGGGAGATGGACACGCTAAATATCCTCGGGTTTGCAGGCAGCCTCAGACAGGGCTCTTACAACAAAGCTTTATTGAGGGCGGCTGGAGAATTGCTACCCCCCGGCGCCTCGATCGAGATATTCGACATCGAGGGCATACCCCCGTTCAATCAGGACCTGGAGGCGAGCCCGCCGCAAAGGGTGAAAGAGTTCAAGTCAAGGATCAGGGCATCCTCCGCTGTGCTGATCGCGACTCCCGAATATAACTTCTCGATGCCCGGCGTGCTCAAGAACGCTCTGGACTGGGCATCCAGGCCGCACGGGGACAGCGCCTGGCCGGGCAAACCACTCGCTATAATGAGCGCGTCCACCGGTATGCTGGGCGGATCGCGGGCACAGTACCACCTGAGGCAAACCCTGCTGTTCCTCGATGTGAGAGCGGTAACCAAACCAGAGGTCTTTGTAACATTCGCCGGCCAGAAATTTGATGAGACGGGCAGGCTCACGGACGGGACGACCAGGGCTGTGGTGGCCGACCTGCTCAAGGCACTGGTCAACCTTGCTTCGGGCGCCGCGCGCTGAGCCCCAATCCCTGTAACGCACTTGAGGAGGCCTGCATGAAATATATAGGGAAAGACAGCAAAGAAACCATCGTCCGGCGTTTCGCCGAATATGTATCGTCAGGCAAAGCCGAGACCTTCAAATCCTACGATATGGAGTTCATTTTCGGCCGGCGCGAAGGCCCCTACGTCTGGGACGCCGCCGGCGGCAAGCGGCTGATCAATTGCCACTGCAACGGCGGCGTTTTCAATCTGGGCCACCGCAATCCGCTGGTCATTAAAGCCCTGCAGAACAGCCTGAAGGAGCTCGACATCGGCAACCACCACCTGATCAGCGAACAGCGCGCGCTGCTGGGGGAGAAGCTGGCCGGCCTGATGCCCGGCGACATTTCCTGCACGGTATTCGGTGTGGGCGGCGGCGAGGCCATCGACGTGGCCATCAAGCTGGCCCGCGGATACACTGGTAAATACAAGATCGTTTCGGCGGTCGGCGGCTATCACGGACACACAGGCTTTGCGCTGGCCACCGGGGACGAGCAGTACCGTTCCCCCTTCGGCCCCAACCTGCCCGGCTTCCTGCAGGTCCCCTTCGATAACGTCGCGGCGCTGGAAAAGGCCGTGGACAATGAAACGGCCGCGGTCATCTTCGAGACGATACCCGCCACGCTCGGTATGCCTGTCCCATCCGGGGACTTCTTCAGGGAGGCCCGCCGGATCTGCTCGCACAAAGGGGCGCTGCTCATTATCGACGAGGTGCAGACCGGACTGGGGCGCACGGGAAAACTGTGGGGCATCGAGCATTTCGACGCCGTGCCCGACATCATCGTGATCGGCAAAGGGCTCTCGGGCGGTATCTACCCCTTGAGCGCAACCTGCTACCGCAAGGAGCTCTCCAGCTTTTTTCACAACAATCCTTTTATTCACGTTTCCACCTTCGGTGGCGCCGAGGTGGGCTGCCCGGTGGCCTCCGCCGTGCTTGATGAATCGTCCAGCCCGGCGTTCCTGGAGAACGTCAACAGGCTGGCGGCCGTTTTCAGGGACGGCTTCGTTGAGTTGAAAAAGAAGCACCCAAAGATACTTACCGGCCTGCGACAGCTCGGCCTGATGATGGGCATCGAGATGGTCAACGACGCCTGCGGGCCGATACTGACCAAGTCCTGCTACGACCACGGCATACTGGCCATCTACGCCAACAACGATAGGAGGGTATGCCAGCTGTTGCCGCCGCTGATCATCGATACGAAGGTAGCCCATCAGATTCTGGAAGGCGTGGACGGCGCGCTGGGCGATACGGCAGCCTTCCTTGGCCTGAAATAGATTATTTTATAGGAGGCCGACGTGCAGGTAGATATCGAGCTGCTGAAAGAATTCGAAAAGGGGCTGGATCCGGCACATCCCGAAAACAGCAGGATACCCGCCCGCGTGCTGGGATACGGAGAGATCAGCACCATCTTCGAAATACAGACGGAGACAACCAGAAACCTGGCCTGCAAGCGGATGCCCATCTTTAAAACCAGAGAAGAGGTCGCTGAATACGAGACGCTTTATAAAGACTACAACGAGGCGCTGGGAAAAGAGCTGGGCATCAACTTACCCCAGTGGGGCTTCGCCTCTTTTACCTCCGACGCCGGCAATATCATCGCTTTCGACATTCAGCGTAAGTTGAATCCCGATTCCATCGGCAACCGCGCCATCCACATACTGAACACCGATGGTGTCCGCACACTATTTGTGCTCGTGCTGCGCGAGCTGACGAAGGTATGGAAGTTCAATGCAGCCAACCCGGACCGGGCACTGGGGATAGACGGCCAGATATCTAACTGGTCCATCGCGGATTTCGACGCCGCCGCGCCGCGGGTGAGCGAGGAATCCGGACTGCTGTACTTCGATACCAGCACTCCCCTCATGAAAAAAGATGGCCGGGAGCGGCTGAACCCGGAGCTTTTCCTGCGCAGCGCGCCCTCGTTCCTGGTCTGGCTCATCCGCTGGCTCTTCCTGGAGGGGGTGATGACGCGCTATTACGATGCCCGTCTGGTTACCACCGACCTGATCGCAAATTTCTACAAGGAGCAGCGGCCCGAACTGGTGCCCGGCCTGGTGCAGGCTGCCAACGAATTCTACGCCACGGAGGGCGCCTCCCTGGGCGTCAAACCTCTCACGGAAAAGGAGATCAAGGCATATTACAAAGAGGACGCCATGATCTGGGTGCTCTTTCTGGCCTTCCGCCGCTTCGACCGCTGGCTGCACAGATATATTCTGCGCAAGCCCTACATCTATATACTGCCGGGCCATATTAAAAGATAGCCCGCTATATTGTATAATCATTGTCCTGGCGGCTGTCGCACCGCCTTTGCCCGATTACTATCAGGAGGTATTCGTTATGTCCCAGATGACCGGCAAGCAATATAAAAATAGCCTAAAGAGACTTAAACCCGTGATCTACTACATGGGGGAGAAGATCGCGGATATAACGGAGCATCCGGCTTTTATACCGCACGTTAACGCCGCCGCCCTGACTTACGAGATGGCTATCGCGCCGGAGTTCGAGGAGCTCTGCTCGGCCACATCTCACCTCACCGGAGGCAAGATCAACCGATTCACACACATCCACCAGGGACATGACGACCTGGTCAAGAAGGTGAAGATGCTGCGCGCCATCGGGCAGCAGACGGGAAGCTGCTTCCAGCGCTGCGTGGGATTCGACGGCCTTAACGCCACCTATTCCGTAAGCTACGATGTCGATAAAAAATACGGGACGGACTACCATGAGCGCTTTAAGAAATTTGTGAAGATGGTCCAGGAAAGGGACCTGATGCCCTCGGGCGCCATGACCGATCCCAAGGGAGACCGCAGCCTCTCCCCCAGCCAGCAGAAGGATCCCGACCTTTATGTCCACGTAGTGGAGAAGAAGAAGGACGGCATCGTGGTCAGCGGCGCCAAGGCCCACATCACCGGCGCGGTCAATTCGCACGGCCACCTCGTCATGCCCACCTCCGCCATGCGGGCTGAGGACAAGGACTACGCAGTCTGCTTCTACGTGCCCATCGATGCGCCGGGCCTGCTGCACGTCTTCGGCCGCCAGTCCAACGATACGCGCAAATGCGAGTGCTCCATGGACCAGGGCAACGCGGAGTATGGATGCGTGGGTGGCGAGGCCCTCATCGTGTTCGATAAGGTATTCGTGCCCAACGAGCATGTCTTCATGTGCGGCGAGTATGACTTTGCCGTGGAGCTGGTGGAGCGCTTCGCCACTTTCCACCGGCAGAACTACGGCGGCTGCAAGGGCGGCCTGGCTGATGTGCTGGTGGGCGCCGTTTACGCGCTGGCGCAGGCACAGGGCACGATCAAAGCTTCTCATGTAAAGGACAAGCTGGCCGAGATGATGCACCTGGCCGAGACCATTTACTGCTGCTCGATCGCCTGCTCCTGCCAGGGCTTCCAGCAGCCGGCGGGATGCTACCAGGCAGACCCGCTGATGGCCAACATCACCAAGTTGAACGTAACGCGCAACGTCTACGAGATAGCCCGCCTGGCACATGACATCACGGGCGGCCTGCTGGCCACCATGCCTTCGGAGTTCGATCTCAGGGACCCGTCTGTGGGCAAATGGGTTGATAAATACATGAAGGGTGTTTCAGACGTTCCGGCCGAGACCAGGATACGGCTGATCCGCCTGATCGATGCCATGACCTGCGGCACGGCCCTGGCCGAGTCGATGCACGGCGCCGGCTCACCCCAGGCGCAGAAGATCATGATCGAGCGGCGCGGCAACCTCGAGCGCAAGAAGAGACTGGCGGAGAAGCTGGCCAGGATCGGCGATCAGCCCTTCTTCGTCTGCTGATAAAACTTACCGGGCAGGCTCAAGATTAAAATAGCGCTGAAGTTCTGCGGCTCGTGTAACCCGGAGATCGACCTGTCATCACTGGCCTCGCAGGTCCGCAAACTGTCTTGTGGCAGGGAGGACATCGAGGTTGCGCCAACGGATGCCGCGGGATTGGACCTGCTGATCATACTCTGCGGCTGCCGTCGTGCCTGTGCTGATAAGGAAGAGTATAAATCCCAGGCTCGAAAGCACCTTACCATCGCCGGCGAGAGCCTCGATGGCAGCCCTCGCAGCGAAAAACACCTGGCAGCCCTTATCGCCGACGAAATAAACCAATTATCGAAATAGCCATGTTACTTAGGTCACACGGTGACTAAAATCATGTTCCCTCCTCCACGCCTGCAATATAATTTACGTACGGTTTAATTAACACGGAGGGTAACATGGAGAAAGAAAAAGGGCTCGTGCTCGAGCTGAACAGCAGCAACCTTGAGGAGGCTATAAGGAACAACCGCTCGCTGGTGGTGGATTGCTGGGCCCCATGGTGCGGCCCCTGCCGCATGATGTCGCCCGTGATCGATGAGCTGGCGGCCGATCTTAAAGGTAAGATCACCTTCGGCAAGCTCAACACCGACGAGAACCAGGATATGGCAGCCAGGTTTCAGGTGCAGGCCATACCTACTTTACTTATTTTCAAAGACGGTAAATTGGCCGACCGCAAGGTGGGAGCGCTGCCCAAAAAGGCTCTGGCAGACGAATTGACCAGATATAATTAAGCCAGGGACTTAGTATTCGACTGAAGGGCCTGCCTATGGACGGCAGGCCCTTCAGTGTTTTTATCGCGCTTTCTCTTCCTTCTCAATCATGCCGTCCTTGATCCAGATGATACGGTCGGCGAACTGC